>NZ_BAABMR010000015.1:0-73138 GCF_054767495.1 Acidiphilium sp. MT5
CGACTATATCGAGCGGTTCTACAATCCACGACGCCGCCACTCGACGATCGGATATCTCAGTCCTATGGAATTCGAACGAATGGCAGATTCGGCTTAGGATGGTGTCCATCAAACCGGCAGCAGCTCAGACGAAGCTTTTCAAACCCGTCGGCATCACTTGGACGCCGAAGCCTTTAAGCTCGCGATCCCACACGAAGCGCTCCCGAACCTTGACCCCAACTCTGGAAGGTTTCGGAGCGGTGAGCGCGTCGACAAAACGCTTTGTCAGTTTTTCTCCAGTCATATCAATTACCTACAGGAAATTTGCTTAGAAGTCGCCCACTCTACCTCCTTCCAGAGCTGATTCCAAGCATTTTGAAAAAAGTCGGAGGATATTTTTGGATATCGACGGCAGAGTGCTTAATAATGAACATATTGAAAAATAATAATTAATAGTGGGATAGAAGAGCGTCGGATACTCTAGCGCATTCCTTTCGGCCACTTTGCCAAGGTTGGGGTCGTGGGTTCGAATCCCATCGCCCGCTCCAGATTTTATCAAGGAAATCAGTGGGTTAGAACGGTCCTTTGGGGCTGTTTTTTGCTTCCCTGCCCATCGGGTCGATGCCGGGGAATCATCGGCGATCATGCTGCTGAATAACAACTACTCTTATCTGTTCAAGGCAAAACGGAATTTCGACGGTGGCAGTTTCAGCATCGGCGGTTATGCGGCGCGCAGTTCCGCGTATCGGCCGCTCGCCATCCCGCTGACGCCGATCCCCGGCGTCTCGATCAACGGTTTCGAGCAACTGGGTGCGCCGTACAGCGAGGCGACCACGGGCTATTATACGGCTCTCCCGGGTTCGGTGAACCGCAAGGTCGACCGCAACCAGATCGCACTCGCCTACGGCAAACTCACGCTCGATCTAAACGCAATCACGACGTTCCATAACTTGACCTATTTCGTGCGCGAATCTCGCCTGCATCTGACCCCGTTACACGATTATGCGCCTGGCAGCACCACCCTTGAGGAGACCAACTCCCCTTACAGCCGGTTGTTTGGCGATAAATTCTGGTTCAATCTCAAGCCAGCGTATCATGACATCGATGTCGGCGGCTTCGTGCAGGTGAATAAATATCATTCGCAGGAGGATCTCTGGAATCCAAATCTAGGATTTGCCGGCGCGCCGTTCCCGACGACTGCAGTCGGCTCAGCGTCGATACCCAACGGCCCATATTTCAGCGATACGTTCCGCCAGATCGATAGTGCAGCCTTCGTGCAGGATGCGATTAGCCCGCTTCCGAATCTCACCATTACGCCGGGCGTCCGTTTCATCAATTATTCGATTAATTTTACCCCGAATGAGTCCGTAACGTTTCCGGAGGCATATATACTCAATCCGGGCGGGGATCAGGCCGCGGTGAATTTTCCGCCGACAGCCGTAGGCAAGACGTTTTCACGCGTCGAGCCGTCGCTTGGCATTAATTGGCGGGTGCAGCCCTGGCTTGCGATCTATGGAAGCTATGCGCGGGCCTATCGCGAACCGGAAAACGGTGGCGGCGTCGGACCCTATGTCGCGATCGCAGCCTCCAATGTCGAGCTTGAACAGGGTGATGATTACCAGATCGGTGCCAAGCTGCATTGGGACCGGATTGGCATGGCGCGTGACATTTCGGCGGGTGCCAATCTTTATCATTTAGCATTTTCACACGAAACCCTGCCGACGGCACTGGCAAGTTTTGGCTCGCTCATCGCGTTCGGATCGTCGGTCTACAACGGTGCAAACATCTACGCTGATGGCTCTCCGGTCGCCAATTTGCACGTTTTTGCGAATGCGGCATTTACCCACGCATTTTTCAAGGATTTCACG
This sequence comes from Acidiphilium sp. MT5, assembly GCF_054767495.1. Lineage (NCBI taxonomy): Bacteria > Pseudomonadati > Pseudomonadota > Alphaproteobacteria > Acetobacterales > Acidocellaceae > Acidiphilium > Acidiphilium sp. MT5. Next base: position 1,848 of record NZ_BAABMR010000015.1, read on the forward strand.
AACGCCGCTGGAACGGTTCATGGGGTGCCTGTCTCTTATACGCCGAATATGACGTTTAATATTGGCGCATATTACAAGGTGTTTGTTGGATCGACGCTGATTGAACCGCGCGTTGTCTACCAATATGTCGGCGCGCAAAAAATGTATGATGATAGCCAGAACATTACCAGCAATCTCGGCATCGCGCCTTATGGGGTCATCAACCTGTCGGCCAAAGCCTACGTTCCGGTTGATGGATTGGAAGGGCATCTGAAGCTTCTAACACTGCAGGTCGAGATCGATAATCTGGTCGGCTTGCAATACAATCCTTTCGAGTATGTCTCCGCGGGCGGCCTGTATGGCAGCGGCGCAGGTGCGGGTGCATCAGTCGGCGCCGGTCAAGTTCTGGCATTACCGGCCCCCGGGCGTGCCATTTATGCCAGTATCGGGGCCAAGTTCTGCGTCATTCCGCACTTTGTGGTGGCAAACAGGGCAATCTGCGATAGGTTTCGAGCGTGGGATGATTGAAGCATTGTTAGGTTGACCGGATGAGGCGCGGTTTGACGCGATGCGATTGTTCAGGCGGCAAGGGTGGCGATATCATCGGTCCATAGCGAGAACGCGTTGACTCGACTGTAGCGGAATGATCGGACTGCGAGGCGATGTCATTTCGGGCGGAACATGCGTTGCGTCTTCTGCGCCCCTCATGTCGTCGCTGACCTCTCATTTTCGTTTGCCTCGCGAACGACGCGTCCGGTATGGTGGCGCGGGCATTATTTCATGCCGCCGCGCTGACTGGAAGCCTGATGGGTCATTTGATTGATATTAATGCGCGTGCGGACGCGCTTGACGTGTTCTTATTCACCGATATTGAAGGCTCCACCCAGCGCTGGGTGCGCTATCCGGATGCGATGGGGGCGGCGATGGCGCGGCATAACGCGCTGCTGCGCGAGGGGGTGGCGGCGGCGGGCGGTGCGGTATTCAAGACCACCGGCGATGGTGGCTGCGCGGTGTTTGCGGGGGTGCAGGCGGCGCTGACGGCGGCAGCCTTACTGCAGACGCGCTTGGGCGGAGAAAATTTTGCGGCGGTGGGCGGGTTAAAATTCCGCATTGGCGTGCATACCGGGCCGGCGGAATTTCGGGATGATGATTATTTTGGCCTGACTTTAGTGCGCACCGCGCGGATTATGGCGGCGGGGCATGGTGGGCAAATTCTGGTCTCGGCGGCGGTGGCGGGGGCGGGTGGCGTGCCAGAGCCTTATGCGCTGCAGAGCCTGGGGATGCATCGGCTGAAGGATCTGGGCCAAGGTGAAGAAATTTTCCAGCTTACTGGGCCGGGATTGGCGACAGGGTTTCCGCCGCTGCGGACGCTGAATGCCAGGCCGCATAATCTGCCCGAGCAGACGAGCACGCTGATTGGCCGGGAGGGCGCGCTTGCGGATGTGCGCGGCCTGCTGGCGCGGCACAGGCTGGTGACCGTGCTGGGCCCTGGCGGGATTGGCAAAACCCGACTCGCGCTGCAGAGCGCTGCAGAGGCGCTGGAGAACTATGCGGACGGGGTGTGGCTGGTGGAGCTGGCGGGGGTAAGCCAGGGCGAGCAGGTGGCGTCGAGTGCGGCGGCGGCGCTGAACATCACGCTCAGCGGCGGCGGGAATGCGGCGGAGCAATTTGCATCGGCGCTGCGCGGGGCCTCGATGCTGATTATTCTGGATAATTGCGAGCATTTGATTGAGGCGGCGGCGGCGCTGGCGGATGCGGTTTTGCGGCGCAATCCGGGTGTGACGATCCTGGCCACCAGCCGCAGCCCGCTGGGGGTGCCGGGCGAGCAAAGTTTTGCTCTGCCCACCCTCGCGGTGCCGGAACCGGACGCGATTGCGGGGATGACGGTTGCGGATGCTGCGACCTATGCCGGTATCGAATTATTCGTGGCGCGCGCCAATTTGGTGCAGCCGGGCTTTGCGCTGGCGGCGGATAATGCGGCGGATATTGCCGCGATTTGCCAGCGACTGGACGGGATTGCCTTGGCGATTGAGTTGGCGGCGGCGCGTATTCGGATGATGCGGCCAAAGGATTTGCTGGCGCGGCTGAATGATCGGTTCCGGCTGCTGACGGGTGGGGCGCGCACCCATTTGCCGCGACAGCAGACGTTGCGGGCGCTGATTGATTGGAGTTTTGCGCTGCTGAGCGAGCAGGAGCGAATTGCGTTCCGGCGGCTGGGGGTGTTTGCGGGCAGTTTTGACCTTTCCGCCGCGGAGGCGGTGCTGGCGGGGCGCGAAATTGAGGCGCTGGAAGTGCTGGATTTGGTGGCGAGCCTGCTGGATAAATCGCTGGTGACGCGGCTGCCGGCGGCGGGCGAAGAACCGCGCTACCGGCTGTTGGACAGCATGCGGGCTTATGCGCTGGAAGCCTTGGCGCAGGCGGGCGAGACAGCTTCTTTGCAGCGGGCCCATGCTGAGCATATGGTCACATTGTTTGGTGCGGCGCGGGATTGTGCTCCGGATACCGACGCGCTGATTTGGCGGGCTTCGGTGGAGCCAGAGATTGAGAATTTGCTGGCGGCGCTGGAGTGGGCGTTTAGCGATGCGGGGGATGACGCGATTGCGATTGCCCTCGCGGCGCGCTTGGGGCCGCTACGGGTGCAGGCTTTGCTCGCGACCCCCACTTTTCTCACTTTTGCGCGAGAAGCGATTACCAAGCTGACGCCGGACACGCCGACCAAAGATGCGGCCCGGCTCTGGAGTGCTCTGTCAGGCGATCAATCTGCGGGTGCGCGGGCGCAGGCGAGCGCGTCTGAGACAGAGCGGACTTTGTATGAGACGCTGCAAGACAGCACTTTGGCCGGGTCGGCAGCGGCCACGACTGCATTTTTGCTCCTCCGCGCGGGGGATGAGGCTGGGGCGCGGCGCTCTGCCGAAGCGGCGCGCGCGATGTTGCCGACCATGAAGCCAAACCTGATCAAAGCGGGGATGCTGGACGATCTCGCGCGGTATCAACATCTCGCGAGTTCGGACGCGGCGGCGATGGAAGTGGCTCGCCGGGATTATGCGGCTTCTTTGGCGATTCATGAAAAATTCAACGACCAGAACGGGGTGCTCAATGTCTCCGTCAACCTCGCTGAACTCCAGGCCAGTCTTGGCAATTATGGTGATGCGATCGCGAGCGCAAAGCGCAACGTTTCTCTGAGCCGCACCGGGCGCAACTGGGGGATTCTCACCAACAGCCTTTTGAACCTGACCAGCTATGCGCTGCTGGTGGGAGATGATGCGGCGGCTTCGCAGGCAGCGCGGGAGGCGGTGCCCTTGGTCATCGAGATGGAGGATCACCTGATCGGCGCGTGCTTCACCGGCAGCTTGGCGCTGCTGGCGGCACGGGCGGGCGCGCTGGCGGGCGCGGCACAACTCGCCGGACACACCGCGCATTTTTACGCCGCGCATCAACAGACCATGGACCCCACTGAGCAGCGGGTGTGGGATGCGCTGATGGCACAGTTCGAAGCGGCGGCGGTGGCGGGCACGCTGCCCGCGGAAACTCGCGCCGCGCTGATGGCGCAAGGGGCCACCTTGTCGCTCCACGAGGCGCTGGACCTCACGCTCAATCAAGCGAGGCGAGACGCTGACTAAGGCGGTGCTTGGCTTGGTAAATTATTGGAGTTAACGTGTCGTTATTACGGCAACGAATTTGCCACAGCTTGGATCGCCGCATAAGATGGCGCATGGTATCGCCACTGACCTGCCATGCTGTGCGTTTCATTTTCCAGAGATAGAGATTGGCCATGGACTTAGAGAAACTCCCGCTTTTGCACGGCAAGAATTATTCGGCGCCCTCAATATTTCAACCGGAAAACCTGCTGCGCGAAGCAAGGCGGCAGAAAAATCTCGACGCCGGGCCGATCCCTGAGATTTGTGTGCTTGATCCTGATGGTGATTTGGTGCGCGCGCTGCGTGCTGCCAACCGTCTGGTGCGCTGCCCGTACTGGGCTTGTTATCATACCGATATGTTCACCTTCACCCATGAGGGCGTCACTTTTGGCATTGTCGGCTGCGCGGTTGGCAGCGCTTTTGCCGTGCTCGTGGCTGAACAAGCCTTTGTCTCAGGATGCCGCCTGTTAATCAGCCTAACCTCGGCGGGACAGATCATCGCACGCGGTCCTGCCCCTTATTTTGTGCTGATCGATCAGGCGCTGCGCGATGAGGGCACGAGCTATCATTATCTGCCGGCAGCGCCCTTTGTGGCGGCGAACCCGGCCCTGACCGGACCCGCGATGGCCGCGTTGGATGCAGCGGGATTGTCGGTATATCGAGGGGCGAGTTGGACCACCGATGCTCCATTCCGCGAAACCGAGGCGGCGGTCAACGCCGCGCGCGCGGCGGGGATTCTGGCCGTTGAGATGGAAGCCGCCGCTCTTTACGCGTTCGCCGAGGCGCGCGACAAGGCGGTGTTATGTTTCGCCCATGTTACCAACCAGATGGCCCAGATTGAGGGTGATTTCGAAAAAGGCGAGGGCAACGGCGCGCATGACGCGCTGGCGCTGCTCACCGTGACCGCACGCGCCTTAACGGGTTGATCCGTCTAGGTCATGGCGTGATGGCGCGCCGCTGATGTGACTATGCCTTTGCGGTATCGTTTTGATACCTCGACGCAGGCATCCTGACCGGTCATCATCGTCTTTATGAAGGCGATGAGCATGATCGGAGTGGGGCGTGATCCAGAGCTTTGGCGGTAAGCACAGAGTTGTTGACTTGATGCGCGCGTTCGAGCGCGGGCGTGCTGTGCTCCGGTTCACGCAATCGATCATCGCGCCGTTTTTTGACCTGACGGTTCGTCTTTGGCTCGCCCAACTGGTTTGGCTGCCGGCGGCGGCGCGCTCGTTCAGCGATGCGCCGATGGGCGCGTCGATGGGTGGGTCGCTGGGTGGGTCGATGAGTGCCTTTCCGATGTTGCGGATGAACGCGCATCCTACGGTGACGATTGTTGAGATTCTCGGCCCGCCGCTCCTGGCCATGGGGCTTGGCACCCGGATTGTTGCGCTGCCAATGGCTCTCGTCATCATCCAGGCTTTGCAGGCGCATGGTGTGCCACCCTTGGCTCAGCTTGATCTGGCTCTGCTGTTCGGATGGTATCTGATTGTCGGCGCTGGGCCGTTATCGCTTGATCGGGCATTGGCGCGCGGGATTTTTGACACGGCGTTGCCTTTTGCGGCCCTTGTCGGCCGGGTGTTGGGTGGGCTGAAATCGATTGGCACGCCAATCATGCTGCTGGCGGTGCGTTTGACCCTCGCTGCACGTGTGGTGACCGAGTTTGGGACGGCGGGGAGCATGGCATGGGCGTTGGTTCTGGCGCTCGGTCTGCTCACCCGCGTGGCGGCCTTGCCGCTGCTGGGTGTTGCCGCGATGACGATGATGGTGGACCCTTCGGCGGTGCAATTGGCACGAACCCTGTTGGTGGTGGTGATCGCGGTTTATGGTCCTGGCCGCCTTTCGGTGGATGGGGTGATCATGGATCGGCTGCTGCCGCACCTGCAGCGCCGATGGTCTGGTGCCGTGCGCAGCGTCACAGCGCAGCATCGGGTCGTGATCATCGGGGGCGGGTTTGGCGGCATCGCAGCGGCGAAGTCACTCCGCACTTGCGATTGTGCGGTGACCCTGATTGACCAGCATAATTATCATTTGTTCCAACCGCTGCTCTACCAGGTCGCAACGGGGGGCCTCTCGCCGTCTGACATCGCCGTGCCGATCCGTGGCCTGTTTCGCGATCAGGCGAATGCCCGAATTTTATTTGGTCGGGTTGAGGCCGTCGATCCTTTGACGAAGAGGGTGCGCACGGCGGATGGCGATTCGATTGGCTATGACACGCTCGTTATCGCCACCGGTGCGAAGCACGCCTATTTCGGTCATGATGCTTGGGAACCTTATGCGCCGGGGCTGAAGACGATTGACGATGCCACCGATGTGCGCCGTCGCATTCTCCTGGCCTTCGAGCGGGCCGAGAATGCGCAGGACGCGGATGAGCGCGAGGCGTTGCTCACCTTTGCAATTATTGGCGGTGGGCCAACGGGGGTTGAGCTGGCCGGTGCCATCGCTGAGTTAGCGCGCCATGGGCTTGCGCAGGAGTTCCGCGCGATCGATCCGGCGCAGGCCAGGGTGATTTTGTTTCAGGCGGGCGATCGCGTTTTGCCGACCCTGCCGGAATCGCTGTCGGCGGCTGCGGCGCAAGCGCTTAAAGCCGCCGGTGTCGAAGTGCGGACGGATGCCATGGTCGGCGCGGTGGATCGCGATGGGCTTCTGGTTGGTGATCAGCGCATTGCGTGCCGCACCACGTTCTGGGCGGCTGGTGTTGCCGCGTCGCCAGCGGCGGCTTGGCTCGGCGCTGCGGCGGACCGGGCGGGCCGGCTGGTGGTTGGGCCGGATTTATCGGTGCCTGACCAGCCCGAGATTTTTGCGATTGGTGACACGGCGCTTGCCCATGGATGGGAGGGCAAGCCGGTGCCAGGTCTGGCGCCGGCGGCAAAGCAGGGCGGGCATTATGTGGCGGCGGTGATCCGCGCGCGGCTGGAAGGCAAGGCGCCGCCGCCTGCGTTCCGGTATCGGCACGCGGGCAGCCTTGCCACCATCGGGCGCCGTGCGGCGGTGGTGGATTTTGGCTGGATCAAGCTTTCGGGGCCGCTGGCCTGGTGGCTCTGGGGTGGAATTCATGTCCTGTTTCTGGCGGGCGCGAGGAACCGGCTGAGTGTGATGATCGAGTGGTTCTGGGCTTACCTGACGTTGGGGCGTGGCACCCGGCTGATTACGGGTGATCGCAACACCCTGCTCCGCACCGAGGATCATACCCTGTCCGCCGCGCCAGCGTTGGTGCGCGATGGCTAACGAATAGCTCTAGATTAATCCCCTCAAACGCCTTATCCCGTAACAGTCGATATGCAGAGGATTTACCATGCGCCCGAATCCTATAAGTGATGTCTTTAGCTTTCTGACCAAGCCAAGCGTGTTTACGCTGATTTACTGGTTGCTGCTGATCGCAGCGATTGGCATCGCTGTGATGGTTTGGCGACGCGACCCGGCGCAGCGCACCGGTCATGCGTTGGGCATTCTGATCCTACGGTTTTTCACCGGCACAATGTGGTGGCAGCAATCGCTATGGAAAATTCCACCCCAAGAGGGCGGGTTGATCTATTGGATGAAGCAGGAGGTGGCGCATGCCGCCGTGCCGCTGCAATCATTGTTGATCAAGGATTTGGTGCTGCCCAATATCGGCTTCTTCGGTCCGGTGGTTTATGGTTTCGAAGTGGCGATTGGGGTCTCGTTGATGCTGGGGATTTTCTCGCGGTTTGGCGCGTTGCTCGGCATTTTGATGGGGGTGAATTTATGGTTGGGTGAATACTCCACGCCGGGTGAATGGCCTTGGACCTATTTCTTTTTGCTGATCATCATGGCGTTGTTTTGGCTCGACCCGCCGGGTCGCGTGTTGGGGGCTGACGCGCTGAATGCGAACCCATCGCGGTCGGCGCAATTGAGGCGTTTGTTTCTTGCTTGATGGCGCGACGCACCAGGATCAGCGACTGGCCTTTGCCGTCATGGCCAAGGCACCGCAGCTCGGGCGGGTCAAGACCCGGCTGGTTCCGCCATTAACCCAAGAGCAGGCGACGCAGCTTGGCGAAAGCTTTTTAGTGGACAGCATCGCTGTGGTGCGGGCGGTCGCGAACCGGGTGCCGGTTCAGCCTTACATTGCTTATATGCCGGTGGGCAGTGAGGCGCTGATGCGCACGATTGTTGGCGATGATGTTGATTTCGTGTTGGCGGATGGCGCTTTGATCGACGATCCTGGCGTGACCGGGATTGGCCGCAGCCTGCTGCACGCGACCCGCAGCCTGCTTAGCCAGGGCCATCCGGGGGTTTGCCTGATTAGCGCGGACAGCCCCTCGCTGCCGGCGGCGGTGCTGGCTGAAGCGGCGGCGCTGCTGGCCCGCCCCGGTGATCGTTTGGTGCTGGGGCCTGCCGAGGATGGTGGCTATTATTTGATCGGCTTGAAGGCAGCGCATGCGGCGATTTTTCGGGATATTCATTGGAGCACTGAAATCGTTGCGGCGGAAACGCGCGCCCGTGCGGCCGCGATCGGGCTTGAGTGCGCCATGCTGCCGCCCTGGTATGATATTGATGATCAAGCCGCGTTGACGCGACTCTCCGTGGCGCTTGCAACAGGCGCTGAGGTTGCGCCGTGCAGCGCCCTGGTTCTGCAGCGCTTTGGGCTGGCGGCATGAACCTTGCCGCCCGGGGGGCGCCAACTGGTTTTTCACTGATCATGCTAACCCTGATTGGCGTCATGCTGATCGGCCTCGATGTCATTGCCGCATCGCTCCATATTCCCGGCCAGCTTGGTATCGGCTCTAACGGGCTGTTGCGCGATTTTGTGATGCTGATGGCCGCCGAGGGCATTTTATATGGGATCGCGGTGTGGCTGGTGTGCCGCGTTGCGTTGCCGCGGCGCAGCCTGTTGGTGATTATTGGTCTTGCGCTCACGATGCGTGCGGTGGTGCTGGCGACACCGTCATTTCTCTCCACCGATATTCATCGTTATGTCTGGGACGGGATGGTGCAGGATGCGGGGATCAACCCGTATCGCTACAAGCCTGACGCGCCGCAGCTCGCTTTTTTGCGGACCCCAGCGATTTATCCGGGGATCAATCGCAAACATACCGCCCGCACCATCTATCCGCCGGTGGCCGAGGCGATTTTTGCGCTGGTGGCGCGGATCAATCCGTCGATTTTGGCGATGCGTTTGGCGATGACGGGTTTTGACTTGGTGGCGATGCTGGCCCTCCTCGCTTTGCTGCGCATGGCGCGCCGGCCATTGAGCTGGATTCTGATTTACGCTTGGCATCCTTTGTTGATTTGGGAGATCGCTGGTAACGGCCATGTCGATGCCATTGTGGTGGCTTTCGTGGCAATGGCTCTGCTTGCGGCGGCGCATCGGCGATCGGGCTGGGCGGCGGCGGCGCTCACCGGTGCGGTGCTCGCGAAGTTTTTGCCACTCGCGATCATGCCGTCTTTATGGCGACCGAAGGTTTGGCGGTTTCCGGTTATTATGCTCGGGCTGATCGTTCTATTCTACGCGCCCTATGCCGATATTGGCATGCATGTGCTCGGCTTCCTGCCTGGCTACGTGCATCAGGAGGGGATTGCCGATGGTATTGGTATTTTCTGGTTGCTGCCGCTGAAGAAGCTGATGGCGCTGCCACCGATTATGGGGAAGCTGTATCTCGGCTTTGCGGCGATTGGGTTGCTTTGGTTGGGGTTGCGTGTGTGGCTCTCGCCGCCGCCGGTTGATCAAGCGGAACGGGCGCGGCGCTTGGCGGTTGATGCTGGTTTTTTAGCGACGGCGCTGACGCTGGTGATGACGCCGCATTATCCGTGGTATTTTATCTGGCTGGTGGTGCCGTTATGTATTACCCCGACAATCGCTGGTCTATACCTGACGGCGAGTGCCTTCTTGCTCTATCTTGACCCGGTGCATAGTAAACTCATCTGGCCGGCGTTGGTGTTTTTGCCGACCTTGATTCTGGGATACCGACTGCGCTTGCGAAACCCTTTGACGCGACAGATTGAGGCCCCATGACCGGATTTACCGCCAGCCCGCAGCGCTATTTCGAGAATGTGGCGATCGAGCGCCAGCCGATTGCCGAAGCGCCGCCGGTTTGCCTGTATCTTGAAGTGACCAATCGCTGCAATCTGCTGTGCGAGACTTGCCCGCGAACCTTTGAGGCGCTGGAGCCGCCGGCGGATATGGATATGGCGCTGTTCCGGCGCATTGTTGATCAGGTGCCGAGCCTGCAACGGGCGGTGCTGCATGGTGTGGGTGAGCCGATGCTGGTTGACGCGTTGCCGGAGATGATCAGCTATCTCAAGGCGCGCGGGGTTTATGTGTTGTTTAATACTAACGGCACGATCCTGACCAAGCGCCATGCCAAGGCATTGACCGCGACCGGGCTTGATGAGTTGCGGGTTTCGCTGGATGCGGCCGATGCGGCTGATTTTAAGAAGGTGCGCGGGCGGGATTATTTTGATCGGATCGTTCGTAATTTGCGCAGCTTCGTCGCGTATCAAGCGGAGACGGGCCACGCCACGCCGCAATTGTCACTCTGGCTAACGGGTTTGCAAGAGACGATTGCGGCGTTGCCGCGCTTTGTGGCGTTGGCCGCCGATATTGGAATCCCAACGGTGTATTTGCAGCGTTTGGTTTTTGATGACACCGGACGGGGGTTGGCGCGGGCGGATGAGGCGTTGTTTGATCGGGCGCGTGAGAGCGATGAAGCGGCCATTGCGGCGGCGATGGCACTGGCCGAGCAGCGCGGGGTTCGGCTTGACGCGTCGGGGGCGGTTGAGCCGGGCTTGAGTTTGCAGCGTGGTGCAGGGGAAAATCCGTGGTCGCTCTGCCGCCGCCCTTGGTCGTTGATGTATTTTACCGCCCATGGCCGCGCTTTGCCCTGCTGCATCGCGCCGTTTTCGGCGCGTGGCTATGAAAATTACACGCTTGGCGATGCCAAGACCCAGAGCTTGGCGGAGATTTTCAACGGCCCGGCCTATCAGCAATTTCGGGCTTCGTTGCTTGGTGATGCGCCGCCGGCACCCTGCCGGAATTGCGGCTTACGCTGGAGCCTATGAAAGCTGACCCGCGGATCGCGGTGGTGATTCCAACGTTGAATGAAGCTTCTGCCATCACCGGGGTGATTGGCGAATTGCCGCGCGCGATGGTTCGCGAGATTATTGTGGCGGATGGCGGCAGTGTTGATGATACCTGCGCCAAAGCCCGTGCGGCGGGGGCGCTGGTGCTGGATGCCGGGCGCGGCTATGGCCGGGCCTGCGCGCTGGGGGCGGCTGCGGCTGATCCGGCGTGTGATGTTATTGTGTTTCTGGATGGCGATGGCGCAGACCGGGGCGATTTGCTCGGTGAATTGACCGCGCCGATCATGGCGGGCACCCATGATTTTGTCCTCGCCTCGCGCACCAAGGGGGAGCGCGAGCCAGGGGCGATGCTTTGGCACCAATTGCTCGCCGGACGGATGGCGGGGTGGGTGATGGGTGCGCGCTACGGGGTGGTTTATTCTGATATGTGCGCCTTTCGCGCCATTCGGCGCGATGCGCTGAACCGGCTTGGTCTTACCGAAATGGGCTATGGCTGGAACATCGAAATGCAGTTACGCGCGGCGGCGTTGGGGCTGCGGATTCTTGAACGCCCCTTGCCCTATCGCCGCCGCGCCGGTGGCACCTCCAAAGTGGCCGGCTCGTTGAGCGGCACGATCCGCGCCATTGTTGCGATCCTGCGCACAGTTGCGCGGGTGTTAACGCGGCCCGCCCCCTAAATTTTGCGCCGCTCCATTTTCGTTTCTACTTCGGAACGATATGGCCGCAATTTCACTCCTAGCGCTCGAAATTGATTTTTGCGCGGGCGGGTGGCGCGTAGATATGGCCGGGAAGCGTCGGGCGTGGCGGAGCGGGAGGGTATTTTGCCAGCATGTAGTCGTAAAATGACGGCTCCGGTTTTTCGCTCCGCCGCGCTGGTTTGCGATGTGGTTTGGGGCGAGGTGGGCGCGGTTTGCGCGGTAATTTGAGGTAAGCGGGGAGCGGAATCGCGAGCATGTGGCACATCGGGCGTAGCACGCGACCGATGCGGGGATTTGCGGTGTGGAGGAGCGACAAGTCTGGGTCTTCGAGGAAGCGGATCAGATGGCCGCGCACATAGGGGATGTGATGGCCGGGGAAGGTTTGCAGCAGCCAGCCTTTTTGCCCCGGAATTTCGCGCCTTTTGGCCGTGCCGGGCTGTGACGCTGGCTCCGGCGCGGTTTGAGATTTCGCCCCGGGTTTCCGTTTGCGGATGGGGCGGGGATTGCAGGAAAGAGAACGGAAACGGAGCGAAAGAGCGGAAATACGGTGCCAGACGGCCCACTTGAGCGAAAGATTAAAGCGGGCGTAGTCGGGGGCGCCGAGGGTTTTGCGGAGCATGTGCGCGATCGCGGTGAAGCGGTCGGCGAGAATTTGCCCGAGAGGGTTAGTGACCTGCTCCATTTCGCTAACATGGCATAACAGGGGGTGGGTGTGAAAGGGGAAAATGGGTGAATCGGTTGATTCACCCTAAACCCCTGTTGATTTAATAGCTGATGCTGGCGGCGCCTTGGGCCAGGGCTTCGATCAGGGTGGCGCCGCCGACCAGTTTGGCGCCCTCGATCAGGTCGCTTTCGGCGTATTTGCGTTTTTTGAAGCAGGGTGTGCAGACCCACATGGTTCCGCCGTTATCGAGGAAGCCGGACATGAGTTCCGGCATGGGCGGGAATCCTTCCTCGTTCATATCATCGGTGTAGGATTTGACGCCGAGGCAGACGCCTTCGGTGCTGAGGAACACCACCACGTCTTGTCCGGAGACCAGGGCGGCGTTGGCGATGACCATGGCGACGGTGGCTTTGTCGGGATTGTCTTTTGCGCAGGTGATGCTGACGACGATTTTGGCCATAGAATTATCCCTTCTTGCGGATGTAGAAATGAGCCGGTTCGGAATGCTCGATGGCGAGCAAGATGTGGCCGGTGAGCCGGCACCATGCCGGAACATCGAGCAGATTGCCCGCGCTATAGGCGCAGACATCGAGAATGTCGCCGGGCTGCAGCGTTTTCATTTCCCGATGCATCATCATCAGGAGTTCGCCGCATTTGGTCTCGCCGGCATCGATCCGGCTGGTGGCGGCGATTGGGGTGCTCATGGGCCGTTGCCGCGACGGATGTAATAGCGTTCAAAGCCTGCGCCTTTGATGCGATCGAGCAATTCGTTGCCGCTCATTCGGCACCAGGAGCCTAAATCTTCGCGGGCGGCGGGATCATCGGTTTTGACTTCGAGAATTTGGCCATGATCGAGGGCGCGGACTTGTTTGGCCATGGGCAACAGCAGCTCGACGCAGGCGCGGCCAATGGCATCAAAGCTCACCGCTGCGCGATGCTCGGTGGCGGCTTCTGATGCTGCGGGCAGTGAGGTGCCTTCGGCGACATCGCTCTCGAGCACGCAGACGCAATGATAGGAGCCGACCTCGAAGGCGCGGTCGATCGCGCGGGTGTTGGGGTGCGCGCAGACCGCACCTTCGCCTTCCATGGCGTTGAAGAGTTGTGGTTTTTGATAACCGGCTGTTGGTACCGGGGTTGCGATTCCGGCCAATCCCAGCTCCCACAGCATATCGTGCGTGACATCCTTCAGGGTCTCGCAATAGGGTTCGGCGGCGCGCAGATCGCTGCGCCCTTGATTGGCGAGGCTTGCGAAATGCGACGAGCAGGGGGAGCCGCCGGCGCAGATGAATTTGAGGTGGCAGCTTGTGCAGTTTTCTTTGTTTTGCACCGAGGCGGCGCGGATTTCCTTGAGCATGGGCGCGTGGCGCCAGATATCTTCCAGCGATTGGTCGAGCACGCTGCCGCAGGCCATGCCGGGCGCGCCGGCGAGCCAGACGCAGGGATAGACCTGGCCATCGCTGAACACGGCGAGCGTATCCCAGCCGCAACTGCAAAGATCGGTCTTGCGACCGCGCTTGCCTTTGGTGCGCACGCGCAATGAGGCATCGTTATCGATGACGACGCCGATTTCATCGCCGACTTGACGGCAATCGCGCATGACTTTGGTGAGTTCGGCGGGGCTGACCAGTAATTCCAGCTTATGATCGATCGCGCGGCCAAACTCCTGCATGGCGAGGATATGATGGGCTTTGATGCCGAGGCTGCCGACGAAGCGGGTGGTGGCGGCGACGCCGTGCAGATTATGTTGGTTGACGGCGGTGGAGATGGTGACCTCGAACCCTTGTTCGACGGCGCGGCGGATGCCGGGGATGGTTTTGGCGAAGGTGCCTGCGCCGCGCACGCGGTCATGGGTTTCGGCGTCTGGGCCATCGAGGCTGATTTGAAACGAGATCCGCCCGCGACCGAGGCTGGCGCGCAGGCGCTCGATCATTTTGTCGCTGAAGAACATGCCGTTGGTGAGAACCACCAGATCATTTTCTGCGGTGATGTGGCTGATGATTTTGAAAATATCGCGCATCACGAATGGCTCGCCGCCGGCGATCAGGAATCGGCGCACGCCCAGATCGCGCGCGGAATCGACAAGGGCCAGGATTTCATCGGCGCGCATTTCGCGCGGCGGGATATAATCGCCGCTCGATACATAACAGTGGGTGCAGCGCAGATTGCAGTCATTTGTCACGAAAATGTAAAGATCGGCGAGGCGACCGAGATCAATCGCGCTATCACGCCCGCGATATTGCGGCTCCAGCGCGGGTGATTGCCGCACGAATTCGACCGCTTCCAGGGCGTCGAGGAAGGCGAGAGTATCGGTGAGCGCGACATCGCCGGGGATGTCGAAGCGGCGGGATAAAATATCGGCGATGTCGGCGGCATTGTTGGCGCCGGAGCAGGCGCGCAGGATGGCCGCCCCCGTGGCGTTGGTTGTGGCCCAATGCGGGCGCTGGCCATCAATGGCGAGGGTGACGCCGTTTTTGACCCGGTAGGTGAGGGGCGGGGCGTGATAGACGCGCTCGCTGCCGGGATGATCGGGCGGGACGGGCGCGAGGCCTTGTTTGTTGGGCGCGGGCGTGTCATTTCGATTGGAAAGTGCAACGCTCAGATCGCCTAACAGGCTTTGAATCTGCGCCAAGATTGCCGGGGCGTCTGCTGCCATCGAGCCTCCCTGCTGCGCAAGATGACCGCCGCCCGGCCATGAAAAATGCGCGCGATTGACGCGAACTTATAGGCTGCGCAGGCTGAACGCGCAATCGGTAAAGTGGGGCGGTGGGCGGGGTGGGTCGTTGTTAGTGGCCAGGGTGGGCCAGGGTGGGCCAGGGGGGGACAGGGTGATGTGTTTGCTGATAGGCCGATCAGCTTGGGTCGGGATCGGGGTCGGGATCGGGGTCGGGATCGGGGTTGGAGCGGGCGAAGAAGCTGGCGAGGCGGGTGCGGATATCGGCGGGATCGCCGCTGGAATATCCGTAGAGCGCTTCGAGGCGCAGCGCGTCTTCGAGTGATCGGCCAATGACTTCTAGCATGGTTTGTTTGGCCGAGCGCAAGGCGCGCTGGCTGCGCCCGAGCAGGTCTGCGGCGTAGGTTTCTGCGGCGGTGAGCAGCTGTTCGGGCGGGACGCGCTGGTGGACCAGCCCGATCCGTTCGGCCTCGGTGGCATCGACGATGCGACCGGACAGCACGATGTCCATGGTTCGTGATAGGCCGAGGCTGGTGATTAGCCGGACGATGCCGCCATCACCGTGATGGAAGCCACGATGGATTTCGAAACTGCCAAAGCGGGCGGTGGTGCTGGCAATGCGAATATCGCACGCCAGGGCGAGTTCGAACCCGCCGGCCAAGGCCCATCCATTGACCGCCGCGATCACCGGTTTGGATGGGCATGCCACGGGTGAGGCCGCCCAGCCCGGTGGCGATGTTATCGCGCACCACGCCCATGTCGGCATTGAGGAAGCGGGGAATATAGTCGTGTAAATCTGCGCCGGCGCAGAAAGCATCATCGCCGGCGCCGGTGAGGATGGCGACGTCGAGCCCGTCATCGGCGGCGAAGGCGGCCCAGGCGGCGCGCAGGGCGGCATCGGTCGCGCGGTCAATGGCGTTGCGCTGTTCGGGGCGGTTGAGTGTGATGCGCAGCAGCCGACCGCTGCGCTGCAGCAGGATTTCATTCATTTTGCATCGCCGGCGGCGGCGTTTGCCGCCATGATAAATTGCGCAGTGCGAGCGGCACGCGCCAAAACCGGCGCCGTTGGGCGCGGGCGAGGGCGGCGGGACCGAGCACGGTTGCAACGATGCGATCCTGGCGCTGCTGCTGATTGAGTTTTGGTTTGCGGGCGAGATACCAACGGTGCAGATCGCGAGGGGTGGTGCAGGCCAGCCGTTCGGCGACAAGCATGATCCCGCGCCAGCGAAACCGCCGCACTAAGGGGGGACCGAGGATCGCTGTGCGGAGGATGAACGGTGATAGCCCGGCACGCAGAAAGTCGAATATTGATTTCTGTTGGCGCTGGACCTCGCCATCCGCCAGCAAGATCGATGGCAGGTTCCAATCGTGATAGAACATGTCCTTGGCGACGCGCCCCTCGTGGGCCAGATGATCATGCAGGGCGCTGCCCTTCAGGGCGGCGAGATCCGCCTCAACCGCAATGTCGCAAACCAGGCCGGCGAGGCCCTTTGGGGCCGCATAGCCACGGGTGGCGGCGGGTGGCAGGATGAATAAGCCAACCACCATGATGCGCGCTGCCCGCAAGGTTGCATAGACAGATTGATACATGGCTAAAGCATCCGGGGCGCGAACGCCCTTGCGATGGTCGCGCAGCCACGCGGGGTCGAGCGTTTCGATGCCCATCATGCAAAAGCGCATGCCGGCTTTGGCGGCGAGGGTGGCAAATGCCGGGTGACGGTGGACCGTATCGCCGCGCAGGAAGCAGCCGAACCGCATGTCCAGACCGCGTTCCACCATTGTTTCCAGCAGGGCGATGGTGCGCCGTTCGTCACCACCAAAATTATCGTCGGTGAAAATGAATTCGCGCACGCCGCGGGCGCGCAGAGCTTCGAGCTCTTCGATCATGCGCGGTATCGATTTGGTGCGCTGGCGATGGTTCCAAAACGTGTTGATGTTGCAGAAATCGCACCGATGTGGGCAACCGCGCGAAAATTCGACTGTGGCGGCCAGCCCGTCGCTCAGCCCTAGCCCGTAGCGCGACAGATCAACGCCGCGCCATAGCGGCAGGGGGGCGGTGTCGAGGTTGAAGGCGGGGAGGGGGGCGGTTGAGCGCTGGATGGCTTGGCCCGCGCGCCAATAGAGGTTGGGGATGGCATCAAGTGTGTGTAAGCCGAGCGCGAGATGCTCGATCAGCATACGGAACGGGATTTCGCCCTCGCCCTGCACCACATAATCGGCACCAACGCCGAGCCAGCGCTCCGGCCAGGCGCTGGCATGATTACCCCCGAGCACGATCCGCACGGATGGATTGAGTGTGCGCGCGAGCCGGAGCGTGAGTTCGGTGTCCAGCGCCTTAAGGGGCGACATCACGGAGATGCCGATCACGTCGGCCGCCGCGAGACGCGCTTTGTATGAAGCGAAGGAACAGCGGGCGACATAGCCGTCGAAAATATCGATGGTTACGGGCAGGTCGGCGATCATGGCGGCCAAGGTGGGGTAGACGGCGCTTGGGAATTTCACGATTTCGCCGAGCGCATCGACGGGTACGGGCCAAGAATCGATTAATGTTTTCAGATGCAGCAGCAGGAGGCGAAGGGGTTTGGCCGAGGCTAGGGCGGCGCGGGATGCGGCAACCGGGTTCGGAACGCCAAGCATAATGAGACAATTGCATAGAGAGAACAAACAGTCCAGACCTTGATATAGGGTGATTTGTCGCAATATTTCGCTTCAGGTTGCAGGGTGGATTTCGTATAAAACCAGAAGATGATGGATCGGGTTTCAGGATGAGATGCGGTAATTGTCAGGCCAACGTCATCGTTGGTCATCGGTTTTGCGGCTATTGTGGTCATTCGCTTGACCAGGTGGCGCCGGTGGCGGACGACCGGGGTGAGCTGCGTTATCTGACTGTGCTGTTCATCGATATGGTGGATTCGGTTGCGCATACGGCGCGGTTGGGCGCTGAGCGGTTCCGCGAATTGCTGCGCGATCATCGTGATTCGTGTGCGCGGATTATTGGCACATATGGCGGCCATATTGCGCATTATAGCGGCGATGGGATGATGGTCTATTTCGGGTATCCCCGGACCTTTGAGGATAATGCGCGGCGGGCGGTGCGGGCGGCGCTGGAGATATTGCGGGAAATCGCGATCCAGCCGGAGGGCGATGCGGGCAGCGCTTTTAGTTTGCGGGCGGCGATCCATACCGGCAATGTCGTGGTCGGTGATATCAGATCGCCCCATGCGATTGAGGCGATGGCCGCGATTGGCGATGCGCCGAACCTGGCGGCGCGGCTGCAGACGATTGCGCAGCCGGGGACGCTGGTGATTAGCGGTGATACCTATCGGTTGGTTCGGCGCGAGGTGGCCTGCACGCCGCTCGGGCGGCGGCGGCTGAAGGGGGTGCCCGATGCGGTTGCGGTGTATCGGGTTGAGGCGGTTACCCGATTGGCGCCGGGCGATGCCGGGTTGCGGACACCGACGATTGGGCGGAGTGTTGAGGCGAGTATTCTGTCAGGTGCGTGGGCTGAGGCGCTTTCGGGGGTGGGGCAGGCGGTGCTGATCAGCGGCGATGCCGGGATTGGCAAAAGCCGGTTGGTGCGTGAATTGATCGCCGAGGCTGAGCAGGCGCAGGCGCGCTGCGTGGTGCTGCGAGGGGCTTCGTTGTTTCAGAACACGCCGCTACATCCGGTGTCGGAGGCGATTTCGCAACTGCTCGGGCTTGAGGCGGAGCCTGATCCGGCTGAGCGTTTTGCCATGCTTGAACGCGGGTTTGCGGATCGGGGGTTGGATGGCGCGCTCTATGCCCGGCTTCTTGGTCCGCTGCTCGGGTTGCGGCCGCCGGCGGATCGCCCGGTGGTGCCGAGCCGCTCGCCCCAGCAGGAACGCCAGCAGATCAAGCGGCTGATCGCTGAGTGGTTATTGCATATTGCGCAGGTGGCGCCGGTGCTGATGGTGGTTGAGGATTTGCACTGGGCTGATCCATCGACGGTGGAATTGCTGCATGAATTATTGCCGCAGATTACCAAGGCGCGGGCGCTGGTGGCGATGACGACGCGGGAGACGTTTGATGTGTCCCGGCTGGGTGAAGGGCGTTGCCGGGTGATTGGGTTGCGGCCGTTAGAGGCGCGGGCGGCGGCGGCGCTGACGCGCGCGGTGGCTGGCAATGTGCATTTGCCGGAGCGGATCACTAACTTGAT
Organism: Acidiphilium sp. MT5; assembly: GCF_054767495.1. Classification (NCBI taxonomy): domain Bacteria; kingdom Pseudomonadati; phylum Pseudomonadota; class Alphaproteobacteria; order Acetobacterales; family Acidocellaceae; genus Acidiphilium; species Acidiphilium sp. MT5. Next base: position 20,713 of record NZ_BAABMR010000015.1, read on the forward strand.
CGTTGCGCGGACCGATGGGGTGCCGTTTTTTATCGAGGAAATGACCCTGGCCGCGACGGATGCGTTGCAAGATGGTGTGGTGGACGGCGCGATTGATCCGGCGTTGATGCCGCTGACCTTGGCGGATAGTTTGATCGCGCGGATTGATCATATCAAGGCGCCGCGCCAGACGCTTGAGCAGATCGCGGCGATTGGGCGGGATTTCGATCTGAAGCTGCTTGTGGTGCTGGCGCGGCAGGATGCCGGGGCCTTGCAGCCGGTTCTTGATCGTTTGGTCAATGCCCGCTTGCTTGAGCAGCCGAAGGATAAGGGCAGGGCGCATTATCGGTTCTGCCATGCGTTGATCCGGGATACGATTTATCAATCGACGCTGGCGGCGCGCCGGCGCCAGCTTCATGACGAGATCGCATCGGTTCTGGTGGGTTCGTTTCCTGAGATTGCTCAACAAACGCCGGAGGTGATTGCGCATCATATGATTGCGGCGGGAGAGCCGTGTGCGGCATTGCCGTATTTGCGCCAGGCGGTGGCGATTGCGATGCGCCGATCGGCCCATGTCGAGGCGCAGCTTCATATCGAAACGGCGATTGGCATCATTGATGCGGCGCCAGCTTTGGAGCGGCGGGCGCAGATCCATGCGGAAACCTTGGTCATGCTGGGGGTGGTGCTAACGGGTCGGCTTGGGCATGCGGCACCCGAGGTGGGCCGTGCGTTTTCGGCGGCGCGGGCACTGTGCCGGGGCCTTGACCCGGCGGCGGATTTGTTTCCGGTTTTGCATGGATTGTACCGATTTTATTGGGTGCGCGCTGATGGGGCGAATGCGCGCGAGGTGAGTGCGGAGATGCTCACCGTGGCGCAGATGCCGGGCAATGACGCTTTGCTGATCGAGGCGCATCGCGCGGCTGGCAATTGCGCTGTTAGCCGGGGCGATCATGCTGGTGCGGAGGCGCATTTCGCGACGGCGGTGGCGCATTATGATCCGGGGGTGCATAAGGCCAACCGGTTCGCGTTCGGCCTTGACCCGTTCGCGGGGGCGCAATGTTTGCGGGCGGTGAATGCGTGGTGCGCGGGCGCGCCTGGTGAGGCGCGGCGGATGATGGAGGTGGCGCTGACGCATGCGCAGGCGATTGATCATCCGTTCAGCACCGCGTGGACGCTGAGTTTTGCGGGTCTGCTTCATGTGATTGAGGATGATATTGAGCAGCTTGGCGTGATCGCGGAGCGGCAGCTCGCTTATTCGGAGCAATATGCGTTCCTGTTCTGGCGGATGCACGGGCTGGTTTATCGCGGCTGGTGGCTGCACCGGACAGGGCGCGACCGGGTGGCGGGGCTGCGCATGATGATCGAGGGGTTGGCGGGATATGAAAAGCTCGGCGGCATTGCGATTACGCCGGTTTATATGTCGATCATTGCGCGTGCGTTGCTGAGCGACGGCGAAACCGAGCGGGCCCAGCAGCAAATTGAGCGCGCGATTGCCGTTGCGCGCGATTATGATGAAGTTTGGTATTTGCCGCAGCTGCTTGATATTCGCGAGCGCTGTGTTGCGCGTGCGGCGTGCCTCTGACGTCGCGGGACAATCCAGTTCCGGGGCATGAATTTTATCGGTTTTATTGGCGTCCCCGGCGGGATTCGAACCCACGGCCCCAGGATTAGGAATCCTGTGCTCTATCCGACTGAGCTACGGGGACGCTGCTTGTGCATAACGCGGTTGGCGTGGCGCGTCACGGGGGTGGGCTAGATATTCAGGCGGTAGCCGCCGCCTGCGGTGAGGAGCAGGCTCATGTCGGCGGGGTCGGCTTCGATTTTTTGGCGCAGGCGATAGACGTGGGTTTCGAGCGTGTGGGTGGTGACGGTGGCGTTGTAGCCCCAGACTTCGTTCAGCAGAATATCGCGGCCTACGGGTTTGCCGCCGGCGCGGTAGAGGAATTTCAGGATCGCGGCTTCTTTGTCGGTCAGGCGGATCCGACGGTTGGCGGCGGGGTCGAGCAGTTGTTTTTGGGCGGGGCGAAAGACATAGGGGCCGATTTGTAGCACGGCATCGGCACTATTCTCGAAATCGCGCAGATGGGCGCGGACGCGTGCGAGTAATTCGTTGAGGCGGAATGGTTTGGCCACATAGTCATTGGCGCCGGAATCAAGGCCGCGCACCACATCGGCCTCGTCAGTTGCGCCGGTGAGCATGATGATTGGCATTTTATGGCCGCGTTCGCGCAGGCGGGCGCACAAAGCGCGGCCATCGCCGTCCGGCAGGCCGACATCCAGGATGACTGCATCGAAGCGCCGATCGCCACGGTCGAAGGCGGCCTCGGCCTCGGCGATGCTGCCGGCTTCACTGGGCGTGAAACTGCCATCGGCGCGAAAATGATCCACCAGCATGCCGCGAAGCACGCTGTCATCGTCAACGATCAGGATTGCTTGCTGAGAGGTCATGTTCGGCACCCTTTGGTTCGTGAAACGCCGGATTCGGCACAATGCGCCCTCGCTATATAGTATTTTCTGCGCGATTGCGCAGAGCGTCGTTACACAGGTGCGTGAGATGTCACCATTGGCGGCGATCAGTTTGGCGCGGCGACCCTTTCAAGCGGGGCATTTGCGCGCCATATCTCGACGATGAGAGCAGGATTACCGTCATGAAAACGCCGATGGCCAAGCGGGCGGATATGTTGGGTGCGGCTGGCGCGCCGCCGTTGAATAATATGCGAATCCGGGCAGTGCATCGATGCATTGCCGAGGCGCGGCGCGGCGTGCCGGTGGTTTTAGCCACGCGCGCCCCCTTGATTGTGGTGCCGGCTGAAACGGTCGGGGCTGAGGGGCTGCGATTGATCGACCGGTTGGGGGAGGGGCCAGCGCGGCTGCTATTGGCACCCTCGCGGGCGGCGGCGATTTTGGGGCAGGATATTGATGATACCGAGCAGGTGGTGGCGCTGGCGCTGGCGCGACCCTTGATTGACATCGATAATTTGCGCCGGGTGGCGGACCCGACATTGGAACAGATTTTGCCGCATTTTGAACGGGTTGCTCCGCCTGATGCGGGGTTCGCGGCGTTGGCGTTGGGTAAATTGGCGCGGTTGCTGCCGGCGATGATTGTGGCGCCGGTGCGGCCGGGTTGGGCGGGGCGACCGGATGGGGCGGGATTGCTCGCGGTGCCGGCTGCGGATTTACTGTCCTACCCGACCGAACTGGCCGCGACATTGACCCGCGTGGCCGAGGTGCAGATCCCGCTGGAAGACGCGCCCGATGCCCGGTTGGTGGCGTTCCGGGCGCTGGATCAGGGGATCGAGCATATGGCGATTTTGGTTGGCGATCCTGCTGCGCAGCCCAATCCGCTGGTGCGCATCCATTCGGAATGTTTCACCGGGGACTTGCTCGGGTCGTTGCGCTGCGATTGTGGGCCGCAGCTTAAATCGGCGATTCGGCGCATGAGTGCTGAGGGTGGCGGGGCGTTGCTGTATTTGGCGCAGGAAGGCCGCGGCATTGGGCTGATCAATAAATTACGCGCCTATACGTTACAGGATCGGGGGCTTGATACGTTGGATGCGAATCGTGCGTTGGGATGGCAGGCGGATGAGCGCAATTTTCACATTGCGGCCTCAATGCTGCGCGCGCTCGGGCTCGATCATATCCGTTTATTAACCAATAATCCTGATAAGATTGCCGGGTTGGAGGCGTGCGGCATCGTTGTGGCGGCGCGGGTTGCGCATATTATGCAGTCAAATGGTGTGAATGATGGCTATTTGGATACCAAGCAAAAGCGGTTCGGCCATTTGATGGGATGACCGAACCGGCTTGACGCCAGGGTTAATGATCATCCCCGCCCAGCGGCACGTTGATGCCGAAAGAGAGCACCGGCGGGGCGTAATAGACCGGCGGCGGGGGCGGCGGCGCATAGTAGACCGGCGGTGGCGGGGGTGGCGGCGGCGGCGCGTAATAGACCGGCGGCGGCGGGTAGTAGGCCGGCGGCGGGGGCGGGAAAAAGCCGCCGCGCCAACCATGATCGTCATCATCATGGTGCCAGTCGCGGTGCCAGCCGCCATGAGCCCAGGGCGGTGGGTCCGCTTGGGCGGTGCCGGTGGCGGCGAGGATGCCCAAGCCGATGAAGCTGGTCGCCAAAATCCGTAGGATACTGCGTGAGCGAGACATGATGTCCTCCTTCTCGATGAGGTAGGTTTGGGCCGCGAAGGTGGCAACCCTGTGGCAAGTTGACGCAGCTTTTGTGGCTAAACAATTTTTCATCGGGATCGTTGTCAGTGGATTCGCGTGAAGGGGCTTGCGAAACGGGTCAAGAAAAACGCATAACAGCAATATCTTGTGGGACGGTGCTGTGATCAGGATCAAAAAATTTCTGCGCGCGATGATTTGGCCGACAATCTTGATTGGGCTGATCGCCTATTCGGGGGTGAATGCGATGCGTGGCTCGCGCGGGTTGCGGGCGCAGGCGGCGGATCGTGTCTTGTATCGGCAGGCGCTGGCGTTGCAGAGCCGCATCGATGCGAAGCGGGATTTTTGGCAGACCCGGGTTGATGCGCTGCGCGATAATAATATCCAAGCCGATATGCTGAACGAACGCAGCCGCGCCGTGCTGAATTTGGCCAATCCGGATGATTTGGTGGTGCCGCTGCATACCCCGCACTCGTCTGCATCGGTCACGCCTGCGCGGCAGTGATGGTGCGCTGGGCGCGATCGGGCTTGCATAGCAGATAAGCCAAGCTCGCCGAAGGTTCGGTAGCAGATTACCCATTGCGGTATCAGTTAATCTATTGAAATATAACGGTATTTTTTAGGATAGTGATGATGCTGACCTAGCGCGAGGCTGCTGCTGTTCCCAACGCGACGATGGCGCTCTGCGCATGGTTTATGCGTCTGCCTTGCCAATTTTGGTTGAGCGTTTAGACGGGGTTCGGTGCTGCATCTGATATGCGGCAATAACATGCGGATGGAGGAATTCATGGTCAAGCGTCAGCCGAAACCGGTGGCGAGCGCCGCACCCTCAGCCAAAGCCCCCGCCAAAGCCCCCGCCAAAGCCCCCGCCAAAGCCAAGGCCGGCGCCAAGGGGGGCACGCGTACGGCGCGGGCGTCTGCGGGCGATGCGGTGATGGATCGCGATGAGTTGTTGCAAGCCTATGAAACCATGTTGTTGATCCGCCGGTTCGAGGAAAAAGCCGGCCAGCTTTATGGCATGGGGCTGATTGGCGGGTTTTGCCATCTCTATATCGGCCAGGAAGCGGTGGTGACCGGTATGCAGCATGCTATTGGTGCGGGCGATCAGGTGATTACCTCCTACCGCGATCACGGCCATATGCTGGCTTGCGGGATGGACCCGCGCGGGGTGATGGCGGAATTGACCGGCCGGTCGGGTGGTTATTCGCACGGCAAAGGCGGCTCGATGCATATGTTCTCCAAGGAAAAGGGTTTTTATGGCGGGCATGGCATTGTCGGCGCGCAGGTTTCGCTGGGCACCGGCCTTGCGTTTGCCAATCATTATCGCGGCAATGATCATGTTTGTTTGACCTATTTTGGCGAGGGTGCGTCCAATCAGGGTCAGGTGTTCGAGAGTTTCAATTTGGCATCGCTGATGAAATTGCCGGTGGTGTTTATTATCGAAAATAATCGCTATGGCATGGGCACCAGCGTTGAGCGGGCTTCGGCCTCGCGCGATTTGAGCCAGAACGGCGCGCCGTGGCATATTCCGGGTTTGCAAGTGGATGGGATGGATGTGCTCGCGGTCAAGCGTGCGGGCATGCAGGCGGTGGCGCATTGCCGCGCGGGTAACGGGCCGTTTTTGCTGGAAATGATGACGTATCGTTATCGCGGTCATTCAATGTCGGACCCGGCGAAATATCGCACGCGCGAGGAGGTTGAAAAAATGCGCGCGGAGCATGATTGCATCGATCTGGCGCGGCGCGAACTGGAAACGCTTGGCGTTGACGCTGAGGCTTTGAAGACGATCGATACCGCTATCAAAACGCGCATTGCCGAGGCGGCTGATTTTGCGCAATCCAGCCCCGAGCCTGCAGAATCGGAACTCTGGACTGATATTCTGGTGGAGGTTTAACCGATGAGCACCGAAATTTTGATGCCGGCTTTGTCACCGACGATGACCGAGGGGAAGCTCGCGAAATGGCTCAAGCAGGTCGGCGATATGGTGAAATCGGGCGATGTGCTGGCCGAGATCGAGACCGACAAAGCGACCATGGAAGTCGAGGCGGTGGATGAGGGCGAATTGCTCAAAATCCTGGTGCCGGCAGGGACTGATAATGTCGCGGTGAATGCGCCGATTGCGATCTTGGGCCGCAAGGGCGAGGCGCTGGAGGCAGCATCCGCCCGCTCGGCGCCGGCACCCCAGCGCGCTGCGCCGACCAGCGCGCCCGTGGCGGACATGGGGGCGGCGCGGCCATCCGCCCCGGTGCTGCAGAATGAGAAGCAGCAGAATGAGAAAGAGTGGGGGGCGACCACCGAGATTACTGTGCGCGAAGCGTTGCGCGATGCGATGGCGGCGGAGATGCGGCGCGATCCCGAGGTGTTCCTGATGGGCGAGGAAGTCGCGCAATATCAGGGGGCGTACAAGATCAGCCAAGGTCTGCTCGATGAGTTTGGCGCGAAGCGGGTGATTGATACGCCGATCACCGAGCATGGGTTTACCGGCATGGCGGTGGGGGCGGCGATGTCTGGCCTGAAGCCGATTGTTGAGTTTATGACCTTCAATTTCGCGATGCAGGCGATTGATCAAATCATCAATTCGGCAGCGAAAACGCTTTATATGTCTGGCGGGCAGATGGGCTGCCCGATTGTGTTTCGCGGGCCGAATGGTGCGGCGGCGCGGGTGGCCGCTCAGCATAGCCAATGCTACGCGTCGTGGTATGCGCATTGTCCGGGCCTGAAAGTGGTGGCGCCGTATTCGGCGGCGGATGCTAAAGGGTTGCTGCGGGCGGCGATCCGTGATCCCAATCCGGTGATTTTCCTCGAAAACGAAATTCTCTACGGCCATAAATTCGCTGTTCCGACCGATGAGGATTTTATGGTGCCGATTGGCAAAGCCAAAATCGAGCGGGCCGGCGAGGAGGTGACGATCATCGCGTTTTCGCTGATGGTGGATGTTGCGCTGAAGGCGGCTGATTTGCTCGATCAGCAGGGTATTTCGGCAGAGGTGATTAATCTGCGCACGATTCGTCCACTCGATATCGAAACGATTGTGGCTTCGGTGAAAAAGACCAATCGGGTGGTTTGCGTGGAAGAAGGCTGGCCGTTTGCGGGGATTGGTGCTGAAATCGCCATGCAAATTACCGAACACGCGTTTGACTGGTTGGATGCGCCGCCCGCGCGCGTCGCGGGGCTTGATGTGCCGATGCCCTACGCGGCCAATCTTGAAAAATTGGCGCTGCCCCAGCCAAGCTGGGTTGTTGATGCCGTCAAGAAGCTGTTCTGAGGAGAAGCGACCATGGCCACCAATATTCTGATGCCCGCCTTATCGCCGACGATGACCGAGGGCACCTTGGCGAAATGGCTCAAAAAGGAAGGTGATCGCATCAAATCCGGCGATGTGATTGCGGAAATCGAGACCGATAAAGCGACCATGGAAGTCGAGGCGGTGGATGAAGGCGTGCTCGGCAAAATTTTGGTGGCGGCGGGCACGGAGGGCGTTGCGGTGAATGCGCCGATTGCGGTGCTGATTGAGGCGGGCGAGGCGGTGCCGACCGGGCCAAGTCAATCGCAAGCTGCGGCACCGGCAGCGACACCCGCGCCGACACCCGCACCCGCACCCGCACCCGCGCCGATGGTCGGGCGCGAGGATGGTCATGATGCTGCGGGGGCTGGCGCGCGTATTTTTGCGTCGCCGCTGGCCCGCCGGATGGCTGAGCAGGCGGGGATTGATCTCACGCGTTTGGCCGGCTCAGGCCCGAATGGCCGCATCATCAAGGCGGATATTGATGCGGCGCGGGGCAAGCAGGCGCCCGCAGGCGCAGCTTCACCTTCAGCGGCGCCGGTGATGACGCAACCAGCAGCGTCAGCGGGGCCGAAATCAGCCGATATCGTCGCGCCGCATGATGCGATTGCGCATTCCTCGATGCGCAAAGTCATTGCCCGGCGCTTGCAGGCGGCCAAGCAGACGATCCCGCATTTTTACCTGACGATGGATATTGAGCTGGATGCGCTGCTCAAATTGCGCGCCGATCTCAACGCGCAAGCGCCGAAAGAGGGAGCTGGGGCCTTCAAGCTTTCGGTCAATGATTTGATCATCAAGGCGTGCGCGGTGGCTTTGCGCCGGGTGCCGGCGGCCAATGCGAGCTTTACCGACGACGCGATGATCCGCTATCATGATGTTGATATTTCTGTCGCTGTGGCGATCCCGGATGGATTGATCACGCCGATCATCCGCAAGGCCGATCAAAAAGGTTTAGCTGCGATCAGCAATGAAATGAAAGATTTGGCGGCGCGTGCCAAGGCCGGCAAGCTCAAGCCTGAGGAGTTTCAAGGCGGTTCCTTCTCGATCTCGAATCTGGGCATGTATGGCATCACCAGTTTTTCGGCGATCATCAACCCGCCGCAAGGGGCGATTATCGCCATTGGCGCGGGTGAAAAACGCCCGGTGGTGCGCGGTGCGGAATTGGCCATCGCGACGGTGATGACGGTGACGCTGTCATGCGATCATCGCGTGGTGGATGGGGCAACGGCCGCCGAATTCCTCGCGGTGCTCAAAGGATTGATCGAGGCGCCGTTGAGCTTGATGCTTTAGGCGCGGTTGCGATGATCGTGCGGGTAGCGAAGGACGCGGCGCTGGGTTGGGGCGGGTTGAAGCCTCGGTGCTGTGAGATGGTGCGGCGCTGATGCCTGATTTTTTGCTTCGCCCTGCCGCGCCCGGCGATGTTGGGGCGTTACTGGGTTTGATTCACGACCTTGCGGTTTATGAGCGTGCCCCTGATGCCGTCGCGATGACCGCGCCGATGCTGGATGAGGCGTTATTTGGCGCGCGGCCACTGGCCCATGCCATTGTCGCGGAGCGTGCTGAGATATTAGGTTTTGCGCTGTATTTCACCAGCTTTTCGACCTGGACGGGCAAGGCGGGTCTTTATCTCGAGGATTTGTTTGTCAAACCGGCGGCGCGTGGCCAGGGGATTGGCAAGGCGTTGCTACGCACTCTCGCTGCCGAGGCGCTGGCGCGCGATTGCGCCCGGTTGGAGTGGCAGGTGCTCGACTGGAACCAGCCTGCGATCGATTTCTACCAATCCCTTGGCGCCGAACCGCTCGATGAATGGACGCGCTATCGCGTCACCGGCGCTGCCCTCAACGTTCTCGCGTCTCAGGAGACTAACAATGGCTGATCAGAAATTTGACGTCATCATCGTCGGCGGCGGGCCGGGCGGCTATGTGACCGCGATCCGGGCGGCGCAATTGAAAATGAGTGTCGCACTGGTCGAGCGGGAAAATCTGGGCGGGATTTGCCTCAATTGGGGCTGCATTCCCACCAAGGCGCTGCTGCGCTCATCGGAAATCAACCATTTGCTGCATAATTTGGGAGAATTTGGCTTCAAGGCCGATAATATCAGCTTTGATTTGGCCAAACTGGTGAAACGCTCGCGCAATGTTGCCAAGCAACTCTCTTCGGGCGTTGCCCATTTGATGAAGAAAAATAAAATCACCGTCTTGGATGGTGTTGGCAAACTCGCTGGTCCCCACACGCTCGCGGTGACCAAGGATCAAAAACCGGTTGCCACGCTGACCGCGCCGCATATTATTTTTGCGACCGGCGCGCGGGCGCGGATTTTGCCGGGCCTTGAGCCGGATGGCGCTAAAATTTGGTCTTATCGTGAAGCCATGGTGCCTGACATCATGCCGAAATCGCTGGTGGTGATCGGCTCTGGGGCGATTGGCATCGAATTTGCCAGTTTCTATCGCAATATGGGTGCCGAGGTCACGGTGATCGAAGCCTTGCCGCGCATCTTGCCGGTTGAGGATGAAGAAATTTCGGCTTTTATGCATAAGCAGTTTGAAAAGCAGGGGATGAAGCTGCTGACCGGCGCCAGTGTCAAAAAGGCCGAAAAATCGGCGACCGGCGTGACCGTGACCATCGAATCGGGTGGCAAAGAGCAAGCGATTACCGCTGAGCGGGTGATTTCGGCGGTGGGCATTGTTGGCAATGTCGAGAATCTGGGGCTGGAGGCGGCCGGCGTTAAGATTGAGCGCACGCATGTGGTGGTTGATGGGTTTGGCCGCACCGGGGTGCCGGGCCTCTATGCGATTGGTGATCTGACCGGCCCGCCCTGGCTTGCGCATAAGGCCAGCCATGAAGGGGTGGTCTGCATCGAGAAAATCGCGGGTCTTGATCCGCACCCGTTTGAGACCGGCAATATCCCCGGCTGCACCTATTGCCGCCCGCAAGTCGCTTCGGTGGGTCTGACCGAAGCCAAGGCGAAGGAGACGGGCCGGGCGATCAAGGTTGGCCGGTTCCCGTTCATTGGCAATGGCAAAGCCATCGCGATGGGCGAACCGGAGGGGATGATCAAGACGATTTTCGATGCGAAGACCGGCGAATTGCTTGGCGCGCATATGGCCGGCGCGGAAGTGACGGAGATGATCCAGGGCTATGTGATTGCGCGGCAACTTGAGACCACCGAGGCCGATTTGATACATACGGTATTTCCGCATCCCACCATCAGCGAAGCGATGCATGAATCGGTCCTTGACGCCTACGGTCAGGTCATCCACTTCTGAGCCATCATGCGCATAGAAATTGATCATCGCCGGGCTGAGAGTGATCGGGTTCGCCACCCCGAAAAGCAGCATCGCAGCGACAACCCGATCCAGCGCAAACCGGCTTGGATCCGCGTCAAAGCGCCGACGCATCCGGTTTATGTTGAAACCCGCGATTTGATGCGCGCAAGCGGGCTGGTCACGGTGTGCGAGGAGGCCGCCTGCCCGAATATCGGCGAGTGCTGGTCGCAGCGCCACGCGACGATGATGATTATGGGTGAAATTTGCACCCGCGCCTGCGCCTTTTGCAATGTCACGACCGGTCAGCCCCTGCCGCTCGCGGCGGATGAGCCAGCACGGGTGGCCCAGGCGGTGCAAAAACTTGCGCTCCGGCATGTGGTGATCACGTCGGTGGATCGGGATGATCTGGCCGATGGCGGGGCCGCGCATTTTGCGGCGGTGATTGCGGCGATCAGGGCCAGCGCGCCAGAGACCACGATTGAAATTCTCACCCCGGATTTTCTGCGCAAGCCGGGCGCTCTTGATCTGGTGGTGGCGGCCCAGCCGGATGTGTTTAATCATAATCTGGAGACCGTGCCGCGCCTGTATCCGACCATTCGCCCGGGCGCGCGCTATTTCCAATCGCTGCGGCTGCTCGATCAGGCCAAACAGCTTAATCCGACGCTGTTCACCAAATCGGGCTTGATGGTCGGGCTTGGCGAGACCAAGGCCGAGATTGGCCAGGTGATGGATGATTTGCGCATCGCCGATGTCGATTTCCTCACCATTGGCCAATATTTGCAGCCGACGGTGAAGCATGCCGCCATTGATCGGTTTGTGCCGCCCGATGAGTTCGCCGAGCTTGCCGCGATGGCGCGGGCGAAAGGGTTTTTGATGGTCTCCGCCACGCCGTTGACCCGCTCATCCTATCATGCCGATGCTGATTTCAGCGCGTTGCGCGCCGCCCGGTTGGCGCGTCAGATGGCGTAATCATGCCCAAATATGCCGAGCGCAAATTGGTGCCGTATCGCCCGGATCAAATGTTTGATCTGGTGGCTGATGTTGGCAAATATCCGCAGTTTTTGCCTTGGTGCATCGGCGCGCGGATCCGCTCGCATGAGGGCAATGAGCTGGTCGCTGATTTGACCATTGGCTTTGGGCCGTTTCGCGAAAGCTTTACCTCGCGGGTGATGCTGGATGCGCCGGAGCGAATTGCGGTGCAGTATGAAAATGGCCCGTTCAAATATCTGCGCAATCAATGGCGCTTCATCCCCGATCCGCGCGGCACAGTGATCGATTTCTATGTCGATTTCGAATTCCGCAACATCATCCTGCAAAAAGCCATTGGTCCGGTGTTCGGCGAAGCCGTGCGCCTGATGGTTGCGGCATTTTTGCGCCGGGCGCGGGACCGTTATGGCGCGCCACAACAATCCAACCTCTCCCTCTCAGCGAAAGCATAAATCATGTATACCCCGATCATGCCTCAACCGGCGGTGCCGGTGCGGATCAATCTGTATTCCGATACCCAGACCAAACCGACGCGGGCGATGCGCGAGACCATGCTCGATGCCGAGGTGGGCGATGAGCAGCGCGGCATGGACCCGACCATCAATGCGCTGTGCGCGCGGGTGGCGGCGCTGTTCGGCAAGGAGGCGGCGATGTTTTTGCCCTCCGGCACGATGTGCAACGAGATTGCCATTCTGACCCATTGCCGTGCGGGCGATGAAATCCTGGCCCATGAGACGGCCCATATCATCACCGCTGAGGGCGGCGCGCCGGGCGCGCTGGCCGGGGCGCGGGTGCTGCCGCTCACCGGCGCCAAGGGCCAGTTCAGTGCCGAGACGCTGCGCGCGGCCCTGACCGATCGTTCGCGCTATGCCGCGCCGCAGACCTTGATGGTCGCGGAGCAGACCGCCAATCTCGGTGGCGGGACGATTTGGCCGCTCGCCGCGTTGAATGAGGTTGCCGCCATCGCCCATGAGGCGGGCATGGCCACCCATATGGATGGGGCGCGGCTGATGAACGCGGTGGTGGCTTCGGGCATTGCTGCTGCTGATTATGCTGCTGCGTTTGACACGGTTTGGCTTGATTTCACCAAGGGCCTGGGCGCGCCGCTCGGTGCGGTGTTGGCGGGGTCGCAAAGCTTGATTGATCGGGCCTGGCTGTGGAAGCAGCGCATCGGCGGTGCGCTGCGCCAAGGCGGGGTTTGTGCGGCGGCTTGCCTTTATGCGCTCGATCATCATGTGGCGCGCCTTGCGGATGATCATGCCAACGCCAAGCGACTGGCTGCCGGTTTGCGCGGTATCCAAGGGCTCGCGGTGCAGGAGCCGGAGACGAATTTGGTTTATCTGGACGTGACCGATCCGCAGCGCACCCCTGGCGATTGGGCGGCCTCATTGCTTGGCCAGGGGATTATGGTCTCGGTGATGAGCTCAAAGCGGCTGCGGCTTTGCACCCATCTTGATGTTAGCGCCGCCGATATTGATGAAACCATCGCGGCGTTTCGGGCGGTGAATTAGAGCGTGATTGGGGATCATCCATCACGCTCTAACCCTTATTTGTCGATCAATTTCATTGGTTTAGATTGAATCTGTCGATTCAACCTAAACCAATATTGATCTCATCATTCAGCCCGATGACGACGGATCAAGACGCGGATTGCGCCGGGATTATTCGGGTGGGGATGGCTGAGCGCTAAAATCCGCTCGCGTAATCCTGGCTCATTGAGCCAGCGCGGCACGTCGCGGCGCAGCACGCCCTGAAACCCCTCGGCACCGCGTGGGCCGCTGCCGGTGACGATTTCGACACAGCGTTCGCCGCGCGCGGCGGCGCCTTCGATCAAGGCAATCACCGCCGGATGGGCGCGCGCGACCGTCATGCCGTGCAAATCCAGCGTGCGGGTGGGCGCGATGCGTCCGGTGCGAAATCGTTGCCAACTGCCCCGATCAAGCCCAGCCGGCACCGCGCCGACATTGATTTTATGCAAGACCGCCCGGTGCTTGGGCGCGGGAGCCGGCGTTGTTAGGACTGGCGCGCTGGGGGCTGGCGCGGGGGGGGGTGGCGCGGTGGGGGGTGCGGGCGGGATCGTTGGCACGGCGCGGCCTGGCAAAGGCCGCACCGTCGCGGCGTAGAGCGCCCAAATTGCTTGATCGACAGCCCGATCCGACGCTGACTTACCCCGTCGCGGCGGTCGCATCGTCACCGATCAGCACGATATGCAAGCGCCGGGGGCCGTGTGCGCCGAGTTCGAGGGTGCGTTCGATATCCGCCGAGCGCGAGGGGCCGGTCACCAACATCACGTTGCGCGGCATCCCATGATGGTGCGGGGCCCCCGCCGCTCGTAGCGCATCGAACGCGTCCTCATAGGGTCCGAACAGGCGCGCAGTATCGAGGGCGACGATGGCAGTGTCGGGCAGTAGATTGAGTGTGGTGGGCGTTGTCGCGTCCGAGGGCAGCAGCAAGGTGCCGGTTTCGGCGATGCCGGCGAACCCCTCTTGGATCGAGACCAGATCGCTCGGCTCGGCGCGACCGAACCGCATCTCGATCATTTCCTGCCCCCAATCAATGGCTTGCAACGCCGGGTGCGGGGCAGCGACAGCGCGCATCGGCAAATTCTGGGCCCGCACATAATCGGCAACGGCGCGGGGCAGTTCGGCGCGGGTGGGAATTTGCGCCACGGTGCAAAATTCGCGGATGGCATTGGCGGTAAACAGCGCGATCAGACCGGCATGATCGAGTGCGGTGCGCGCCGGAATAATGTGCCGTGGATGCGCGATCATGCGCCCGCGCAGCATCGCCGCCTGATCCTCGGGCAGCGCGCCTCGGCGCAGCCCGTGACGAATGGCACTGAGAATCGCGGCGCGCTGATGCGCCTGATCGGCCTTTGCGCCGCTCACGCGCCACGCTCCTGCCGCGCTAAGCGGGCAAAAAATGTCTCGCCCTCCGGCGCGGGCATGTCACGATCCCGCGTCCACGCACCCGCGAGGGGCAGCCAGCGGAAGCGCCCGGATTTTCGCCCTAAAATGCCCAATCCCCAGGCGCTCAGGCGCGTGACCATCCGATACAGGGTAGGGCGGCGCGCCATGAAGGCCCACACACCCAACCCATAGCGCATCGGCGTTGGGGTTAAATGCCGTTCAAATTCGCGCTCGCGCCAATGGCGCATCAAGCCGGTGAGGGGGATTTTCACCGGGCAGACAGTTTCGCATTTGCCGCAAAAGGTCGAGGCGTTGGGCAGTAAATGTCCTTGATCCAGGCCGAAAATCGCGGGCGTCAGCACCGAGCCCATCGGCCCTGAATACATCGAGCCATAGGCATGCCCGCCGACCGAGAGATAGACCGGGCAATGGTTCATGCAGGCCGAGCAGCGAATGCAGCGCAGCATATCCTGAAATTCGCCGCCGATCATGTTTGAGCGGCCATTATCGAGCAGCACGACGTGATAGTCGCTGGGTCCATCCAGATCGGTCGCGCGGGCGGGGCCGGTGGAGAAGGTGGTGTAGACCGAAAATTCCTGCCCGGTGGCGGAGCGCGCGAGCACGCGCAGCAGCGACAGCGTATCCTCGATGGTCGGCACGATTTTTTCGATACTGGCGAGCACGATATGCACGCGCGGCATGGTTTGGGTTAGATCGCCATTGCCCTCATTGGTGACGATCACCGAGGAGCCGGTTTCAGCGATCAGAAAATTCGCGCCCGTGATCCCCACATCGGCGGCGATAAATTTCTCCCGCAGCACCGCGCGCGCTTCGGCTTGGATGTCGCGCTTTTCGGCGAACACCCGGTCCGGGTCGAGATGAGTGTGGGCTTTGCGGAAACTCGCCTCCCAATCTTCGCGATTAAGGTGAAAAGCCGGGCCGATAATATGGCTCGGCGCTTCCTCGCGCAGTTGCAAAATATATTCGCCCAAATCGGTCTCGATGGGCGCCACGCCGTTTTCGGCGAGATAGTCATTCAGGGCGATCTCCTCGGAGATCATTGATTTGCCCTTGGTCACGGTTTTGGCGCCGACGGCCTGGCAAATCGCGAGAATCTGCGCGCGCGCATCCGCTGCGGTGCGCGCCCAATGCACCACGCCCCCTTGCGCCTCGACCATGGCGGCGTAGTGCTCAAGATAGAAATCGAGATGGGCGAGGCTGTGATCCTTGATCGCCTTGGCGGTATCACGCAGCGCTTCGAATTCCGGCAATTTCGCGACCGCATTCGCCCGCACCTGCGCGAAGGGTTTTTTCGCGCGCCCCAACGCCCGTTGCAGCCCTGGGTCATGCAAGGCGGTGGCGACATTTTCGCTGAAAGCCGGGCTGGTATTTTGCATCTGATACTCCTCGAGCGAGAATACGCCACAAGCTGGTTTTGCAAAAGTGGCCTTGTTGCGTCGGGCGAGCCAATCGACTAAAGGACGACTATTCGATAAATATCGAATAGTCGTTGGGATGAAGAAGATTAGGTTGAAGAAGATTAGGTTGAAGAAGATTAGGTTGGTGGGAAAGCGATAATATGAAAGCGATGATATGAGCGATTCGTCGTTGCCGGATCCAAGTTGGACGGTGGCCGCTTTGTCCGCACTGGCCCATGAGCATCGGCTCGCGGCTTTTCGCCGCTTGGTCGAAGCCGGGCCGGCGGGGCTGAATGCGGGTGATCTCGCCAACGCCATGGCGCTGGCCCCCTCCAGCCTGACCTTTCATTTGCAAGCGTTGCTGCATGCCGGGCTGATTACCCAGCGTCGCGCGAGCCGCCATGTGATTTACGCCGCCGATTTCACCGCGATGAACGGATTGGTTGGCTATTTGCTGCAAAATTGCTGCGGGCGTGATGGGGCGTGCCTCCTCGCCTGCGATCCTGCCCCTATGATGTGCCACCCGGAGCGACAATCCGCATGACCGATCAGCCCCTCAATGTTTTATTTTTATGCACCGGCAATTCCGCCCGCAGCATCATGGCGGAACGGCTCATCGAGCGCTGGGGCGGCACGTCGTTTAGAGGCTTTTCCGCCGGAAGCCATCCGAAAGGTGTCGTGCATCCTCTCGCGCTGCGCACCTTGGCCGATGCCGGGTTTCCAACCGATGGGTTGCGCTCGAAATCATGGGACGAGTTTGCGCAGCCGCAGGCCCCGGTGATGGATTTTGTGTTTACCGTTTGCGACGATGCCGCCGGCGAGATTTGCCCGGTCTGGCCGGGTCAGCCGATTACCGCGCATTGGGGTGTGCCTGATCCCGCCGCCGTCACTGGCAGCGAGATGGCATGTGCGGCGGCCTTCCGCTTGGCGTTCCGCATGCTTGAAACCCGGATCAAGCTGTTTGTGTCGCTCCCGCTCAACAAGCTGGAGCGGATCTCGCTCATTCGCCGGGTGCAGGAGATTGGCCGAACGGCTCCTGATCCCTCAGCCGGGAGCGCTGCATGACCGTCACGATTTATCATAATCCGGCCTGCGGCACTTCGCGCAATGTGCTGGCGCTGATCCGCAATGCTGGCATTGAACCCACGATCATCGAGTATTTGCGCACCCCGCCGAGCCGGGCGGTGCTGCGCGATTTGATCGCCCGGATGGACATGAAGGTGCGTGCCGTGCTGCGCGAGAAAGGCACGCCCTATGATGAACTGGGCTTGGGTCATCCTGGACTGTCCGATGATGAATTGCTCGATGCGATGATGGCGCATCCGATCCTGATCAATCGCCCAATCGTGGTCACGCCCCTGGGCGTTAAACTTTGCCGCCCCTCGGAGGCGGTGCTGTCGCTCCTATCGGCGCCGCAGCGCGGTGCTTTTGCCAAAGAAGACGGTGACATCGTGGTCGATGCGGATGGCCGCGTGCTGAAATAACCGCGCTTCATTTCCCATACTCTCCAGGAGCGAAAACATGTTGGCTCTCGCGATTTTTATCGCCACGCTGGTGCTGGTGATCTGGCAGCCGCGCGGATTGGGCATTGGCTGGAGTGCAACGGGCGGGGCGATCATTGATCTGGCCCTGGGTGTGATCCATTGGCGCAATATTCCGGTGGTCTGGCATATTGTTTGGAACGCAACCTTCACCTTCGTGGCGCTGATTATTATTTCGCTGCTGCTCGATGAAGCCGGCCTATTTCGCTGGGCGGCATTGCATGTGGCGCGCTGGGGGCGGGGCAGGGGCCGGCTGTTGCTGCCCTTGATCGTGCTGCTGGGGGCGGCGATTGCGGCGTTTTTCGCCAATGATGGCGCGGCCTTGCTGCTCACCCCGATTGTGATGGCGATTCTGCTCAGTCTGGATTTTCCGCCGCGAGCTTCGCTCGCGTTCATTATTGCAACTGGCTTTGTCGCGGATACCACCAGCCTGCCATTCGTGATTTCCAATCTGGTGAATATTGTGAGTGCGAATTTCTTTGGAATCAGCTTCAATCGCTACGCGGTGGTGATGCTGCCGATTGATGTGGTGTCGCTGCTCGCAACCCTCGCGGTGCTGGGGATTTTGTACCGCCGCACCGCCGATCGGCGCTACGATGTTGCCGTCTTGCAAGCGCCTGATTCGGCCATCCGTGATCGGCTAGTGTTTCGTGCCGCTTGGCCGGTGCTGCTGGTTTTGCTCCTGGCCTATTTCGTCTCAGCGCCGCTCGGCGTGCCGGTCTCGTTCGTGACCATTATCGGGGCGGCGATTTTACTGCTCCTGGCTGCGCGGACCTTCGGCGGTGGTGCGCGGATTATCCCGATTGGTCAGGTGCTGCGCGGCGCACCGTGGCAGGTGGTGATTTTCAGCCTGGGGATGTATTTGGTGGTGTATGGTCTGCGCAATGCAGGGCTGACACTTTATATTGCCGATGCGCTGCGGCTGTTTGCCCGCCATGGCATTTGGGCCGCCTCAATCGGCACGGGATTTCTCGCGGCGATTCTCTCCTCGATCATGAATAACATGCCGAGCGTGCTGGTGGGCGCGCTGGCGATCAATCAATTGCCCCATGTTTCGCCGCAAATTCATGACGCCATGGTGTATGCCAATGTGATTGGCTGCGATCTCGGCCCGAAATTCACCCCGATTGGCAGCCTTGCGACCTTGCTCTGGCTGCATGTGCTCTCACAAAAGGGCACCAAAATCAGCTGGGGTCAGTATATGCGCATCGGCTTGCTGATCACCCCGCCGGTGCTGCTGGTCACGCTCGCAGCACTTGCATTATGGCTACCAATCCTTGGTAAATGATTGCATGGATGATTTCCCCGCCTTGAGACCTGACTTGCTCCATGCGCCTGACTTGGCGCGGCTTGAGCCTGCGCAGCGTGCGACGCATAAGCCACGCGTGCTGCTGCTTTATGGTTCGCTGCGCGAACGCTCTTATTCGCGCCTGCTGTGCGAGGAGGCGGCGCGGTTGCTCGATTTGATGGGGGCTGAGGTTAAAATATTTGACCCGCATGACCTGCCGGTCGCGAATGCCGTGCCGCCCGATCATCCGAAAGTGCAGGAATTGCGGGCCTTATCGCTGTGGTCGGAGGCGCAGGTTTGGTGCAGCCCGGAGGTGCATGGCGCCATTACCGGTGTCATGAAAAATCAGATCGATTGGATCCCGCTGGAAATCGGCGCGGTGCGGCCCACCCAAGGCCGGGTGCTCGCGGTGATGCAGGTTTCCGGCGGCTCGCAAAGTTTCAATGCCGTTAACACCTTGCGTTTGCTGGGCCGCTGGATGCGCATGGTGGTGATACCCAACCAATCCAGCGTGGCCAAGGCCTATGAGCAATTTGATGCGGACGGGCGCATGCTGGCTTCGGCTTATTATGATCGTGTAGTCGATGTGATGGAGGAATTGCTGCGCTTTACCTGGCTGCTGCGCGATCGGGCCGATTATCTGGTCGAACGCTATAGCGAGCGCAAAGCAGCCGCCCCGGATATTGCGGCGCTTTAACCGGCGGACTCGCCGCGACCGCGCACCGGCGCTACAGGAGGCCGGATGATTCGCAACGCCCTGACCATTGGCTTTTGGACGCTCGGCAGCCGCGTGCTGGGCTTTGTGCGCGATATTATGATTGCGGCCTTGCTGGGTGCGGGGCCGGCGGCTGACGCGTTTTTCGTCGCCTTACGCCTGCCCAATTTGTTTCGCCGGCTGTTTGGCGAGGGGGCGTTCTCGGCGGCTTTCGTGCCAGCCTATACCAGCCGCCTGACCGGCGAGGGGGATCAGGCCGCGACGGCGCTGGCTGAAGAGGTCGGCTCAATTTTAACGATTTTTCTCCTCGGTTTGATGCTACTGGGTTTGGCCTTGATGCCCTGGTTGCTCGACGGGCTGGCCCCTGGTTTTCGCGCGGAGCCGGCGAAATTTCAGCTCGCGGTTCGCCTGTCGCGGATCACCTTCCCCTATCTCTGGCTGATTTGCCTCTGCGCCTTGTTCGGCGGGATTCTGAATGCGCGGGGCCGGTTTACCGCTGCCGCTGCGGCGCCGATTCTGTTCAATCTCTGCCTGATTGGCGCTTTGCTGGTCCAGCACTTCTGGGGTGGCCCGGTTGCGCAGGACTTGGCCTATGGCGTGGCCTTGGCCGGGATTGTGCAGCTTGTGTTGCTGGCGCGTGCGCTGGTGCGCGCAGGGGGCGCGATCCGGCTGCGCTGGCCGCGCCTGACGCCGGGGGCGCGCATCGTGCTGCGGCGTCTTGGTCCGGGCTTGATTGGCGCTGGGGTGACCCAGCTCAACCTGACGGTGGATACGATTATCGCGTCCTTGCTGCCCAATGGCACGGTTTCGGTGCTTTATTACGCGGATCGGGTCAATCAATTGCCGCTCGGCGTGATTGGCGTGGCGCTATCCACCACTTTATTGCCTGCCCTCACCCGGCATTTTCGCCGGAATGAGCCTGAGGCCGCGCGGTCAAGCTTGAACCGTGCGATTGAGGTTGGCGCGGTGCTGACCTTGCCCGCCGCGACGGCGCTTGCGGTGATTGGTTTGCCGATTATGCGCGGCTTGTTCGATCATGGCGCTTATACCGCGAGCGATGCGGCGCGCAGTGCCGGGGCGCTCGCGGCCTATGCGGCGGGGCTGCCGGCCTTTGTGCTGGTCAAATTATTGTCGCCCGGATTTTTTGCGCGTGGCGATACCAAGACCCCGGTTTGGATCGGGTTGATCGCTGTGGCGGTCAATCTTGGCTTTAATCTGGCGTTGATGCACCCGCTGCAGCAGGTGGGAATCGCTCTGTCCACCAGTATCG
Source organism: Acidiphilium sp. MT5 (assembly GCF_054767495.1). Classification (NCBI taxonomy): domain Bacteria; kingdom Pseudomonadati; phylum Pseudomonadota; class Alphaproteobacteria; order Acetobacterales; family Acidocellaceae; genus Acidiphilium; species Acidiphilium sp. MT5. The sequence continues at coordinate 41,545 of NZ_BAABMR010000015.1, forward strand.
CCGCTTGGGTCAATTTTGCGCTATTGGCATATTTCCTGTCGCGCAAGGGTGATTTCAAGATCGATCAACGCTTGCGCAGCCGGAGTTGGCGCATTGTTATGGCGTGCTTGGCGATGGCGGTGATTTTAGGGCTGCTCAACGCGGTGCTCACCGGCACCATGCCCAAGCTGTTGCTCCTGACTTTATTGGTGGCGAGCGGCGCGATCAGTTTTGGCCTGTGTGGCATGGCGCTGGGCGCGTTTTACCCGCGCGAGCTGCGCGAAATGCTCCGCCGCCCGGCAAAACCCGCCTGATCCAATCTTGACCGCGCAGGGTTGACTGAGCGAATACAGCCTATGGCACGCATATTTTCAGGCATCCAACCCACCGGCATCGCCCATCTGGGCAATTATCTTGGCGCCATTCGCAACTGGGTGGCGCTGCAAAATGGCAATGAGGGTATTTATTGCCTGGTCGATTTGCACGCGCTTACGGTCTGGGTTGATCCGGGCGCGCTGCGCGCGCAAACCCGCACCAATGCCGCCTTGCTGATCGCCTGCGGGATTGACCCGGCGCGGAGCATTTTGTTCAACCAATCGGCCGTGCATGCCCATGCGCGGCTCGCCTGGATTTTTAATTGTGTGGCGCGCTTTGGCTGGCTGAACCGGATGACACAATTCAAAGACAAGGCGGGCAAAGATCGTGAAGCGGTGTCCACCGGCTTGTTTGTTTATCCCAACCTGATGGCTGCCGATATTTTGGCCTATCATGCCACCGAAGTGCCGGTGGGCGATGATCAAAGCCAGCATCTCGAACTGGCGAACGACATCGCGCAGAAATTCAATCATGATTACGGGGTGGAATTCTTCCCGACCATCACACCCCGGATCATGAAGGCGAGTGCGCGGATTATGAGCCTGCGCGACGGGCAAAAGAAAATGTCCAAGTCCGATCCATCCGATCAAAGCCGGATCAATCTGACCGACAATGCGGATACGATTGCGCAAAAAATCCGCCGTGCGAAAACCGATCCTGAACCGTTGCCCGGTTCGGAAGAGGGCTTGGCGCACCGGCCTGAAGCGCAAAATCTGGTTGGTATTTATGCGACATTGGCGGATCAAACGGTGGCCGAGGTGCTGCGCAGCCATGAGGGCAAAGGCTTTGGTCCGTTCAAGGAGAGCTTGACCGAATTGGTCGAAAGCGTGGTGCGCCCGATTGCTGAGGCGACGCAGCGGATCGAACAAGATGCTGGCGAAATCGACCGGATTTTACGCAACGGTGCAGACCGCGCCGCCGCGATTGCGGACCCGATTGTCACCGAGGCTGAAAAAATCGTTGGGTTTTTGCAGCCGTGATCAAACGCTTTCTGGTTTTAGCTTTGCTGCTGGCCGGCATGGCCACCGCGCAGGCGGCACCGGCGGGCTATGGCGGCACGTTGCGTATGGTCACCGTTTCCGCCTCAGGCACGTTTGATCCGCAGGTGAATTATACGCTCCGCTACGCAGAGCTCTTTCAAATGCTCTATGACGGCTTGGTCACTTTTGCCAAAACCGGCGGGCCGCAATCAGTGACCATCGTTCCTGATTTGGCGACCGCCGTGCCGGTGCCGACCGATCACGGCCTGACCTATCAATTTACGCTGCGCACCGGGATAAAATTCTCGAATGGCGAGACGGTGACCACCGCTGCGGTGGTGCATTCATTTCGCCGCCTGTTCAAGGTTAACAGCCCCAACGCCGGCACGTGGTATGATGTGATTGTTGGGGGTCGCCGCTGCCTCGCGCATCCGCATAGCTGCAAATTGCAAGGGCTCGTTGCTGATCCTGCAACCAACAGCATCATTTTTCATCTCCGCCATCCTGATGCCGAGTTTCTTGATCAATTGGCGCTGGGTTTCGCCGCCATTTTGCCGGTGAACACGCCCGACCATGATATGGGCACAACCCCAATCCCCGGCACCGGGGCTTATGCGGTTAAATCCTACGATCCATCGACCGGCTTGGTGATGGTGCGCAACCCATATTTCCATCAATGGAGCGTGTTGGCGCAGCCGAAGGGTTTTCCCAATGTTATTACCTATCGCTTTGGCTTGTCAGCGGAATCGCAAGTCACCGCCATTGAGAATGGCCAGTATGACTGGATGTTTGAGGATGTGCCGGCTGACCGCCTGAACGAGATTGCGACCAAATACACCAAGCAAGTGCATATCACGCCGACAAATTGGACGGTTTATGTGCCGATGAATGTCAATATTCCGCCGTTTAACAATAAGGATGCACGCCTAGCGGTTGAATATGCGATGAACCGTGAATCGGCGGTTAAACTTGCCGGTGGCAATCGGCTGGCGATCCCGACCTGTGTGACCTTGCCGCCGAAAATGCCGGGCTACAGCCCGTATTGTCCTTTTACCAAAAATCCAGGCAAAAATTGGACCGCGCCCGACTGGCGGCTGGCACGGCACTATATGAAAAAATCAGGGATGATCGGTCAGAAAGTGACTGTCATCACCTCGCTGCAAGCGCCTTATCGGCAAATCGGCGTCTATACGCAGGATGTGTTGAACCGGCTTGGCTTTAAAGCCAGCGTCAAGGCGATTTCACCAAATATCGATTTTACCTATATCCAAAACACCAATAATCACGTGCAAATTTCAATCACCGATTGGGCGCAGGATTATCCTGCGCCGTCAGATTTCTTGAATGTGCTCTATTCGTGCAATTCTTTTCATCGCGGCTCGGATAGCTCGATCAATATTTCGGGCTTTTGTGATCCGGCCATTGATGCCGAGATGGCCAAAGCTGAGCGGGTTTCCTTGAAGCATCCAAACCAAGCCAACCTGCTTTGGGGCCATATCGATCATCAAATTACCCGCCGCGCCGCTGCGGTCAATTTATTTTCGTTCGAGCGGCTTGATTTTGTCTCCGCCCGCTTGCGAAATTTCCAATTCAGCGGCGAATATTTCTTTCTGCCGCAACTGGCCCAAATCAAACCCAAAGTCCAACCATGAGCACCAGCATGACCGAGGAGAAGCAACGTCCCGCTCAAGGCTATTGGGCGTTGGCCCTGCGCAAATTGGTGCGCAATCGCTCGGCGATGATTTCGGTGCTGGTGCTGGTGTTGATTGTGCTGTGCTGTTTGAGTGCGCCTTGGTATGCGCAGCATGTTTCTCATACCGACCCATTCCAATCGAACTTGTCAGGCACGGTGCTGCGCCATGGTCAAAAGGTCGAGGTGCTTGGGCCTGCCGATAATCCGTTGAAGTTGGGCATCGAGCCGATTGGCCCGAGCTGGCGTTTTGGCCCTTATATGCTGGGTGCGGATCAACAAGGGCGCGATGTTGCCGCGCGCTTGCTGTATGGCGGGCAAAACTCTCTGCTGATTTCAAGCATCGCCGCCATCGTCACGCTGGTCCTGGCTGGTCTCACCGGCATCATCGCTGGGTTTTTCGGTGGCTTTATCGATGCCGCCATCACCTGGGCGCTCGATGCGTTATGGGCTTTTCCGGTATTCTTGTTGGCCATTTCACTCTCAGTGGTGCTGATCGCCCATGGGCTTGATATCGGGCCTCTGCGTCTTGATGCATCGAGCCTGGCGCTGCCAATTACCATTATCGGCATCATCTACGTGCCCTATGTCGCGCGGCCCATTCGCGCCACGGTAATGACGCTCCGGCAAAGCGAATTTGTGCTCGCTGCCATCGGCATCGGGGCCTCGCCGTGGCGCATTGTTTGGCGGGATATTGTGCCAAACGTCATTTCAACGATTATTGTGTTTGCGCCGCTGATCATCGCGCTCAATTTGCTGACCGAAGCCGCCTTGTCGTTCTTGTCGATCGGGGTGCAGGCCCCGGCGGCAAGTTGGGGCACGATTATCCATGATGGTGAAAGCCTGATCTATACTCGCCCGATCGTCGCGATTGCGCCGGGTCTGCTGATCGTTATCACCGTGATCGCCTTGAATATTCTCGGCGATGGGTTGCGCGATGCGCTCGATCCGCGCGCGAAATTGAGGCTTTAATCATGCTCAGTGCCATTATTCGCCGTCTGATCCATATGATTGCCGTGTTATTCGGCATTTCGGTGCTGGTGTTTTTGATCTTCTTTGCGACACCGGGTGCCAACCCGGCGGCGCGCATCGCTGGCCGCAATGCCTCACCGCAAACCATCGCGCGGGTCGAGCGGCAATTTGGCCTGAACAAGCCGCTGCCGGTGCAGTATGGGCTGATGATGAAAAAGCTGTTCATCACCCAAAATCTGACGTCCTTCGTCAATCTCGGTGAAAAAGTCGTTCCACAAGTGTTTCGGGCTGCCCCGATTACCTTGTCCTTGGTAACCGGGGCGGCGGTGATTTGGATTGGCTTTTCCGTGGTTATCGGCCTGCTCGCGGCGGCGTTCCGCGATACGTTCATCGACCGGCTATTAATGATCCTGTCCTTGATTGGCATTTCCATGCCGGTATTCTGGGTCGCGACCATGGCTAATCTGATCACTCAGGGCCGGTTTCACCATAGCTGGCTATTTTCCTGGGTGCCGCCACTCGGCTATGTGCCGTTCAGCACCTCACCGCTCGGCTGGTTCAAGGCGCTGATTATCCCTTGGTTTACGCTGGCGATTTTATATATCGGTCTCTATGCGCGGGTGCTGCGCGCAGCACTGATCGAAACGATGCAGGAAGATTATATCCGCACCGCCCGTGCCAAGGGCCTGTCCGAACGGCAGGTGCTGATCCATCACGCGCTGCGCTCAGCCATGATCGGGATCGTCACGTTGTTTGGCCTCGATTTCGGCGCATTGGTCGGTGGCGGGGCTTTGCTGACCGAGGTGGTTTTTGGGTTGCAAGGGATTGGGTATCTCACCTATCAAGCGTTGGAAACTTTGGATTTGCCAATGATTTTAGCGACCGTGATTTATGCATCGGTATTCGTGGTGATGTCCAATGCGGTGGTGGATATTCTCTATGCCGTGATCGACCCGCGTGCGCGGCAGGCTCGATAAATGAGTGATCCACAAGCTCTGCTCAGCGTGCGTGATCTCAGCGTGTCGTTTCGCACTCGTGGCGGTGTGATCCGCGCTGTGGATGGCGTTAGTTTTGATGTGTTGCCGCAACAGATTTTTGGCATCGTCGGTGAATCAGGGTCGGGCAAAAGCCTGACAATTTTATCGATCCTCAATCTAATCGGTGATCCCAACGTCATAATCGCCGGCTCGATCCGTTTTGGCGATCAAGAATTGGTTGGCGCACCGGCCCCGGTGATGCGTGGGATCCGGGGCAATAAAATCGCGATGATTTTCCAAGACCCGATGACCGCGCTCACGCCGGTGCACACCATCGGCGCGCAAATTATCGAGCAAATTCGCCAGCATCGCCCGGTTAGTGCCTCGGTTGCGCATCAGCGCATGCTCGATTTGCTCGATGCGGTCGGCATTCCTGATCCGCGCCAAACCTTCCGGCGCTATCCGCATGAGCTCTCCGGCGGTCAGCGGCAGCGCGCGGTGATTGCAATGGCGCTTTCCTGTGACCCTGCCTTGCTGCTGGCCGATGAGCCGACCACGGCGCTTGATGTCACGGTGCAGGCGCAAATCCTCGATTTGATCCGTGAATTGCGGGTGAAATTTGGCTCCTCGATCATTCTGATTACCCATAATCTCGGCGTCGTTGCCGAGGTCGCTGATCGCGTGGCGGTGATGTATTCGGGGCGGATTATCGAGCAAGCGAGCACGGCGGATTTATTCGCTGATCCCGCCCATCCGTATAGTTGGGGTTTGCTTGGTTCCATGCCGGTGCTGGATGGGCCGCGTCAACGGCTTGCAGCCATTCCCGGATTGCCGCCAGCGCTCGATAATCGGCCTCCGGGCTGCGCTTTTGCGCCGCGTTGCCGCTTTGTGCGCGCAGGCTGTGAAACAGCGCCGCCGCCGTTACGCGCCGGATTACATCCGGTGGCCTGCATCATCGATGACCAGGAACGAGCGAGCCTGCGCCAGGAGCGCCTGACCCCATGAGCAATTTGTTAGAGGTGCGTGATCTAACCAAACATTACACATCCCGCCACGGCTTTGCCGGCAAGCGCGTGGTGCGCGCCGTGAATGGCGTGTCATTGGATATCGCGCCTGGCGAAGCTTTGGGGCTGGTGGGAGAGTCGGGGTGCGGCAAATCCACGCTGGGCCGCTGCATTGCCCGGCTCTACAACGTCACCGGCGGCACCGTCACCTTTGATGGGGTCAACATCACCCGGCTCGGCGGGCGTGCGCTAAGACCGATCCGCGCTGGTTTGCAAATGATTTTCCAAGACCCCTATGCCTCGCTTAATCCGCGACGCCGGGTTGGTGAAATCATCGCAGAGCCTTTGCATGTGCATCACCGCGGCAACGCAGCGTCCATGACCGCGCGGGTCGCGAGCCTGCTGAGCGATGTCGGCCTCGGCCCTGAAGCGCTATCGCGTTTTCCCCATGAATTTTCAGGCGGCCAACGTCAGCGCATCGGCATTGCCCGCGCCTTGGCGCTTGATCCCAAGTTGATCATTGCCGATGAACCGGTCTCCGCACTCGATGTGTCGGTGCAGGCACAGATTGTTAATTTGCTCGCTGATTTGCAGCGTGATCGTGGATTGGCCTATTTGTTTATCGCCCATGATCTTGGTGTGGTTCGGCAAATCGCCGATCGGGTGGCGGTGATGTATTTGGGCGGCATTGTCGAAATCGGCCCGGTGGCCTCGGTATTTGGCAATCCGGCTCATCCCTACACCCGCGCCCTGCTTGATGCGGTGCCGGTGGCCGATCCGGCACTCACCCATCGCAACCGCATACGCCTCGCGGGCGATCCGCCCAACCCCGCCAATCCGCCCAGTGGCTGCGCGTTTCATCCGCGCTGCGCCTGGGCAACGGATGAATGCCGTGCGGTCAAGCCGGTGCGGCGGATGTTAGACGATGGCCGCGAGGTTGCCTGCCATCATCCGCTCGCAGCGCAGGTTGAGGCGCAACAAGCTTAACCCAAAGCCGTTGCAGCCTCGATCACCGCAGCGGCGTGGCCGGGCACTTTGACGTTGCGCCAAATTTGGGCGATGCGGCCATCTTTGCCGATCAGAAATGTCGAACGATCGATGCCCATATATTTCCGGCCATACATCGATTTTTCCACCCACGCGCCAAAGGCTTCAACAACATGGCCCTCAATATCAGAGGCGAGTGGAAATTTGAGGCTATATTTCTCGGCAAATTTCTCCAAAGCTGGCATCTTGTCTTTGGAAACGCCAATCACCGTCAAGCCGGTGTGACCTAAAGCGGCCAGGGCTTCCTCAAAACCGCAAGCTTCTTTGGTGCAGCCGGGTGTATCCGCTTTCGGATAAAAATAGACCACATACGGATGCCCCTTCAGTGTGGCAGCACTGACGCGGCGACCCGCCGTGGCGGGCAAGTCAAAAGCTGGAACCTTGTCACCGATTTCAACACTCATTCTGGATCTCCTTTGGTTACATCGCCAAGATAACGGGTAAATAACAGCCGAACCGCTTGCGCGTGCCGATCAAGCGTCGAAACTAACGTCGTGGTATCAGGCTCACCCAAGACCGCCAATAGCCGCTCGCGCGCGGCGCGCGGGCTGGTCTCGGAAGGGCTGGTCAAGCCGGTCAAACGCAACATCGCTTGAACGCTTCTAAACAAATGATCAGCCGCGATCAATTGATCCGCCGCCGTGCGGGGCAATATCCGTGCTTCGGCCAGATGGCGCACCGCGACGGCGGTGCGGGTTGCGAACAATTCGGGCCGCTTTGGTCCGTGGATCAGTTGCAATGCCTCCACAATGAAGCCCAGCTCCATCATCCCACCGGCGCGATGCTTCAAATCAAACCCATCACGGGCCGGCGCATCGCGCGCGAGCCGGGCGCGCATCGCGGTGGTGTCGGCACGGATGATGGCGCTCGGCTCCGGGCGCGAAAGCGCGGTGCGGATAGCGTCGGCTAACACCGGTGCGAACCCCCTTGTTGCGGCCAAGACCCTGGCGCGGGTTAGGGCAAGCCGCTCCCAGGTCCAGGATTGTTCGGCATGATAGCTGCGAAAGGCACCGAGCGAGACGGCGACCGGGCCTTTATTGCCGGAGGGGCGCAGTCGCATATCCACCGGATAAATCGGCCCATCCGCGCCCGAGGCGGTCAGCGCCGTGACCAATGATTGCGCCAGACGGGTGAAATAGCGGCCCGCGTCCAAACCGCGACCCATGGCGTCGGGCGGGTGGTCGTAAATCAGCATCAAATCCAAATCCGAACCCGGCATCATTTCCTGCGCGCCGGCCCGCCCGAGTGCGACGATGCCAAACCGGCCCTTGGGCACTTTGCCGAACCGCCTTTGATGCTCCGCCATGATGGCGGCGAGCAACGCGCCTAACACCAAACGCGCCAATTCAGCGCGCATCACGCCCGATTGATCGATATCAATGCGACCTTCGAGTGTGGCCACCGAAAGCTGGAATTCCTCGCGCCGGACGAAGCGGCGCAGAATGGTCAGATGATCTTCAAGGTCACGCGCATCGCTCAATTGTCGGCGCAATAAGGGGGCAAAATCGCGGGAGCGCTCTTCGGCGCTCAGCAGCGCATCAAGCGCGCCGGGATGATCGGCCAAATGATCGGATAAGGACGGTGCGGCACCCAACACCATCGCGAGGCGATCGAGCAAGGCGGGGTTATGCTGAAACAGGGATAAAAGCTGCACCCCGGCGCGCTGCGCGCTCAGCATGTGATCGAAGCGGCGGAAGGCCAAATCGGGATCGGGCTGGTCGCCGAGTGCGGTGATCAGCCGGGGCAAAATCCGATCGAGCAGGGTTCGCGCCCGCTCGGCCCGCAGCGCGGGGATGCTGCCATCATGCCAGGCGCGCAGCCGCTCCGCGACATGGCGGGCATCGCTAAAGCCATGGCGGGTCAGTGCTGCGGCGAAGGCGGGCGGCACGGCGCCGGCTTCGCCCGGATTGAGCGGATCGCTGGGGGGCGCATCATCGCCCGCGTCGAAAAATTCGGCGAAGGCACCATGCACCCGCTCCATTAACTGGTTCAGCCCATGGGTAAAAGCGGGCGCGTCCATGCCCATGAACCGGGCAAAATCCGCCATGCCGGTTGCGCTGGTCGGCAGGCTGTGGGTTTGCCGATCCTCGATCATTTGCAGCCGATGCTCGATCTGGCGCAGACGCCGATAGGCACCACGCAACAGCCGCGCAATATCGGCGGGCAAATGCCCGGATGCGGCGAGCGCGCGCAGGGCGGCGCATGTGCCAGGGATGCGCAAAGCCGGCTCGCGCCCGCCCCAGACCAATTCCAAGGTCTGCGCGATGAACTCAATCTCGCGAATCCCGCCGCGCCCGAGCTTCACATCGCGCCCCAAAACCACCCCGGCGCGATCATCATGGCGCTGATCGATTCGCCGTTTCATCGCGTGAATCTCCGCGATGGCGGCGAAATCGAGATGCCGGCGCCACACGAATGGGCGAATTTGTTCTAAAAATGCGGCGCCAAACGCATGATCGCCAGCCATCGGGCGCGCCTTGATATAGGCCGCACGCTCCCAGGTGCGCCCGTGACTTTCGTAATAAGTCAGCGCTGCGGCAACCGAAATGACCGGCGGTGTCGCGGCGGGGTCCGGGCGCAGCCGCAAATCCACGCGAAACACCCGGCCATTGGCGTCGGGTTCGGCGAGCAGCGGCACCAAATCGCGGGCGAGCCGGGCCATAGCGGATTGCGCGTCATCCCGGTAAACGGGAGCCGAAGGGTCAAACAGAAGGACGAGGTCGATATCGCTGGAGTAATTCAGTTCGCGGGCGCCGAGCTTGCCCATCGCGAGCACCACGAAGCAGCAGCCGCGCGCCGGATCATCGGGGTGGGGCAGGGCGATCACGCCACGTTGATGCAGCGCGTGCAGCAAATGCCGCACGGCCGCCGATACGGCGGCGTCCGCAAGGTCAGACAAGGCGCGCGTGACGGTTTCAACGCGCCATGTGCCGGTCAGGTCAGCGAGGGCAATCGCCAACCCCGCGCGGCGCTTGGCTTTGCGCAAATTCGCCGCGATCAGCGGTCGCGCGGCCCCCGGATCGAGGCGGGCCAAGGCGGCGATTTCCTGCGCCATCACCGCATCGGCCCCGGCACTGAGGCCCCGCTTGAGGCTGCCTGGCCCCAGCAGGCGGAGCATAATATCCGGCTCGCGCAGGGCCAGCATCGCGAGATACGGGGCGTTGCCACCAAGGGCGGCCAGCGCCGCCGCGCCGCGCCGGCTATGGGCGAACAGCTGCGCTTTTTGGCCAAGGCCAGCAAATGCCTCGATCAAGCGCGTGGCACCTGCCGGATCGCTGGGTTCGGGGAAGGCACGCGCCGCGTCCGTGATGCGTTTCATCGTCTGATCCTTCGATGAGCAAGCGTCTGCGTCAAGCCGGGCAGGTCATGGGCGCGGTGTCGCATCACACAGCGCGCAGTGTAGGGACGTTTTTGCTGGTCATGTTGCTGGCCTTTGGCGCGGCATCCTGGCGATTATCGCGCGGGCCGGTCGCCGTTCCACTCCTCGCGGGGCGCATCGCGAACGCCGTCTCGGCGGCTCTGCCCGGCACAAAAATCACCATCGCGCGCGCGGCTTTGGCGTGGGAGGGGTTTCATCGGGGCGGCGCACCGCTCGATTTGCGGCTCTCCACCATCACGCTGCGTGCCCCCGGCGGCAGCACCCATGGCACGATTTCGCATTTGCGGGTGACGCTCAGCCCGCTTGCGCTCCTGCGCGGACGCATCGCCCCGATCGACATCATCGCCCGGCGCACCCGCGTAAGCCTGCGCGCCCCGTCTTTGGCCCTACCCAATGCCAAACCCAACGCCAAAACCAACACCAGCCGCCCGGCCGCCGCCGCCCAGCCTATCGCCGCTGCCCCGCCCGTCGCCGCTGCCTCCTCGCGCCATGCGCTCGATTTATCGGCCCTGCGCCGGATCAAAATCGAAAATGCGACGATCCAAATCGGTGCGGACCAAGACCCAATCGCGCTGGCCGCCAGTGGCGCGAACCTGCAAGTGACTCGCACCGCCGATGGCCAGGTCTCCGGCAGCGCGGTGGCGATTTTTACCCATGGCGCCACCCAAGCGCGCGTGCAGATCGCGGTTGCTGCGCGCGAGGGGCGCGGTCAGGTGACCGCCATGCTCGCACCGGTCAATCTCGCGCAGTTGATGCCCGATGATGCGCCCTTGGCACGGTTCAATCTGCCGGTTTCAATCTCGCTGCGCTGGCCCATCGGCCCGCAGCGCCGCGCATCGCCGGTCATGGCCCGCGCTTCGCTCGGCGCGGGGAGCATCACCCTTGATGGCAGCGCCATCCCCATCGCGTCCGGCACGCTCGCGGCGCGCTTGGCGGGCGGATCGCTCCGCTTGACGAGCGCGCATATTATGCTCGCCGCGCGGGGTGGCGTAGCGCCGATTGTCACCGGCACGGGTCACCTCGCTTTGACCGGCACCGAGGCGGGGGCGCTGCATTTGGCGGTGGATCATGCCGCAGCACCTTCCTTGCTCGCCTATTGGCCAAAACATTTCATCCCGAATGTGCGGCTGTTCGTGCAGAATCGGATACCCGCCGGGCAAGCGAGCCAAGGCACCGTGACTTTGGGGTTTGAACTTGCGCCGACCGTGCGGGTCACCCAATTTGAGGGCGGATTTACCGCCCATGCCCTGACGCTCGATTGGTTTACCGGGGCGGCGCCGATCACCGATTTGCGCGGCACGCTTCATATCGATAATCCCGATCAAATCACCATCCGCGCGCAATCGGGCCAACTGGCCGGTGCGGCGCTCCACGGTAAAATGCTGATCACCGGACTGACCCAACCGCGCCAGTTGGCCACCATTACCGCTGATCTGGCCGGCCCGCTCGCACCGGCGATCGCGGCACTCGATCAACCACCCTTATCGCTCGCCCGCCGCGCCGTGGCTTTTACCGGCGCCACCGGCAATTTCACCGCGGCGATCAAAGCCGACTTGCCGCTGGTCAAGCCGTTGAAGCTTAGCGATGTTGCCCTGACCGCCTCGGTTGATCTGAGTGGTGTGGATTGGGCGCCCATTGCCGGGCTGCCGATCCAGCAGGGGGCTGCGCATCTTGATGTGGATTTGCACCATCTGGCGTTGCACGGCACCGGCCTGGTGGCGCGGGCGCCGACACGGTTTACCGCCCGGATGAATTTGCCGGCGGGCACCTTCCGGTTGCAGGCGCATTCGGCCTTGAACCGGGTTTCCGCGCAAAAACTCGGCTTCCCCGCCGGCTATTGGCGGCACGGCACGGCGCCGCTGGCGCTCGCCTATCAAACCAAAGCCGGGGCGGGTGCGCTGGCGCTGACGCTGGATTTGACCCAGCCCAGCTTGGCTATTCCGGCCCTCGGTTGGCACAAAAAGACCAATCAGCCCGCCGCCGCGCTGCTTGGCCTTGCGTTTCCAGCCCATCACCCGCTGCGGATCACCCGCCTCAGCGCCCAAGCGCCATCCTTGCGGATTGATGCCACTGCCGAGGGCGGATCACTGCATCTTCAACGCCTGCGGATCGGCGCGACCCGCGCCCATGGCCAACTCACCCCGCCTTTGCATGCCGGGATGCCGTGGCAGATCCGCCTGCGGGGCCAGGCGCTCGATTTAACCCAGGCGATCGGGCAGAGCACGCGCACGGCCGAAGGCACACCTACGGGCCAAAGCGCAGCCTCTGGCAAAAGCGCAGCCTCGGACAGCAAGACCGGCGCGCTCTGGCATGTGAACGCGCAATTTGACCAAATCCGCCTCGCCCCAGCCCCGGCGCCCGCGTTGAATGCGGTTCAGATCAACGCGTTTGGCACCGGCGCTGGTCTTGATGCGCTGACCGCGACGGCCACCCAGAGCAACACCATGCTTGATCTCCGGCGGGCCGGTGCCGTGCTCAATGTGCGCCTCACCGCGTCGCATACCGGCGCTCTGCTCGCGAGCCTCGGCGTCGGGCATCTCATTCTGGGTGGTGATCTCAGCCTCATCGGGCAATGGGGGGCGAAAGGGTTGGATGGCCGGGCCAGCTTGAGCGCATTTCGCATCCCGCATGCGCCGATCATGGGAAAAGTCCTGCAAGGCATGACCGTCTACGGCCTTGGCGATGCAACATCCGGCCCCGGCCTTGCCTTCACCCGCCTGGTCGCGCGGTTGCGCTTGGCGAAGGGCGTGCTGATTGTGGCCCGTGGCCGGGCCTTTTCCGGCTCGCTCGGCCTGACAGCGGCCGGGCAGATCGATCTCACGCATAAAAATTACGACATCGATGGCACAATCATTCCGGCCTATGCGTTGAACACGCTCCCCGGTAAAATCCCGCTGCTTGGCAAGCTATTTCGGCCAGCCAAAGGCGGCGGCTTGTTTGCCGCGCATTATGCGCTGAGTGGCCCGTTTGCCAAACCATCCTTCAGCGTCAATCCGCTCGCGGCCCTCACGCCCGGCGTACTGGGCCGGGTTTTTAACGCGGAACCGCCAACCCCTTCCGTAAACGTCAGTAAACATCCGTAAGCATTGACTTGCCTCTTGCCCTTCAATAGACCATCCCCATTCCCACGGTACACGCTCATCAACCAACCAACGGTAGTCCCATGAAATTGCTGGTTCCTGTCAAACGCGTTGTTGACTACAATGTGAAAATCCGGGTCAAATCGGACAATTCCGGCGTCGAGCTGGCTGGCGTCAAAATGTCGATGAACCCGTTTGATGAAATCGCCGTCGAGGAGGCGGTGCGCCTGAAGGAAAAAGGTACGGTCAGCGAGATCATCGCGGTCTCGATGGGTGTGTCCGCCTGCCAGGAAACGCTGCGCACCGCGCTGGCGATGGGGGCTGATCGTGGCATTCTGGTGGAAACCGATATCGAGCTGCAACCGCTCGCCGTTGCCAAATTGCTCAAGGCGCTGATTGACCGCGAACAGCCGCAATTGGTGATTATGGGCAAGCAGGCGATTGACGATGATATGAACGCCACCGGCCAAATGCTCGCCGCCCTGCTCGGCTGGCCGCAAGGCACATTCGCCAGCAAATTGACGATTGAGGGCGATCAAGCCACCGTGGTTCGCGAAATTGATGGTGGTTTGGAAACGCTCTCGCTCAATCTGCCCGCCATCATCACCACCGATTTGCGCTTGAACGAGCCGCGCTATGCGTCACTGCCCAACATCATGAAGGCGCGCAAAAAGCCGATCGAAACGATCAAGCCCGCTGATCTCGGGGTTGATCCCACGCCGCGCCTGACCACGCTGAAAGTGGTTGAACCGCCCAAGCGCCAAGCCGGTATCAAGGTCAAAACCGTGCAGGAACTCATCGAGAAACTGCGTAACGAAGCGAAGGTGATTTGAGATGTCGCAAATTCTGGTTCTGATCGATCATGATGGCGTCAGCATCAAGCAACCGGCCCGCAGCGCCATCGCGGCGGCGGCGCAGCTCGGCACCGTGCATGCCTTGGTCGCTGGTGAAAATGTCGGCCAAGCGGCCCAAGCAACGGCAGGCGTTGCCGGCGTGGCCAAGGTGCTGGTGGCGGATGGCCCTGGCTACGCCCACGCGCTCGCCGAACCGCTCGCGGATTTGCTGCGCCGCCTGGCCCCTGAGTACAGCCATATTCTCGCCGCCTCGACCGCGATTGGCAAAAACGTGATGCCACGCTTGGCCGCCTTGCTGGATGTGCAGCCGATCAGCGACATCGCCGCCGTGATCGATGCGGATCATTTCGTCCGCCCGATCTATGCCGGTAATGCGATGGCCACGGTCAAATCATCCGACAGCAAAAAAGTGATCACCGTGCGCGCCGCCAGCTTCGATCCCGCGCCCGCCACCGGCGGTGCCGCGCCGATTGAAACCATCGATGCGACGGCGAGCAGTGCAACCTCGCGCTTCGTCAGCGCCGAACTCTCCAAGAGCGAGCGCCCGGAATTGACCGCCGCGAAAATCGTGATTTCCGGCGGGCGCGGCATGCAAAATGGTGAGAATTTCACCAAATTGCTCGATCCGGTCGCCGATAAGCTCCACGCCGCCGTCGGTGCCTCGCGCGCGGCGGTGGATGCCGGCTTCGTGCCGAACGATTATCAAGTCGGCCAGACCGGTAAAATCGTCGCCCCTGATTTATATATCGCGGTCGGTATTTCCGGCGCCATCCAGCATCTCGCGGGTATGAAAGATTCCAAAGTCATCGTCGCCGTCAACAAAGACGAAGAAGCACCGATTTTCCAAATCGCCGATTACGGCTTGGTTGGTGATCTCTTCACCATTCTGCCCGAAATGGAGAAGGAACTTGGCTGATATGACCCTCAACACCGTCGGCGTGCTCGGCGCCGGGGCGATGGGCAATGGCATCGCCCATGTCGCGGCTTTGTCGGGTTTGAATGTCGTGCTGGTGGATACCGCGCAGGCGGTGCTTGATAAAAGCCTTGCCACCATGGCCAAAAATCTTGAACGGCAAGTGCAGAAGGGCACGATCGATCAAGCTGCCGAGCAAGCCGCGCTGGCGCGGGTTAAAGCCGCCACCACCCATGACGCGCTCAGCCAATGTGACATCGTGATCGAAGCGGTGCCCGAGCGCGAGGAAATCAAGCGCGCGGTCTATGCGCAAATCCTGCCGCATCTCGCACCCCACGCGATTTTGGCCTCCAATACATCGTCGATCTCAATCACCAAACTGGGTCATGCCACCGGCATCGCCGATCGTTTCGTCGGCATGCATTTTTTCAACCCGGTGCCGGTGATGAAGCTGGTTGAAATCATCAGCGGCTTGGCGACCAGCCCGGCCACCCTCGGCGTGGTCGAAGCCCTGGCCCAGCGCATGGGCAAAACCACGATCATGGCGCAGGATTTTTCCGGCTTCATCGTCAACCGCATTTTGGTGCCGATGATCAACGAGGCGATTTTTGCCCTCCATGAAGGGATCGGCACCATCACCTCGATCGATCAGGGGATGAAACTCGGCGCCGCACACCCGATGGGCCCGCTGACCCTCGCCGATTTCGTGGGCTTGGATATCGTGCTGGAAGTGATGAGCGTGCTCCATGAAGGGCTCGGGGAGGATAAATATCGCCCCTGTCCGCTATTGGTGAACTATGTGGCCGCCGGCTGGCTCGGCCGCAAATCCGGTCGCGGCTTCTATGATTATTCAACAATCCCGCCCACGCCAACCCGCTGACCGCACACGTTGACTTCATCCAACCGGGCCTGTATCCCGCGTCATCATTAAGTTTCTCTCCGGCGGCGTAGCTCAGTGGTAGAGCAGGGGAATCATAATCCCTTGGTCGGTGGTTCAAATCCGCCCGCCGCTACCAAATTTTATAAATTTTTCCAATGGTTTGCGTCGATTTAATAGTTTCCCTGTCTCTGATATTGGTTTTTCGGGGTCCCATTGGGATCCCGATCTCAGCGAACGATGAGTTCGTGGGACCCAGAGTGTCGCCCCACCGATTGAGGTGGCCGGGGATCGGGACCTGTGTGGGACCCAGAACGGCTGGACGTCGGTATACACGCGACGCCGGACGATTAAATCTGGACTGCGTGCCAATTCATACGAAGCTATCCCTTATGACAAGACGAATAATCCGTTGGAAGCGGCAGGGTGGCACCTCACCCTCCGATCGTATCGTATGGATCGACGTCCGGAAGTTGGACGGAGCGTGGAAACTCGGGGACCGTTCTTTCTATCTCGGATGGGGCGGTGGAGAGATTGATGGCATTCACGAACGATATGATCAATTTGGACAGTGGCTCTTTGAAACTCACGATTACGTCGAAATGCCATTTGTCGGTGCGACTGCGCTGGGCGGAATTAGCTTCGTGGGTGGACGGCACCGCTTTGCATGACTTCGCTGACGGCGGCTTCGTTGTTGCAGACGCGCTTGGGTGATGAAGATTTGCGGCGGTGGGCGGGTTAAAATTCCGCATTGGTGTGCATACCGGGCCGGCGGAATTTCGGGATGATGATAATTTTGGCCTGACTTTGGGGCGCACCGCGCGGATTATGGCGGCGGGGCATGGCCGGCAAATTCTGGTCTCGGCGGCGGTGGCGGCAGCGGGCGGCGTGCCGGAACCTTATGCGCTGCAGAGCCTGGAGACGCGGACGCTACATGACGCTGGAAACCATCGCCAGTTTATGCGATGAGCGCGTCATCAAACTGCTCGCAGTAGCCGCCAGATAACATCGGCCAACCCAGCCGGAGAGCGCGATGAGGTAGCCAATCTTACACCACGCCTGGCAACGCGATCTGCTTGTTTGCTTGGTCTCAAGGAATGCAACTGATGACCGCATCCAGACTCCTAGACAACCCAAAAAATTAGCATATCAAAATAGCAATTATTGATTTGATGATAATTTAATCATATCTCTGATCATTTTTTATTCATTTCAATCACAAAAGGCATCGGGCGCCTAACTAATGTCTTTTTTACCGCTGCGAAGCGGGTCAATTTCATTTGGCATGCGATTTGCTTCGAGCAGTGTGAGCTAGGGTTCCGACCAAAAATTTTGGTGCTGGTCCGAGAGCTTCAGCCATTGGGGGAGAAATTCCAATGGTACACGGCGGGATAAAAGCCCGGGAGAGCGTTTGATGCGAGGATCGCGTCGGGCTTCTCCGGTTCGTGGTCCTCGTTTGGTCAGTTGGTCGATCAAAGCGAGGTTTCGTATGCAGGATCGCAAACATCTCTCCGCCGAAGCCCGGTGCCACTCATGAGCGCGCCATATAAGTTATTCTACGCATCCGACATCCACGGATCGGAGAAGTGCTTCCTTAAATTCATCAATGCTGGCAAATTTTACAAAGCCGACGCGCTTGTGCTCGGTGGCGATATCACTGGTAAAATGGTCGTGCCACTTATTGCACGCGGCAAAAACTGGACCGCGCGTTTTCTCGGCCGCGATTTTATTGCGGAGACACCCGCTGAATGTGCCGAAATTGAGAAAAATATTCGCATGAACGGGTTCTATCCAGTCATCATGGAACCCGAGGAATACGCACATTTTCAAAGTGATGAGTCCGAACGAAGCAAAATGATGGACCGCGTTGTTCTGCAAGCAATGCAGCGCTGGATCCGTATCGCCGAGGAGCGCCTACGTGGCACGGGCATTCGGTGCTGCATGAACGCCGGCAATGATGACGACGGCTATATCGACGAGGCGCTGAGGCAGTCGGACGTGGTTGAGAACCATGACGGAGGCGTTACTGATCTGACTGATCAAGTGCAGATGGCCGTGTGTGGCTACTCGAACACAACCCCGTTCGACAGTCCACGCGAGATGCCTGAGGCACAACTTGAGGCACATATCGAAACGATTATCGCTCAGTTGAAATCACCACGAGACGCGATCTTCACTCTCCATGTACCGCCCTACAATACCGGCATCGATGTTGCCCCGCTGCTGGAAGATGGCAAGGTTGTCACAAAGGGCGGACACACGGTCATGACGGCGGTGGGCTCGACTGCTGTGCGGAGCATTATCGAGCGACACCAACCTATGGTTGGTCTGCATGGTCATATTCATGAATCGCGCGGAACCAAACTCCTTGGTCGAACGCTTTGCATCAATCCAGGCAGCGAATATTCCGAGGGGGTGCTGCGTGGCGTGCTCCTCAGCTTCAAAGGCACCAAGCTGGTGGGCCATCAACTTGTCCAAGCCTGAGTTTTTTCTTTCAACCCAAACCGACCAGGAGTTATTATGACCGCCAATTTCGCGAGAAAAGCTACGGGGCTGGTTCGACAGGCCGGCGCGAAGGATGTTTTTATCTATAACGTCAACTTTATCAATATCGCCATCGGCGTTGCATTCATGTTTCTTTTCATGCCCAACGGGTCTTATCCGGGTGTGAATATTTATATATCCACGCTGCTCTGCACCTTATTTGTGCTGCCAACATCGTTAGTCTATGCGATGTTTGCCTCAGCCATGCCACGCTCTGGCGGCGAATATGTGTATGTAAGTCGTGCCACCACACCATTATTCGGTTTCGTAGCAAGCTGGAACTATACAATATGGTGCTTCTTCTATATCGGCGTGCCTGCCGCATTTCTTGGCAAATACGGCATCTCTGCACTGTTCCGCGAGCTCGGCGTTAGTTTTGGATCATCTGCAATGACCACCTGGGGCAACTGGTTCAATACGCCGCTCGGGACAGCCCTCACCGGCACTGCCTTGATTATCGCCTTTGCCATTGTCTTTATCTATGGCGTCGCACTCTATATGCGCATCCAAAATCTGCTTTTTATTATCGCAAGTATTGGGCTGGCGATCACCGCTGTCGTGTTGCTCAGCCATAGCCCCGCATCGGCGCTGACCGCTTTCAATCACTACGCCGCCCATTTCACTGGAAAGCCTGATACCTATAGTGCGATCACCGCCAATCTCGGCAAAAACGCAGTTACTATTACACCGTTCAGCCTCAAGCAAACGATGATCTCCATGACTTGGCCGTTCACCGTTCTCGGTTTCTCCATTGCGTCGGCGTATATCGGTGGTGAAATCAAGGGCGCCAATCGCTCGCAAATGATCGGTATGCCGGGATCACTGTTATACTCGTCGGTTTGGCTCCTGGTCATTTCGTTCGTCGCGCTACATGCTTTTGGATTTACCTTTCTAGGCAATGTGGCGGCCGTCGATCCGACAAAGGTCAATCTTGGATTCACCCCCACCTTTTCAGAGCTAGCCGCATCGCTCACCCACCATGTTTGGCTAGTGCTGATAATCGGCGTGTCCTTCGCACTCTGGACCTATACGTGGCTACCCATTTACATCCTCACCGCCACACGGAATATGTTAGCTTGGGCTCTCGATGGTCTCGCCCCTGGCAAAATTGCCGAGGTCAATGAGCGCACCCATTCGCCGCTGATCGCGATCGTGGTGTCCGCGGTTCTTGGGACCGGCTTCTTGTGGCTCTATGCCTATGACAGCGCCTTTTCCACAATCTCCGGATTCTTTGGTCAAGTCTGCGGAACCTTCATCTTGACCTCAATCGGTGCGATACTATTTCCTTACACGCAAAAGGACATGTTCGAAGCCTCACCCGTCGCGTGGCGTGTTGCCGGGGTCCCACTTCTTTCAATCCTCGGCGTACTCAGCCTCATTGGCATGCTCATCATCGCCTGGGCATTTCTGAACGACCCGCAATCAGGCATTAGTTTTTCGCAACCCTTTATGCTCTATGTCAATCTAGGCGTTTTTCTATCTGGCTTCGCCTATTTCTTCGCTACCAAGTTCCTGCAAGCCCGCAATGGCGTGGATATCGGCCTGGCTTTCGCTGAAATTCCGCCAGAGTAAGCGCGATGAATGAGGTCACCGAACATGACGTGATCAACTCGATTGCCGCCCAAGGAGGCACTGCGCGCCTTCTGGGCGGCCGAGCGATCCATGCGGTTTGCGGGGACAGTCTCCCCCCCGCCCTCCGCCGCCCGTCATTGGATATCGATTTAGTCATCAATAGTCGCTCGCGAAAAGCGCTCAAGGCTGCGATGGCCGAATTAGGTTGCACACCATCCCATGAGTTCAATTTGTTAAACGGCAAGGAGCGAATGATATTTCATGCGGGCGCGATCAAGATCGATATTTTTATAGATCTCTTTCGCATGTGCCATACGCTCAATCTAGCGCACCGACTAGAATTGCATCCTCTGACCCTTTCGCCTGCAGATCTACTTCTAACAAAGCTCCAAGTAGTCCATGCCGAACGCAAGGATTTATCCGATACCGCAGCTCTACTTTTAGCCTGCGGTCTCGGCCCTGAGGCGTTGGGGGCCATTGATACCAGTTATATCGCCAAAATACTCGGTAATGACTGGGGTTTTTGGCGCACCGCCAAGGGCACCCTACAAACACTGGATACGCGTGCTGACGAGATTTGTGGCGAACCTGATCTAGCCGCCGCACTGCGTCGACACATTGTGGAATTGCTGAGTGTTCTGGAAACTGCGCCGCGGAGCCTTTCGTGGCGCATGCGTGCAATCATTGGCGAACGAACTCCTTGGTATGAAATGCCAGAAGAGCCTGAAACCGACCATCTACCCACCACCGCATAAACCACTGGATATTCCATGAATATTTCCACTCCAGCCGCTGCTCCTAGCGGCGCTGATGCGAACGCCTTGGCCGCTGCGGGCGTGCGCTACTGTGCCGCCTCATATGTCGATATGCATGGCGTGTCGAAGACGAAAATGGTTCCTATCGCCCATCATGCGCAAATGCTGGGTGGCTCTGAGCTTTTTACCGGGGCGGCGATGGATGGTGTGCCTCAATCCGTCCATGATGATGAAGTCGCGGCCGTGCCTGACCCCGCCTCCTGCAGCATTCTGCCATGGAAGCCAGAAATTGCTTGGTTTGCATCAGATTTGCGATATCAGAATAAACCGTTCGAAGCCTGTTCCCGCAACATTCTTAAACGGCAACTGGCCCGCGCAGACCAATTAGGCTTACGATTCAATCTGGGCATTGAGGCCGAGTTCTTTGTCTTTAAGAGCTTAGAGACTGGTGGCTTCAGTCCATTGTCTACCCGCCAGCATCTTGCCAAACCCTGCTATGATCTGTCCCGCCTACTCGATAATTTTGGTTGGGTCGACGAGCTAGTTAGCGCCATGAACAAACTCGGCTGGGACGTATACTCGTTCGATCATGAAGATGGAATTGGCCAATTCGAAATCGATTTCATGTATGCCGATGCTCTGACCATGGCTGATCGTTACACGCTTTTCCGCTTTATGGCTCAACAGATCGCGGCAAAGCATGGTGGTTTCGCCAGCTTTATGCCCAAACCCTTCTCTGATCGTGCCGGTTCTGGCGCACATCTGAACATGTCACTCGCTGACCTGACCACGGGCACCAATCGCTTTGCCGACGCCGATGATCCCCGTGGCTGTAAGCTCGGGGCGCTGGGCTATCAATTCATCGCCGGCGTTCTCAAACATCTCCCTGCGATTTGTGCCGTCGTGGCGCCGACCGTGAACAGCTATAAACGTTTGGTCAAGCAAGGTTCTGCCTCAGGTTTCACCTGGGCGCCCGTGCTTTGCTGCTATGGTGATAACAATCGCACCAATGCCCTGCGTATCCCGCTTGGCGGTGGGCGGGTCGAATTGCGCGCGGCTGATTCCGCATGCAACCCATATCTAGCGGCCGCGATGGTGCTCGCTGCTGGCCTAGAAGGCATCGAGCAACATCTTGACCCCGGCGCACCAAATATTGAAAATATGTATATGAAATCAGCTGCTGATCTCAATGCTCTGGGTATCGAGACGTTGCCGGGTAGCCTCGTCGACGCGCTAGACGCCTTTTCTTCAGACCCTCTCAGTAAGACGGTATTCGGCTCAGCCATGTTCGATGCTTGGCTCTTATACAAGCGTAATGAATGGGCCGATTATGTTTATCACGTTTCTGATTGGGAATATAATCGCTATCTACGGTTCTTTTAACCAATGCAGATTGGTCAATTCACGTTGCGTGTTGGTGTATTAGATCAAGCGCAGCTCACTTTCGCGACCTGGGGGCAACTTAACGCCGATGGTGACAATGCGGTGCTATTACCGAGTTACTTCACTGGCACCCACACGCATTACGCGCCTTTGATCGGCAGGAATAGGGCGCTAGACCCCGAGAGATATTTCATCGTCGCGCCGAACATATTCGGCAACGGCGTTTCGACGTCGCCAAGTCATGGAGTTGCTTGGGCCCCAGTTACCATTGAAGATAATATACATGCTCAGCATCAATTACTGCGTAATTTGGGTGTGGAACATCTTAGATTGGCGGGGGGTTGGTCAATGGGGGCGATGCAGGCATTACATTTTGCCATGCTCTATCCGTCCATGGTGACATCCGTGGTCGCGATATGCGGCACTGGCTTTTGCTGGCCCATCAACACTGCTTTCTTGCGTGGTATTATGCCGATCCTTGAATCGACCGGAACCGCCGGAGAACAATTAGCCCTCGACCTGTTCGGCCGCGCCTATTGCGGTTGGGCTTACTCCGCCGCTTTTTTTCGAGATGGTCTCCATCGCAACCTCGGTTACGCCAGCATCCAAGCGTTACTCGATAACTGGGCACAGGAGCACCAACGGCATCGTGCATTGGACTTGCTCGCCGTGCTCCATGCCTGGGCGAATACCGCCCGCTCCCCGGCTTCTGCCCGCGCCGCCCTTAGTCAGATCACCGCATGCTGCTTTATCGTTCCGTGCGACACTGACTGTTACTTTACCGTTGAGGATGCAATTTTTGAAGCCAGCGCGATCCGACATGCCGTGCTGCAACCGTTGACGTCACCTTATGGTCATTGCGCTGGTGCGCCTGGTCGGTTCTCCGCCGAGAGCACCTATATCGAGACAATTTTTTCCAGGGCTCTTTCTCAAACCGTGAGTAAACCATGCTTGATCTAGATAATCTGACTCCAGCGCAATATCGCTCCCGCTATGAAAATCTTCAGGCGCGAGCCCGAGCACGTGCTGCGTTACCCCATCCGGAAGCGAAGTTTGCCCATATTCCAGTATCCGCGATTATTCGATCTGATACGCTACCGCCGGGTGCTTATGACTATTTTGCCATTCCCCGTGGCGCTGCCCTCCGTATTACTAATCTAAGTGGCACACCCGGTTCCGCCCTGTTTCTTTGGAACGCCGATGATCCATCGGAACGCTACAATGCGGGAGACACCATGAAGCTTCAATGGACGACCAGACTAACGACTGGACGCGTTTTATTCTCAGACATGGGACGCGTTCTTGCGTCGATCATCGCCGATACAGGATCAGGGCACGACACCATCATCGGCCCAAATACGCCGCTACAAACGAGTGGAACCAACGGTCGTGATAATATCCGTAACGCGGCAGCCAAATTCGGATTGTCGCGGCGTGATGTTGCCCCCGCCATCTCGCTCTTTTCTCCAGTTGCGGTCGATGCCGATGGCTGCGTGCGTTGGCAGGGCAACCCCCCACCCGGGGCACAGGTGGATCTCCGCGCCGAAATGAATTTGCTGATGGTCTTATCGAACACCCCACACGCGCTGAGTCCGGAACAAGTTTCTAGCGGTCCAATCAGCTACACCGCATGGCACGCCCCCGCAGCGGCCACTGATGATATATGCCGTCATTTCACCCAAGAAGCAGAGCACGGTTTTACCAACACTGATCGAGTTTTTGTCCCATGACCCGTATCATCTCCGATGTGATCGTGCCGGCCCGCGCCCCCTATTCTGCCATATTACAAGTTGGCCAAGTGATGCGCATTATCGATTTAGAATCGCAGCAAGCGGTAGATGCGTTGTTCTACAATGCCGATGATCACTCAGAGCGATATTCGGCACAGGACACATTGGCGGCTCAAGCGGCAGCAAATGGGCGCTATGATCTCACAACCGGCTCGGTTTTGCTCTCCAACGAACTGCGTCCGCTCGTGAAAATCGTTGCCGATACCTGTGGTTTCCACGATACGTGCGCGGGAGCCTGTTCATGCGAAGCGAATACAGTGCGATTTGGCCACGAGACCCGTTTCATGCACGCTTGCCGCGAAAATTTTTTGCGCCTAGCCCTGAAACATGGCATGAGCAAACGCGATATTGTAGCCAATGTTAATTTTTTCATGAATGTGCCCATCCGCCCGGATGGCGAACTGACCGTCGATGATGGGGTCTCGACACCAGGTGGTTATGTTGAGCTGGAAGCTATGATGAACACGCTTGTGCTAATTTCGAATTGCCCGCAGGTTAATAATCCCTGCAATGGCTTTAGGCCGACGCCGATTCAGATTATCATTAGCGATCGTTAATGTTCAAGAAAATCCTCATTGCTAATCGTGGCGAAATCCTAGCGCGCATCTGCCGCACCCTGCGCGCCATGAATATTGCCTCGGTGGCGGTCTATTCGGATGCAGACCGCTTTGCCCCCGCCGTGCTCTCGGCGGATGAGGCCATCCGTATCGGTCCTCCCCCAGCGGCACAAAGCTATCTGAATATTGAAGCGATCATCGCGGCCTGTCACCAAACCGGCGCCGAGGCTGTGCACCCGGGCTACGGCTTTCTCTCTGAGCGGGCAGAATTTGCCGCGGCGCTTTCAGCAGCAGGCATCACCTTCATCGGCCCGCGTCCTGACCAGTTGCGCGCCTTTGGCCTCAAACATACGGCTCGGGAACTGGCGGCCCAAGCCGCTATCCCACTCTTGCCAGGCACCGGTGTGCTCGGCGATTTGCAGCAAGCATTGCGGGAGGCTGAGCGGATCGGCTATCCGGTCATGCTAAAAAGCAGCGCAGGCGGCGGCGGCATCGGTATGATGCTATGCGAAAATGCCTCTGTACTCGCGGAACGCTTCGCCGCCACTGCGGGTCTCGCCGCGAATAATTTTGGCAACGCGGCATTGTTCTTGGAAAAATACCTTACGCACGCCCGTCATATCGAAGTTCAAATATTTGGCGACGGCGCGGGCGGTGTGGTTGCGCTCGGCACACGAGACTGCTCGCTGCAGCGGCGCAATCAAAAAATAATCGAGGAAGCGCCTGCGCCAAACCTATCGGAGTCCACACGCGTTGCTCTGGAACAAGCTGCAATCTCTTTGGCCCGATCTGTCCGTTATCAATCGGCCGGAACAGTTGAATTTATCTATGATGCGCAATCGGAGAAATTTTACTTTCTGGAGGTCAATACCCGCTTGCAAGTGGAGCATGGGGTCACTGAAGAAATCTATGGCGTCGATTTAGTGCGTTGGATGATCGAGCAGGCGGCTGGCGTATTTCTATGTCCTCCCGCGCGGACACCTCGCGGTGCAGCGGTCGAAATGCGACTCTACGCCGAGAACCCGACCGAGAATTTTGCGCCCAGCGTTGGCACCCTGTCCGCCTTCAACCCTGGTGCTGGGCTGCGGGTCGACTCCGGCGTTGAACCCGGAAGCGTTGTCACGCCTTATTACGACCCGATGTTAGCAAAATTCATCGCCACCGGCGCGACCCGCACCGACGCAGTAGCTCGGCTGCAAACTGGTCTCGCGCAAACCATAATCAGCGGCGTCGAAACCAATCTCGGTTACGTGCAAGCCGTCCTAGATGTACCAGATTTCCGGGCGGGCACCATGACCACGCGCAGTCTGCTCCAATTTGACCACACACCGTTAAGTGTCGCGGTTTTGGAGGGCGGTGCACAATCCAGCCTGCAAGCACTGCCAGGGCGGATTGGCTACTGGGAAATCGGCGTGCCACCCTCTGGCCCAATGGACTCACGTAGCCATCGTTTGGCCAATGCCATACTCGGCAATCAACCGACCGCAACGGTTTTGGAAATGACCCATACCGGACCGAAGCTTCGCTTTAACACCGAGACCATTATCGCTTTGACTGGCGCCTGCATGGCCGCAAAGTTGGATAACAGACCCGTGCCGCTTTTCACGCCTGTTCCGGTCGAACCAAGACAGATTCTTACACTCGATAGTATCACCGGGCCCGGACAACGCGGCTATCTTGCCGTCAGTGGTGGCTTCGCGGTCCCGGAATATCTGGGTAGCACTGCCACCTTCATGCTTGGTGGCTTTGGTGGACATAATGGAGGTGCGTTGCAGGCTGGCGATACATTACACCTCAACCCTCCCGTTCGGCTACCATTGACCCAGCCCTCAGATCGCCCGCCGCTCACCCATAAATGGGAATTAAGCGTGCGCACGGGTCCGCACGGCGCTCCAGATTTTTTTACTGAAACCGACATTGATTGCCTTTTCGCGAGCGCTTACGAAGTTCATCACAATTCAGCCCGCACAGGCATTCGGCTGATCGGCCCTAAGCCGAATTGGGCCCGACCTGATGGCGGCGAGGCTGGTCTTCATCCGTCAAACATCCATGATACCGCCTACGCCGTCGGCGCGATCGACTTCACCGGCGACATGCCGATTCTGCTCGGTCCAGATGGTCCATCGCTGGGTGGCTTTGTCTGCCCTGCCGTTGTAACCCACGATGATCTATGGAAACTCGGTCAACTAAAGCCTGGTGACACCGTGCGGTTCGTTCGCCATGATGATGAACCGGCGATCATCGAATCTCGAGAGGGTACCGTAATCCGCCGTGCCGGCGATGAAAATATCTTGATTGAATTCGGCGAAATGAAACTTGATTTTGCCTCGCGGCTGCGCGCCCAAGCCCTACGCGATGCCCTTGACGCCGAGCGTGTCCCCGGCGTGATCGATCTGACGCCCGGGATCCGATCTCTGCAGGTGCATTTTAATTCGGCCATTACCAACGTCACTAAAATCACCTCTGCGGTAGATGCTATTTTACCGCATCTGCCTGCACCGCAAGACATGGTGGTCCAGGGGCGCACTTTGTATTTGCCTCTTGCTTGGAACGATTCGCAAACGCGCCTTGCGATGCGCAAATATCAGGAAACAACCCGCCCGGACGCCCCGTGGTGCCCCGATAATATCGAATTCATCCGGCGCATTAACGGCCTTGATAGTCTCGACGCGGTCAAGCGTATCATCTTTGATGCGTCCTATGTGGTGCTGGGCTTGGGTGATGTCTATCTCGGCGCGCCAGTTGCAACCCCCTACGATCCACGCCACCGCCTGGTCACTACAAAATATAATCCGGCACGCCCGTGGACCCCACAGAACGCGGTGGGCATCGGCGGGGCCTATATGTGTGTTTATGGTATGGAAGGGCCTGGCGGTTATCAGCTGTTTGGTCGTACCATTCAGGTTTGGAATACCCATCGCCGCACGGCCCCGTTCGAATCACCATGGCTTTTGCGTCATTTTGATCAAATCCGCTTCGTCGAGGTCTCCGAGTTAGAGCTGCTTGAGTTGCGCGAGGCTTTTCCCCATGGGCGCTACCAGCCGCGCATCGAGCCTACGGAATTTTCGCTTCGTGCCCATCTCGATTTCTGCGCTGACCACCGTGAGAGCATCGCCGATTTCCAACGTCGCCAGCGCAAAGCGTTCGAAGCGGAGCGGGAGGATTGGATTACCAGAGGGCTAGACAGCGTCGAAGAACCTGACCTACCGTCACAGCCAGCCGGGATTGAGTCCGCCGAAAACGCACTGCCGCCGGGCGCCCGCAGCTTCGCCGCCCCTGTTCCAGGCAGCGTGTGGCAGATATTGAAAGCGCCAGGCGCGCACGTGACCGTGGGCGAGCCACTCATGATCCTAGAATCGATGAAAATGGAGGTGCGAGTCACCGCGCCAATCGCTGGGGTGCTGGCCAGTCTAGCCACCATCCCAGGGCAAGCTGTCCGTGCCGGCCAACGGCTTGGCATTATCCAGGCGGAATGACATCGTGATACCCCATCTCTTAGAAATCCAACAATTACGCGCCGCCTTTTCCGCCGGACTAAAACCCGAGGAGTTGATTGACACACTCTATGACCGGATCGCAGCCTACTCCGATCCCGCTGTATTTATCGCATTGGTGCCGCACGCCGAGGCCCGTGCTGCTGCGCGAGCCGTCAATCCATCACTGCCGCTGGCAGGCATTCCATTTGTAGTGAAAGATAATATCGATGTCGCAGGCATGCCGACCACCGCCGCGTGCCCGGATTTTGCTTATACCGCCCTGGTGGATGCCACGTGCGTTGGACGGTTGCGCGCCGCCGGGGCTATTCTCCTGGGCAAAACCAATCTGGACCAATTTGCCACAGGGCTAAACGGCACGCGATCACCTTTTGGAGCACCACGTTGTGTGTTTAACGCCGATTATATCGCTGGCGGGTCATCTTCAGGCTCGGCCGTTGCTGTCGCCGCTGGACTCGCTGCCTTTTCGCTGGGCACTGACACCGCCGGATCTGGGCGGGTGCCTGCCGCCTGCAACAATATCTTCGGACTCAAGCCCAGTATTGGATTAATCCCGACGAGGGGTGTCGTCCCTGCGTGCAAAAGCCTTGATTGCGTTTCGATTTTCGCCAACTCCCCCGCAGACGCGGTGGCCGTGCTGGCCGAAGCTCACGGCTTCGACCAGACCGACGCCTATTCCCGCGCCGCTCAAGCTGTCGCCCTACCACTTCAACCAAAACTTGGCATTCTTGCCACTTATCAACGCGACTTCGTTGGCGATGACGACGCGGCTAAACTTTATGAAGCAACGATCCAGCACGCGATCCGATTGGGTTGGGTTGTGCAACCGATCGACTATACGCCATTCCGTGCCGCTGCATCGCTGCTCTATGAAGGTGCCTTCGTCGCGGAGCGCCTAGCGGCCATTCGTGATTTTTACCTCAGCCATCCAGCCTCTTTCGACCCGACCGTGAGGGCCATTATCAATGGCACCCAAAAATTCTCGGCCGCCGACCTGTTTGCCGACATCCATAAACTACAAGCGCTGCGTCAGATCACAAAAACTGAGATGTCCAAGGTCGACGCATTGCTCTTGCCCACGGCTCCCACGACGTTCACGGTCGAACAAATGCTTGCGCACCCCATCATCAATAACTCAACGCTTGGCCTTTATACCAACTTTGTCAATCTGCTCGACCTCGCCGCTATTGCCCTACCAGTTGGCTTCCGGCCTAACGGGCTGCCGTTCGGCGTCAGTTTAATCGGTCCAGCATTTTCCGAAGCCTCGCTCGCCGCACTTGCCACATCCCTTCACACCGCAGTCTCCGGCAGCGTCGGGATTAACCGCACGCGCACTCTGGCAACGTCCGCAGCGCAGGCGCCTGGTACGGTAACACTCGTGGTCGCCGGTGCTCATCTGAGTGGGATGGCGCTTAATCACGAGCTTACTGCCCTTGGAGCAACGTTGGTCTGTGCCACCAGAACCGCCCAGGATTACCAACTTTTTGCGCTCCAAACCACACCGCCCAAGCCGGGCCTGGTCCATCGGCCCGGTTTTATCGGTTCGGGAATCGCGGTCGAGCTTTGGTCACTCTCCCCGGAGAATTTTGGGCGGTTCGTCGCCGCGCTGCCTGCACCTATGGGCATAGGCCGGGTAACCCTAGCCGATGGCACGACCCATCCAGGCTTCCTGTGCGAGACTTACGCACTAGACCGCGCGATAGATATTACCGCCTACGGAGGCTGGCGCGCCTTTCGCGATATCGATGCTGGTGAGTGAACGCTAATCCGTCGTCCGTGAAGAACGCTGATTTCAGGCAGATTGGGTCTCCGGATTGCGTTGAATGACGGTCTGGATGAAGGCGCAAAGAGGGGTGATCTAGGCGATCAGGAGGCGGAAGTTGTAGCCGATTGCGGCGAGCAGGGCGTTTGCGGGGTCACCGGTGCGGCCTTTGAGATGTGAGCTGCTGCCCCAGGAACCAGCCCTAGATAGCCCATAAGCTGTCGTGGCGAATCAAACCGGCGCAGGTCACCAACCTCGACCATGAATGATAGTGGCAGCCGTCACGAGTTGCACGTCCCGAAGAGCCTGCAAAGCCTCCAAAGCCTCCACTATCGGCACCAAAGACCATTTTGGCACTAACCCGTGTGCTCCGCCAACGATGCGTCTGTCGTAATTAATACGCTGACATGAGTATCGTCGGCCCCATGATCGCGTCTGACTGCGAAGCCGTCAGCCACCTGCTGGCGTAAGCGTTGTTTCTCT
Source organism: Acidiphilium sp. MT5 (assembly GCF_054767495.1). Taxonomy (NCBI): domain Bacteria; kingdom Pseudomonadati; phylum Pseudomonadota; class Alphaproteobacteria; order Acetobacterales; family Acidocellaceae; genus Acidiphilium; species Acidiphilium sp. MT5. The sequence continues at coordinate 72,012 of NZ_BAABMR010000015.1, forward strand.
GACCTTGTTGGCGTGAGTCGATGTGATGCCGATTTTGATCGGCATGATGCAGGAAGAATTGAATGAGGTTTTTGACGGGGCACCAATAGCGAGCACTCCTACGAGCGCTCGTAGGAGTGCTCCGATTGAGCGTGTTGAGGTGATCACGCGTGGCGCGCGGCGACGATGGTCGATGGTTGAGAAGCAGGCGATTGTCTCGGAGAGCTTGGAGCCGGGTGTTGTTCGGGCGGAGATTTGTCGGCGTCACGACATCAGCAGCGGTCAATTGAGCACGTGGCGCCAGCAATGCTGCGTTGGTGTGCGCGATAATGCTGGTGCTGTTGTGCCGACCTTCGCCCGTGCGATGGTAATGCCGATGGTTCGGGGTTCTGAACGTATGGCCGATGCGGAGGAGCGAACGACAGCGCCGACGCGTGAGCGGCGATCACGGGATCGAGCCCGCTCGGGCGCGCAGATCGAGATCGCGTTGCCGGATGGTGCGATTATCCGAGTTGGCACGGCGGTTGATCAGATGGCGTTGGCCCGGGTTCTGGCGGCGCTAAGGGATCAATGATTGCGCCTGGATCGGGCGTTCGGGTGTATCTGGCTTGTGGCCGGACTGACATGCGCAAAGGGATGGATGGTTTGGCCATGCTGGTCCAGCAACATTTTGCCGGGAATCCGTTCGATGGTGCGGTGTTTGCATTCCGCGGGCGCAAGGCATCTCAGATCAAGTTGATCTGGCATGACGGTGTTGGGTTCTGCCTGCTGACCCGGCGGCTGGAGCGCGGTGGTTTTCCATGGCCACAGAGCGGTGCCGCGCTGATTTCCCTGTCACCGGCACAGCTGGCGACGCTGCTTGAAGGGTGCGAGTGGCGGAGGCGGCGAAAGGTTCCGCCTGCGAAGCAGGTGGAAAGCCGCCGGAGGTGGGCGCCGGTTCGCAGTCTGCGCCCGGAGATGGCTGGCTGATACCGGTGTAGGAGAACGCGGAATAATCATTCGGATAGGCGTCGATCACGCGAGAGTCATTGGCTTTATGCCTTGATTTTTGCCATAATCGCTTTGTGCAAATTGACCCTGCATCCCTGCCCGACGACCCGGCGATCCTCCGTGAATTGGTTGCCAATTCAGAGATCGAGATTACCGGC
>NZ_BAABMR010000016.1:0-46570 GCF_054767495.1 Acidiphilium sp. MT5
AACCATCTGAAATCAACATATTCAGATAGTTCCACAAAATGATCGATATCGCCAGATAAGGTAGGTAGGTGTGGATGTCGGTATGGAATAGGTCAGCATAGAGGAATGCCATCGCGCCGATCTGAACTGCCGTTGAAATAGTAAGCCAAAACGGGCCGAGTGCTGATCCTCGATAGCGGAGCTTGATATCGGAAAGCGCCAAGGTCCAGATCAGTCGCCAGAGCCGGAACCCATCCTTCAAGTCCGTGCCGGCAAGCTGAAATCGTTGCACCCAGCCGCGATCAGCCGACAGCGTGAAGTGCGACTGCTTGCGGAAAGCCTTCAGTGCCGTATCGGATGGAGATAGTTCCGTCATTAACCTTTTGCTCCTCACAAATCACCGAGAACGTGCGCAACGCGATTTCAGTTACAACAGGGCGTTGTAAATTTCTATCCCCAACCAGGTCGCGTCGTGAAGTGTGGGGAAATTCTGGGTGGCGTAATCTCCGGGTGAGTTCAACCACCAGACTCGGCATTTGCGCGCCGATGGAGATCACACCTCCGGCAGCTTTCCATCGGCTACGCCGACGGAACCTTTGCTGCCTCCGACATGAAGCAGAATAGCACATCGACGCCGGAAGCCAGCCTGTTTGATGGGGCGGTATGCTTTGACCCGATCAAGACCGGTGTACGGGACTGGATCCGCGGGTTCATTGAAACGATGCACCGCATAGTCGCCAGGAAGTCACGGCGTAGTCCCCGGCGCGAGGGAAGGCTGAGCCGGTAGTCATGCACGCCCGAAGACTGGTCAAAGCACCCCGCAAGGTCCCCATTAGGCCCACCCGGGCAAATACTTGGTGGAGAGAGGCCTACCTATTACGGAAGCCCTCCGAAACGTCATGCGGCTGACGGTATCGGAAGCGGCCTATAGGTTTGGTCGCCCCGACCGGCGAGTAGGCCGGTAATTGAAATATCCTCGTCCAGTGCCTCCCAGTGAAGGCCACGCGAGCTGATCCGGCAGTCGGCGCGCTGCTGCGCCGTCGCGCGAAATAACCGCGGGAACCAGATCAATGGAACACCGAGAACCCGACCATCATCCAGTGAAACCCACATTGAGTCCTCGTCAAACCGCACTTCACGGGCTCTAGGTAAAGAAGACATCCCACGCTCCTATGATTCGCTGCCGGTTGGCCTCAAGCACGGCAACCAGGCGGCTGAGGGTCTTGGCGTTGAAACCGTCATTGTATGCCAAAGAAATCTCGGGATGTATCCAAAATTTAGCTTCCAAATCGTCTTTCTCGACATGAACATGAATCGGCTCCCGAGGGTCGCCCTCATTAGCGTAGAAGAAGAAACGAAAGCCTTCATGGCGAAAGATTACTGGCATTCAGGCTTGGGCAACTCGTTACTCGTGCCCCAGGAAAGAACCCATCTCCGCACGTCCTCGTAGGGGACGGTGCGACCTGCGCCCATCGAGGCGAGACCACGCTTGACGGTGGCAACGAACGCTTCGGTGTCTGTCTCATCGGGCACGTGGTTTGGGGTCATTCAGTTCATTCCTCTGGCTTAGAGTGTTCGTTCGCTGGGCGCTGATGTCAAGAGAAACCGTGCTCGAATGATGGTTTGCCGACTGGTCTTGTATTCGCGCGCCAGGGCCGAGACCGAATTGCCCGCATCAAGCCGCGCTACAATTTGCCGTTTCTGATCTTCGGTCAGGCTGGCGGGCCGACCCAGCGTTTTGCCGGTGCTGCGCGCGCGGCTCAATCCGGCTTGGGTGCGCTCAACCAGCAGATCGCGTTCGAATTCGGCGACGGCCGCGATCACCTGCATGGTCATTCGGCCGGCCGAACTGGTCAGATCGACCCCGCCCAGGGCGAGGCAGTGAACCCGGACACCGATGGCGGCCAGCGCATCGACGGTAGTGCGAACATCCATGGCGTTGCGACCAAGGCGATCGAGCTTAGTGACCACCAACACGTCATCGGCTTCCAGCCGATCAACCAGACGGCGGAATGCGGGACGCTGCATCGCCGGCGCGCTACCAGAGATGGTTTCGGTGATGATTCGGCTGGGTTGAACCGCGAAGCCGGCGGCCTTGACCTCTGCCACCTGGTTTTCCGTGGTCTGACAGAGGGTGGAGACGCGGGCGTAGAGGAAAGCGCGGGCCATGAGGGTGTCAATTCGTCCGAAATGGATGTCCTATACTCAACCATGTGCAAAACCAGGTCAACCCTATATTATGAGCAGTCAATCCCAAACTGTCCGTAAACGGTCGATTCCGGACACCCAATCAGGTAGCACGTCGCCCTCTAGTCGGCACACCAGGATCAGCCCCTGACCTCAGAGCCGCACTGGCTGGCAAACCCATCATACAGTTAGCATAATGCGGTATCGGTGATTATCTGCAATGAGTCCACACTCTCATACTATCATCTTGATGTGCAAGAAATAGAATTACCAAATTGATTACAATTTGTGGTAATTGGCTGATTTTCTTGATTAATAATTTCTTGATTCTGCATTGATCTTGAGATGTTTTCCAAAGCTTGCTGGCGTTGTTCTAATTCCATTTGATTTTCAGCATTTAATTCATTAGTATCTCGATTGGCAATTTGAACCATAATCTGATAGACGCGCGCGCTTATATCTTGTCTTCTTTCAACAAATTGTCCCCAATTTTCTTTACCATCAATAAAAATTGCCGCATTGTTTTTTTGGAGTTGGTGACCTTGTGATGCAATTGATCCAATTTCTGGATCAACCAAACTTATATTTGACGAGAAATCTCTTTCGCACAATCCTACCCTATGCTCATAACTAGAAAGTAGTGGGATATCTTGTTGAGAAATGTAAGAAGTATCTGCCAACTGAAGAACAGATGCGTGAGTGCTCGTTATGGGCATGTGCTTTGCCAGCTGATTGTATTTCCCACTTTGGGCTATTTGATCCGCACAAAGCTTTAATGCCTCCATAGATTGGTGAGTTATCGTAACATCGCTTTGATATTGTCTCTGTGCTGCCGTGGCACCGCATGAGACAAGCGATACTGAAGCGATAAGGAGAAGTAAAAATGAAACAATTTTCATATCGTTTTTGATAACATGACATGGCCGAAATTCAAGTACCAAATTCAGATCAATAGCAGTGATCGACAAAATTATCCACGCGCAAGAAACAAACCCTAATTTACGGACACCGGTAAAGCCTCCCCACGTATAAGGCAAATTGTAATTATCGGGCACGATTAAATGCAACAAGATCGATGGCCATTTCTAACCGCTGCGGCGCCACGATCTGCCGCAGACTCGGATGTTCCGAGATCGAGCATCGGGTGGTCGCGGATATGGTGAGCAGCGGTTTATCCGCACACACAGACCCATCTCAGTTGAGGCAGAAAGTGAGTTAGAAAAACAGAATCTTCCCCGCACATAGGCAAGATAATTTCCACCAACAGACTCTTGGCGGCATCTCTGGTTCATCTTCGCACTTAGGCGAGCTAATCGGGTTCATCCCCGCACACAGGGTCGGGACGGATCATCCTCGCACAAGGGCGAGAAGCGCTTGCCGGTGGCTTGGCGATTTCAGCGCGGTGGGTCATCCGCGCACAGAGGCGCGGTTTTCGTCAGGATCTTCGCATCCCTCTCCAAGGGATCCATGGGAGCGAAAGTGCGACCACTCGATTTACGAACCAAAGAACAGTATCAGAACGATGTCTAAATCCCATCCTTTCCCGCGAAACGCAAGAAAAAATTTCGGGCCCTTTTAATCTTTTCTCACGCGGCGCCTCTTCCAGATTCTGCAGCAAAATCGCGGGCCGAGTAGCCGCGGATCAAAATCGGCCAATCCAATTACCTACCCCGGCGCGAGCGCCGGGGTAAGTGCAACATCTTCTAACCCAAATTTGGCTGAGACCGAGGCAGTCGCGCAATATAATCGGTAAGCCAAAGCGGGCTCACGACGCGGTCAACCTCGGACCAGGGATTAAGGGGAACGATTGCGCCCCCCCGAAATTCCCTCACGACCCTTCTGAAAATCGCGCTATCGACCCGCAAACCGTCTGCTACGCACCGACGATCAATTGCCGAGAGAACGAGCATCGGCAAATCCTCCAGATTATTGCAGAGGATTATTACACTCGCGCCAGCCCCCTTAAGCGCGTGGAGCGCTCTCATCCGTTGGACAGAAAATAGGCTCTCGGCAGTATAAAGGGTGTCATTGTCCCGCTCGACCGGCAAAATCGCCAGCGGCGACCCAACCCAGGGCTGCGGTGCAACTGGGGCTGTGACCCCCAGCCGTCCCATCAATTCGATGTTTGCCGGCATAAATCGGGAGATCATCTCCGGCATTGCCTGATGGTGGCCGGTCATAAACCTGGCTAGCTCTTCAGAGCACGGATCGGCGAGGTATGGGATACCATCGCTTTCGGCAAGGTCAGCGAGATACAGGGCGATTTCCGGGAGCCAGTCGGTGTGCGCCTCGATGACCGTGATCCCTGGCTTAATCAATGGCCCATCGCCATGGGCAGGATCGGGTTGCCAAGACGCACAGTAACCATGCCCTGAAAACTGCCGCGCCACAGCATCTAGAAAGAGATGATGGGCTGCGAAAGCGACTATATTAGAGTTCTCGCGGTATGAACTGCCGATATTTGAAGTATTCATTGTCAATTCTCCTTTGCGTTATTGACAATAGCAGAATACTCTTGATCCGTTTGCAAACGCAAAAAACTGGGTTCGACAAAAAATATGAAGGAAAAAATTTTTATTATTTGTCGGATCAAAACTTATGTATCTGCTCATCCCCGCCGTGCGGCGTGTTGAATCGATGGTGAATTGACGTGACCACGGCGGATGGGATTCGACGGAGGCATGGCCGAGCTTCCTGATTTATCCCTTCTGTCGCACGCTGAGAAAGACGCGCTGATCCGCGCTCTGTGGGAAGCACTGCAAGTTTCGGAGCGGCGGAACGAGGAACTGACGGTCCGGCTGGCTGCTGCGGAACGCCGGATTGCAGAGTTGGAGGTGCGGCTGAACGAGCCGGCGAAGCGGCCGGATAATTCGAGCCTGCCGCCATCGCGCGGGCAGAAGCCAAACCGGCCTGAGAAATCTCCGCGCAAGGGGCCACGCAAAGGCAGTCTCGGCCGTGAGGGTGGCGGTCGCTTGCTTGCCGAGACCCCCGACCAAACGGTGATCGCGAAAGCCGCGCATTGCCAGCACTGCCGTGCCGGGCTGACTGATGCGGATCAGCGCCTCGCGCAGCGCTATGAGCAGATACAAATTTATTGAGTCGAAAATTTATAGCCAGAATTTTTCTATTTTTAGTGAGGAGCCTCCACGATTACAGTCGCTCATCCGGCCCAGCTCGCCGCGCGCTCGTTAAAATTTCGGACCAGCTCCCCAAAATCCGGTTGATCGATGCGGTGCCTCAGTCTGGGTTGCGGCCTTAAGCTCCTGCTCAAGGCTGGCAATCCGCAATCGATAGCGGCTAGCAATTGCTTTGGCGTGATCCTCAGTAGCGATGATCGCCGGGTCACCAGCCTTAAGCAAGGTTTTAAGCGTATCGATAGTCTTCCCATGCTGGCTACACGCTTGATCGGCTTTTGCTTTGATCACCTCAAGCTCCGCGACAATCACCGCCGGATTTCGTATCTCGGGTGGTGATGGTGGTGCCTGAGGCTCAGCCGCTTGGCCACGGGCCTTCAGAACAGCTTCAATTATTTTGTGTAAGTCTGGCGTAATCGCGGCTTCGGCCCCCTCGATGGCGCGTCCGGCCTGCCACCGCACGGCATCGGCGGCGGTTGCCAACGCGGAAATACGCTCAGCAAGTGATTGCTTAAGCGATTTTTCTTTGCGCAGTGCCGCCTCTGCCTCACGTGCAAGCCTCGTCACCTCGCCGCGAAGCGCCGCGAGATCCTGCGCGCGCTGCTGCTGGACCCAAATCGGCGATGAAAAGGGACCTCGCTTGCTGATGTCTCTTTCCATCGCCGCGATCCGCGACCGCGCCTGTTCCACTAGGTGAGCCGCCACCGCCCGGTCACGGACAGCGCGCGACACTTGCCGATCAACCTGGTGCCGCAGCGCGCCGAGGCGCTCCTGCTCACTGGCTTCAGCACACATTTGCTCCCGTCTAAATCGATAAAACTCGACAATTCGGATCTGGGCCGCAACCAAATCCGGCGTCATCAAATTGGAGGCTTTGATATCGTCGACCGCGTCGCGCAGGATTGCAAGATCCTCCCTTAGGTGCGCCTCTGCGGCTTGCCGCTCCTCGGTTTCGGCCTGTGGGGCGGCTTGAGTGGTGATTTCGGCCGCGACCTCACTCGCCGTCCGATCGATATCGTCGCGATAAACGGCTGCCGCGAGAATTTCAGCCGCATCCCCACCCGTCGCCACATAAATTGGCGGGGCTTTACCCCGCGTCGCAGCACTATAGAGGCGACTGCGACCTATAGAGTGATCGACACGTATAATCGCGCGCTCGGCGGTAATGCCTTGAGCAGAATCGATGGTCGCTGCATAGGCGAGCTCGACGAAAGCCTGGCAATAGGCCGCCGGCAGCCTGATATTTTTGCCGCGCTTTCCCGACACGACAAGGCAATCGGTCTCGATGCGCTCGACCGTCCATTCGTCACCATTCATGATCCCGAGATCACGGTTATTTTTTCGGGTGCGAATGCGGTCGCCAACAGCGGCTCGGTTCCCGTAATTTATCGGAAAAACTCCAGTTTTTCCAAGTAACTTTTGAACCCCGCGCGCTACGGCCGCCGCTTGCGCATTACTGCTCGTCAGAGCAACGGACCCCCGGTGCGCAACAACTGTCGCGGCCATTATTTTCACAACCTCGGCTTCAGTCGTCGCCGTGATCAGCCGCCCGTCCGTAAGCGCACGATCAAGCACAAACCCCCCCTCGCCAGCCCGGATTTCACCAGCCTCTTTCGCCCAGCGCGCACAGCGGCGGCTAGTTTTCAGGCGCACCACCCCCCCGGCACGCTCAGCACCAAAAATGAGTGAGGTGAAAGCGGAAAACCCGTCGATTGCCTGCGCCTGTTTACGGTCCCCAAGCGCAACAATCTGCACTTGACGAGCCGGATCCTCTGCCAGGGCTAGCAGAGCTTCCACATGCACTTTGTCGACGACGGCCCCTTCATCGAGGACGATCAGCGTCGGCTGGTCAACGCCGATGCGGGAATCCGCAAGCAGCGTCTCCAGCGTAGCGGCCCAATGCGCCCCGATTTCCTCACCTGTTTCTGTTGCGCGCGCGGCGTTGCGGGCCGTAGAAATAACGCGCATCCGCGCGCGCTTCGCCCCGTCCGTCACCGCTTTAAGCGCACGCGTTTTTCCAGCCCCGGCGACGCCGACGATCATCCCGAGTTTTCGACCCTGTGCGGCCAGCTGAATGGCCAAGATCTGCTCATCGCTCGCGCCCGGCGGTACCCCGACTGGAAACCCGCGACCGCGGGCGCGAGCGAGCGCCTCCGCGCGAGACTGAATCGCGAGATCGGCGTCAACGGCCGCGCGCGCGATGCTCGCCGATCCACCGACCCCACACGCCTGATGCAGGGATTTTGTCACGATTGACTCACGCGCCAGAAGCGCCTCAGCAATCGGCGAGGCCGCCACATCGGAGATCAAGACGCCGGCTCGAACGGCCATGTCAAAATGGAGCGCCCCCCGACGTAGCGCTTCAGCCTCAGATAGGCCCAGACTCCGGCCTACTGCGGCAAAATCGAATAGCGACGGATTTTTGATGCGGGTGAGTAAATCATCCATTGCCGCAGTCACAATTTCAGCCGGGACGGCCACAGGACCAACAGACCGATCGCGCTGCATCGCAAACGATTGTCGGGCCTTGCGCCATACATCCGGATCGACAGCGCTATGCCACGCCTCCTGCTGCGCCTCCCGCGCGCGCGCGCCACCTGACCACGCCACATCGACTTGGGCTTCGATTTCCTCCGGGGTCAAAGTGTGCGCCTTTTTCGCCGCACTAGCTGCCGCAGCGCGATGCGCCCGCCACCGTGTCGCGTCACCACCATATCCGCGCGTCTCAACTTCGCACGCCGCAAGTCGCGCCCGCGACCCCGATAGCTGCGCGGCAACACCCGCCATCGCCGCGAGTTCCGGCACGACAACAGACCCAACCGCATGCCGCACCCACGCGTCAGGGGAGAGCCCTAGTCGCTCTGTCAAAACCGCCTCCATAGCCGCCAGACCAGACGCCTCCGCGAGCCGCTTTGCTGCGAAAATCATACGTGAATCAAGGGCCCGCCCCGTCTCGTCACCGGACCTCCAGGTGGCGTTGCTCAGGCATATATGTACGTGCCAGTGGGGCTCGCCCTCGCCGTTTCCCCGATGAATCCAACTGGCGGCAATCACCCCCTCCCCGGCCTCACTCGTCGCACCCGCCCGACCCGACCTGCACCTCGCGAGATTATCAAAAGTTGCAATTGCTGCGTCCCGATACGCAGCAACCGCCATCTCGAGCGCCAGCAGAACCTGAGGGTCATCAAAAAGAGCCAGCGCGCTGACCGATTTTGGTAGCCCAAAGACAAGCCCGAAAAACGCACTTTGATCTCCCACCGCAGCCGATTGCTCCGGGTCAGGGGCGGGTGTGGGCGTGGGCGTGGGCGTGGTTACAGTTTCTGCGTCAACCGGCGGTCGCGCTGCCTTTTTAGCGGTCGCCCTCAACGGGCTAGATCGCTCCTTTGCGCCGTCAAATTTTGACCGAAGACTATACACCTCCGGCGGACTCACACCCGGTCTATCAATCACAACCCGGGATTTGGCAAAAACGTCGTGCAGGGCCGCGTCGCTACACTCGCCGATAAGCCGCAGTTTCGTGGCCAAGCGACCACCCCAACGACCGGAGATTCCCGGTCGATTCAGAACACGCGCAAGGTCGTCGACGCCCATTTTCGCAACCCGGGCGGCCTCGGCAAGGCCGTACTTTTGGGCAAGATGCCGCAAAAATCGCTTCCAATTGGCCCTGGTCGTTCTGGTTGATCGTGCTGGCATTGAATAGGGTGCCTGTGTGCTCGCTAGTTTTTGTTCGCGGTTATGAATATCAGAGTGACGCGAAAGAGGCAAGAAAAGAGTGCCGTCGGGATGGTGTGGCAGAAGTAAGAAAGATGGCGGCAGTTGGAGCAGCAGGGATAGGTGCAGGAAAGGATTGGAGGAGGCAGAGATCGGGATAAGGGTAAATAGGGTTTGATGTTGGTTTGGGGCGAGTTTTTGTGTATGAAATTTTTATTGATTTTTGCCTTTTTTATAATATATGACAGTTTTTGGTTTTATGGTACATAAGGACCAACCCCATGACACCCGTCAATCTCACCGTCGCACCCACCGGGCGCATCATCATCCCCGCCGCCATGCGCGCAAAACTTGGGTGCCCAAAGGGCGGCAAAATTCTGGCCCGCCTCGTCGACAACACGATCATACTCGAACCAATCAATGCCGCCGTGCAACGCGCACAAGACCTCGTCAGTCAATATATTCCACAACACGCAGGCCTCGTTGAGGAACTCATCGCCGAACGTCATCTGGCCGCCAAAAGTGAGTAACGCTGTTCTCGACAGCTCCGCTGTTCTGGCCCTCCTTCTGGGAGAGCCGGGGGCCGAGCGGGTGACACAAACCCTTCCCGGCGCACTCATCTCGACCGTCAACGTCGCCGAAATCGTCACCAAGCTCTGCGAACGCGGAATGCCTCAAGATCAGGCTCGGCTCGCCATCGAGGCAATCGGCGTCGAAATTGTCGCGTTCACCACCGATCAAGCTTGCTTGACCGGAGAATTGCGAAAAACCACACGATCAGTCGGCTTGTCACTCGGCGATCGCGCGTGCCTGGCTCTCGCACAACAACGGAATTTGCCCGCTATCACCGCCGATGCCGCTTGGAGCCAGGTGCCAGGAGTAAACGTCGTCGTTATTCGGGGTGGGTCAGCACAACAAAATACCCCTACCGCCCAGGATCGTGATCACCAGCGATCTCCTGAAAAGGATCAATTTGACCCGGGGGGTTGAGAAACCATCCCCCTCCCTGGTCACTCTCCTCCTTCACGGATCAGACCGATTTGCCGCTCCGCATTCCCCAGATTGTGCGGCCGAGATTGAGATCGCCAGCGCGCGCTTTCGCGACCATCCCATGAAAATACCCCCCGGCACTCCCCCGGAAATATCCCTCCGGTTTGGTGGAGACGATCGCTAAGGCAATCGCGGCTTGCTCGCGCCCCATCGCCAGGCACGCATCCCCCCACAGCGTTTTTGACACACCCAGATCATGCCGCAGCCAGTCAGCCGCATCCACAATATCAGACCAGGCCGGAGAAGCCTTCGCGAGATAGGGTTTCAAGCGCGGGGCAAGCCTAATCAGCTCGTCAGGCGTCATCCGCATGATCGTGCCGCTATCCGTTTTTGCGCCTTTTTCCCGGCGCGGAGCAGCTCTCTCCGCTCCACCGCCAGTGCGAGCCTGTCCAGCCTGTGCCGTATCGCCATTTTGATGCCGCGCCGCCACGCTGCCTTTATCCAAACCGTCCCAGGCGGAGGGTTTTTCCCGCTCACCCGAAACCGACTTACTTTTCTCCCGAGCAATTACTGTATCCGAAGGATCAAAGGTTTGGTTTGTAGATGTATTATGGGGCTTAATTTCCGGCCCCTTGGGGCCGGTTTCCACAGAATAACTGCCTGAAAAGCTTGCATTCGCATCACGAGGCAAAAGCGCCTCCAAACGCTCCCGCGCCTCCATCTGCCGAACTTCAAGGAGCGAAACACCGGCGCGAAGATCGGCGAGACGGTCGGACTTGGCTAGCCTGTGGGCCAGCTTCTGTGTTTCCTCCGCCTGTGACTGCCAGGCCGGGTCGAGAACCCCATACTCCGCCGCCGTCGCCGCGATTTGCAGCAATCCGGTGCTCGCAATGCTCGCGCGCCGGCGAAGCTGGCGAATCTCCTCGCGGGTTTCTCGGCCCCGCTCCGCCACCGCCCGAAACTCCTTTAGGCGAACGGCTAGGGGCGAAAGATCAAAACCATACGCCTCGATGATCCGCCCCGCCTTGTTCCGCCGGCCATAGCGTTTGCCGTTCGGGCTGTCCTTCATCACCAGGAGGCCAAGCTCAACCAAATGACGGTTGAGCGCCTTCACCTGGCTCAGGCTCAGCCCTAGCGCCTCGCCCTGCATGAAGGCGGACGGCCATACCACCGGGCGGCTGCCAGGCTCCCAATCCTGCCTCTGGGTGAACCGGAACAGCCAATCCACCGCATGAACCGTGCGGGGCGACAGGCCAAGATAGGGTGCAGCCGCCTTGAACGCGGCTAAAATCGACCCTGGCCCCCCCTCCCCGTCTGACAATCCAGTGAAATTTTCCGCAACCCTGCTCGTCGCCAGCATCGCCGGTGACAACCGACGAAAACCATTAGAGGGTTGTTTTATCGTCGTTTTCTGCTCCGAACCGGAGCCCATACTTGGCATCGTGATCCTCCATTCTGGGTGGATCGCGACAGGCAAAGCAATCTCAACAGCAGAAACGGCAATTTCTGCTTGGCAAGAGAGCTCTCAATGGCTATGTTCGGGAATGTAAGGCCCGAACGGTTGCCGATGAGGCCCGTCACGAATTTTCGCAAAGCCCGCCCGGCAAGGCGGGCTTTCGCATTTCTAATGAAACTCAGGTCGTCAAAGCTCGTCCTCCATTTCCCGATAGCGCCGCATGACGGCTTACGATTCGCAGCGCCGAATCTTGTATTACCCCGATTCTTATGCAGGTCACTAAAAAAGCGACAAGCGCGATGCAAAATTATTGTATTAATAATCAATAACTTATCAGCGCGCGCGGCCAGTGGTTGCGCGCGCAACTCAGAATAAATGCGTGCATTCTTTAGAATCGGGCGTATAATACGGATTATACGCAACAAAAGGACCTTAAGCAATGTTGACCGTATCCGCCGTCGAGTTCCAAAGGAATTTCGGACGCTATCAGGATGAAGCCCTCAAACAGCCCTTGTCGATCACGCGCAATGGCCGTGATCGTCTGGTGGTCCTGTCCGTGGAAGAATATCAGCGCCTCAAAAGCCGCGAGCGCGTCGTCTTTAAAACCGAAAACCTTAACGAAGCTGAAATCCAAGCGATCACTCAAGGCGGCATGGACGCACGGCACGATCACCTGAATGCCGAACTAGATCAGGACATTGCGTGACGCTTCCAAAACCTGAGCGCGGCTTGGTCATATCCTATGCTTATCTTTGGCACTCCGAATATGAAAAAGGACGGGCAGAAGGCGTCAAAGACCGACCTTGCGTCATCATTGTTGCCATCCAGGACAACAACGGCACCCCGATGGTAACAGTTGCTCCGATTACCCATTCGATGCCCACCACCCCAGAAGCTGCGGTTGAAATTCCGGCGGCAACCAAACGGCGCCTCGGGTTAGACGATGCTCGCTCATGGATCGTTGTCAGCGAAGGAAACCGCTTTGCCTGGCCGGGGCCCGATATTCGCCCTATTGCACCCGGGCTTTTTGATTATGGGTTTCTACCCCCTGCCCTGTTCCGGAAAGTCCAGGCGCAATTTGCCGCTTTTTTAAGGCGCGCCGGTTGCCCGTAGTCACACGCACTGAATGATGGACAACGAAAAAGTAGTAATTAGAGAAATTTTATTACGTGAATTGCATCGCGACTTTACCTTTATAATGACGATGATGGGTTATCCGCACCTCACAAACGGGCGCCACTTAAACCGCGGGTGCCGCGCCAACTAGGCGCGCGCGTAAACAATGATCCGCGCCTTGGCGTTCCGGTCCAGGGGCCGCACGCCTCCATGCCCCAAAGACGGCAGTGGGAATCGCGCGCCGCCTCAGGTAAGGCGCATTCAGTAGCAGCTAAACCCAAATGTCCAGGAATTTCGGTTTTATGACGCCGCAGGTGAGCGCTAGGTCATGGCGTTTCGTCAAGGGCGGCTCGGGTGGTGCTTACGGTTTTCTCTGATGCGGCAAAGCGTTTTACCGCATCAGGCGCCTGAGCGGCGACCATCAGCGCGAGCCAGCCATCCGGCGGGTTGCCGCTCGCCAGCATCTTGGTGAATACCGCATAAGGGTCTGTACTCGCGCCGGCCTTGCGTAGCGTGTCACGGTCATTCACCCAGGCATAAACAATCACCTTGGCCTGTGAGTCGGCCCGGAAAAACAGCCGGAAGCGGCTGCCGCCAAATTTCGCCCGGAACCAGTGCCGATGCTCTTTTCCCAGGGTGTTGCCCTGACGAAATTCGAGCGCGAGCGGGTCTAGCGGAATCCGGTCAAACACCAAGGCATGGATTGCCCCTAACGTCTGGGCGTCAGCCTTGCGCCGCCATCCCTCCGGGTCTGACTGCTTAGCGCGTTCCACGCTCGCCAGAAGCCGCTCCAACTGGTCCAGAAACAGCGGGTGGGCATAAAGGCTCCATCCGTGCCGTTCCACCGCGGGCAGGCCCACTATAGCGAAACATCCCCTTCAATGGGGGCGTTGAGATCCACTTCCCCAATCCCTTCAGCCAAGGCCCCCAAACGGGAGACTGTGTTAGGATCAAACGGAAGGACGGCCTCCGCAGGCCGGGCCGTGAGATCGGCCGCAAGCAGGCTTAGAAACGGCGACAACGCAGGATCATGCTCGTCATCATCCCCAAGAGCATGAATCGTGACGCTACTTCCCTCTACGCGGAACGCAATACGGCCACCATAGCCAACCCCAAGCGCTTGCCGAACAGCTTTCGGCACCGTCGTTTGGCCTTTGGCTGTGATCGTGCAAACTTCTTCAATGACTTGCATAAGCTGATTCCTGTGGATCATAGCCCTGAAGTAAGATTTTCTCCTTACTTTTGCAATAGGCCCTGTCGTAGACCGCGTCACTACGGATGATTGTTCCCCCTGCACCGGGTAAAAGTTACGATGTCACGGTGCTCTGGCGCGTCAAAAGGTGGCTCCTCGCCATGCTCGCCCTTCGGGCTGAGCGTGGCTCCGGTGCCGCTGCGCGCTTTTGGCCCGCCCTGCGCACCGGGGCCTTCTGGACCTGTAGAGGCGAAGGACGCACGCCGATTATCAATCCGCCTCCGGCGGCTGGAACAAAGGGCAATATCGCTTGGATAACCCTCTATTCAGCAATAAGATAGCTGCAAGATTGTAGCTATCTTATTGCTGTCACTTATCTAAAGAGATAAACTTGCTTCTATCTCGCGGCTATAATAAATATAGCGGCAAGATTGCAGCTAGGAATACTCATGGGGACCGTGGTCGCGTTCGTGTCGCAAAAGGGTGGGGTCGGCAAATCAACCTTAGCCAGAGCAATGGCTCGCGAAGCCGCCGCCGGTGGCCTCTCGGTCAAGCTAGCCGATCTCGATACACAGCAGGGGACAAGTTTAGATTGGCAGCGCGCTCGATTGTCGGCTGGGATCGAACCGATGGTGAGTGTTGAGCCCTTCGGCAATGCCGCCCAGGCCATCAAGGCCGCCGCTGCCTATGATTTGCTTATTATCGACGGCCCCGCCAGAACCAGCGCAGGAACGCTGGAAATCGCCAAGGCCGCTGGGCTTGTTGTCCAGCCCTCCGGTCCCAGCCTCGATGATTTACGCCCTGCCGTCCGAGAATTTCACGCCCTAGTTAAAGCGGGCATCCTGACCGACCGGCTAGCTTTCGCCCTAAATCATATCGGAACTGATGCCGAAGAAGCCGACGCACGCGCATTTCTTGAAGAAGCGGGTTATTTTGTGCTGTCTGGTTATCTGCCGGAGCGCCCAGCTTACCGCCGGGCACAAAACGGCGGACACGCCGTTACAGAGACAAAATTTGCCGCTTTGAACGCCAGAGCTGACGCACTTATGCAAGCGCTTGTTGAAAAGGTGAACTCTGATGGCTGATCTGTCCAAGTTCAAAAAGGGCAGGGGACTGGGCGCGCCTCCTTCGCTTAGCGAAGCCAGTCCAAACCTAGCCGCGCCGGAAGTTGCCCCCACACCCCCGCCGGTACGTGAGGCAAAGGCTCCCGCCAGGAAAATTGATGGCAGGACACTGCGTAAAACCAACCGCACAGTAGCATTTGCCACACGGGTGACTGAGGATTTTGATAATCGAGTGCGAGAAATAGCGAAAGCAAGCGGCCTCAAGATTGTAGAGGTTTTGGAAGCTGCCCTCGATGTCTACGACCGGGACAACAAACGTTAAGAGATTGCAGCAAGATAGCTGCAAGAAATTTGACTACGACAGCCAATTACGGGAAGCACTCGGGCGAAGTGGCCAGATCTAGCGGCTCGGAGAAGTAACACTTCATGAAAATTGCCAGCAACCCGGCAACATTAATTGCTGGCAATTTTAGAGCCTAGCGAATCTATTTAGGTTTCTATATATTGCCAACAATACAGCAAATTAAATTGCTGGCAATTTGGCAAACCGGCAGTGAGGCATTATGAAAACAGTAGCAATTTTGAGCCAAAAAGGGGGGTCTGGCAAAACCACCTTGTCCTTGCACTTAGCTGTTGCGGCCCACCGGCTGGGGCACGTTGCCGTTGTGATAGACCTCGACCCCCAGGCAAGCGCTGCGGGATGGAAGGATAGTCGCAAGGATGAAATTCCGGTTGTGATCTCCGTACCGGCCTCGAGACTTCCACAAGCGATCCAGGCTGCCGAGAGCGGGGGCGCAGATATAGCGTTTCTCGACACCGCACCCCATTCGGGGGAGGTTGCCCTCGCCGCAGCAGAAGCTGCAGACCTAATCCTGATTCCGTGTAGGCCCGGTATTCTTGATCTACGCGCCATAGGAACAACGGCACGTATCGTGAAGCTGGCAGGCAAGCCGGCCCATGTGGTTCTCAATAGCATGCCCGTACGTGCGCCTAATGTTTTGGCCGATGCGCGGGCGGCGGTAGCAGTGCATGGGCTCAATGTAGCGCCAGTCGCTTTGCAGCAACGTGCCGCCTACGCTCATTCGTTGATCGCTGGGCTAACTGCCCAGGAATACGAAAAAGACGGCAAGGCGGGCGATGAGATAATTTCACTTTATACTTGGCTTCGGAGCGTAATTGCCTAGTTGCCACAACGCCTTATTGCCAGCAATCCGGCAAAACGGCATTATGGCAATAATCCAATTTTTCTCAGCACGAAAAGGAACCATTTATGAACGCAAAGCGCCCCAGCCTCGCCGAGACCATGCGCCAAGCCGTTCAGGCTGATCCATCTCCCATGGTAGCGGCACTTCCGGCTTCTTCAGCAACTGAGGCACTGACATCAGCCCAGTCTAAACCAGACATTGCACCACGACCGGCAGGCTTTTATGCGGCCACACGGGCAGGGAAGAAAAAAGTTACAGCCACACTAGACCCAACCACACACAAGAAGCTCAAGACCCTGGCGGTCGATAAAGAAGTGACAACTGAATCGTTGTTGGCAGAAGCGATTTCGGACCTCTTAATAAAGCATGCCCAAACTCCGCCGAAACAAAAAATGTGAATCATGGCGGAGATGTTCGAAATAACCCAGTTTACCTGATAACAGCCATTCGTTTTTTAAGCTGCTTCCCGCAAGCGCATTTCCACGTGCAGGCCGGCCGCCACGGCCATGTTCACCAAGGTATCCAAGCCGAATAGGTTGATTTTGCCTCGTAGCAGATCAGAGACACGCGGCTGCGTGACGCCAAACAGCTTGGCGGCCTGGGCCTGGCTCAATCCCTTGGCACGGATATGTGCTTCCAGCGCTCGCATGAGCGCAGAGCGAAGCTTCATGTTTTCAGCTGCGGCCGGGGTATCCTCAATGGCATCCCAGATGCTCACAAAGGTCTGTTTTTCGCTCATATCTTCAACTCCTTCACCAAATCCCGATAGCGTTTTCCCGCCAAATCCAGATCGGCCTTGCTCGTCGCCTGCGTTTTCTTCTGAAAGCAGTGCAAGACGTAGACCGCATCAGCGAACTTCGCGACGTAGATCACCCGGAACGCGCCTGCTTCGTCCCGAATCCTGATTTCCTGCAAGCCTGGCCCGACCGCGGTCATGGACTTCCAGTCGGTCGGCGGCTCTCCGTTTTGTACCTTGTCGAGTTGGTAGCCAGCTTCCCTGCGGGCTGACGCTGGGAAGGCACGGAGGTCTTCCAACGAGGTGCCCAGGAATGTTGCGGGCTTGGGTGCGAGGCTATCAAGCATAATTATGCTATATAAAATTTTATATAATCATGCAAGCCATTTCCTGCTATCCGTCAGTCGATCGGAGGGCGTCGGACGCTTGGCACCCATAGTCGAATAAGCACAATCAGATCGGAAACCGTGGCCGCTAAAGGGCCACGGCAATAGACGACCACTAAACTGGGAGATGGCCGAGAGCGTAGACACGCGACCGTTTACCGGCCTAATGGGTTGAAACTAGTCTCGCCGCAAATTCTATTTGGTCCCTAAAGCCAGCAGCCGCTACTTTGTCTAATGACACACCAATCCATCCCGGCCCAGGATGAAAAACGCCGATGACGATCGAATTAGCGTCATGAGCAGCGCGGTCGACCATTAGCCGACTAGTGCTATCGGTCAACAATTGCACGGGCTTTGCTGCATCTGCAGCTCTTGCAGGGGGGACCATTTGGCAGCGGATCTTCGACAAAAGATTGATCAATTCGTTTAGAGATTTCGCGTCGAGGGTGATTTTATTTTCATTTCGAATTAGTATAGTAATGTTCTGTTTATCTTCGTGTAAATTGATCACGAGGTCTGTTTTGGGTGGGATGGCTTCGTTCATTGATTTTATGATCCGCTGAGGGACGGAAAACTTAGATACGCTTCAACCGCTTCGATTGCAGCGGTGGCGGATTGAAAGTGCCGTACGCGATCAGCGACCATAAGGCTCTGCCAGACTGGCGTCAGCTTTATTGGTTGAACTGGCACCATCGCTCTCCAGCCCGACATACTGGAATCACACACAACCTCACAACCACCCACCCTCCGATATCGATCAGCGCCATCACGCTGCCAGAGTGATTCATTGGGTATCAACTTTTCTTTACCAGCGATCATAGCTTACCGATGAACAATATCATCTCTTATTATTAAAGCAGCGACTAGTGCGCATCAATAGGACCGAGAGGGTCAGAGTAGCCGCTGGGTCAATGGCTATATGGAGTCATTTAGTCATCATTGTAATCAGAAAATCCGGCAGAAATTTTGGTTTCTGCCGGTTTTCCGTTCACAATGAAAATAGTTTGAGAAATTAAACGGTCTTTTTGAAATTATTTTTGCGGCGCTTTTTGGCTAGTAAACCTAAACCCACAAGCCCAGTTCCCAATAGCAACAGGGAGCCAGGCTCAGGGACGTTCGTTGTCGAAGAGAATGACACGTTCATGCCTTCCCCCCCTTGGCTGGTCAACTCGAAGAAGCCAGGGGAATTCGCGTAGCCGGTCAACGTTGCATAGCCCATACCGGCCAACGAGAAACCGCTAGCCGTCTCGCTATACGAGAAAGAGTCCAAAATAAAGGTGGTTGTTTCACCGCTTAAGGTCGCGCTGTAAATCGTCTCGGGCGTAAAATTAGTGAGCGAGATATTCGACAATGCGACACATCCATTGCATCCAGGCGTGAATGCGGGCGCAAAGCTACCATAGGCGGTATCGTAAACAATATTGCCCGAACCATTGAAGGTAAATTCGCTGGCGGTGTAACTTCCACCCCCATTCATGCTGATCTGGCCATTAAACATTGGCGGCGCCGCGAGCGTCGTTGCAAACGCGTTCGATGGCGAAGCAATGAGGGCAGACAAGCCTAAGCCGAACGCAATCAGTAGTTTCTTCATTTTCAATTCCTCAAGAGTGAGTTAACACACATATGCACGCACGAATCATGCCAAAATATTTTCTTATTATTATACAATGAGTTAAGGTTTCGCGCTTGGGTTGGTGTAAAATTTTCCGACAAATCAATGGCGCTGGGTTGTCGATCTCAACACATCTTCCCGCGTCGGAGGACTCCTCCTTATGCCGTACGCCGCGCCCATGCCGAATACATGGTCACATTGTTTGGTGCGGCCCAGGATCGCTATTGGGACACGGACACGCTGATCTGGCGGGCTGCTATTGAGCCAGAGATTGAGAATTTGCTGGCGGCGCTGGAGTGGGTGTTTAGCGATGCGGGGGATGACGCGCTGGCGATTGCCCTCGCGGCCCGCTTGGAGCCCCTGCGACAACAGGCTTTGCTCGCGAGGCCCACTTATTTCGCTTTTGTGCGAACGGCGATTACCAAGCTGACGCACGACACGCCGACCAAAGATGCTGCCCGGCTTTGGCTATCTCTTTCGTTTAACCCATCTGCGGGTGCGCGGGCGCAGGCGACTACCTCTGAGACAGCGCGGGCTCTGTATGAGATGCTGCAAGACAGGCCCATGGCCGGGTTGGCAGCATCCGGGATTTCATTTTACCTCCTCCGCGCGGGCGATGAAGCTAGGGCGCGACGATCTGCCGAAGCGGCACGGGCGATATTGCCAATCATCAAGCCAAACCTGATCCAAGCGGGGATGCTGAGCAACCTCGCAACCTATCAATATCTCGCTGGTTCCGACGCGACGGTGATCGAAGCGGCCCGGCGGGATTTTGCGGCCTCTCTTGAGATCTACGAAAAATTCAACGACCAGAACGGTGTGCTCAATGTCTCTGGCAACCTCGCTGAACTCCAGGCTAAACTTGGGGATTATGGTGGTGCGATCACGAGCGCAAAGCGCAACGTTTCTCTGAGCCGCGCCCAACGTGACTGGTATGGTCTCACCTATAGCCTTTTGAACCTGACCAGCTATGCGCTGCTGGCGGGGGATGATGCGGCGGCAGCGCAGGCGGCGCGGGAGGCGGTGCCCTTGGTCATTGAGTTGGAGGATCACCATATCGGCGCATGCTTCACCGGCAGCTTAGCGCTGCTGGCAGCGCGGGCGGGCGCGCTGGCGGTGGCGGCACAACTCGCGGGACACACCGAGAATTTTTGGACCGCGCATCAAGAGACGATGCAGCCCATCGAACAGCGCGTATGGGATGCGCTGATGGCACAGTTCGACGCGGCGGCGGTGGCGGGCACGCTGCCTGCGGAAACTCGTGCCGCGCTGATGGCGCAAGGGGCCACCTTGTCGCTCCGTGCGGCGCTCGAGCTGAAATTCGGGCTATAGGGCGCTCGCGAGCGGTGCGAAATTTGGCGCGGCGATTGGTGTGGCGCGACAATTACATGAACAGGAACACAGCGCCGGTGATCAGGGTGACGGCGGTGGCGGCCAAGGTGCCAAAATATTTGATCCGGTGCGAGATGTCGAAATCACGATCGACAATGGTTTGCGGGCGCGAAAAGGCGATTTTTGCGTCGGTGCGAAAAGGCTTGACGGGAAGGGCGGTGGTGGTGCTGGTGACGGCGGGGGTGAGGGCGATGGCGTTCATGGCGGTTGCTCCTGGCGGGGTGTGGTTCGGGGTGTGCAGCGTTGAGATGATGAATAGCGCGTTGGCGGGCGCAAAGATGTGATATTTAGCACATCGAATGCATGATCGGGTGAATTTTGGCGCCGCGGGGCGGGTGCTGTGGCGAGACTGTCCTTCGTCAGATGCGCCTTGCCGCCACGACGGCTGCCGCGCTGCATTTCGCGACCAACCATTGCCAGCAATGCCCCGCTGTCGTCTTCAACACGCCGGATGATCATGGGAGAGAATGCCAGGGCAATCTCTGAAATTTAAGGCTCAAACATGGTTTCCGACGTGGCTCGAAATGTAACATAACATCGAATTTGACCCCGCTGAGAGCTTGACAACCGAGAGTTGTTGTTTGACATGTAAAAAGATATTAAGGTTGTGGAAAAAATCAATTCACAAAGGGGGTTGGGTATGGATTCGCGTAATAGGGGCAAACAATCGTTCGGACACGGGCGCCCGGGTGAATCAAACGTATTGGTGGATCGTCGTCGTCCGGGAAGGATGAACGATATAAATCCTGCCCTCTATGATCTGCTACGAGGAAACCAAGTCGATAGGACTGAGTTGAGCAGCCTGATCGCAAAGGATCGTTCAAACAATTTCGCGGGCGACGGTCTCGTCGAAGACAACCTCAGAGAGGCGCGTGGCGTTTTAAGCGCTCTCATAATATCCGTTATGATCTGGGCTTTGATTTTTGGGTTTCTGGCATTCATTTTTGACATTTTTAATTAGTCGGAAATGGCGATAATACGCCGTGTCTTGGTAAAATCTCACAATATCAGACATAAAACGACCACTGGCCCCTGCTAGATTGGAAACCTAATGACGGCGTTCAACGGCCGAAAAGTCGATGACTTTTCGGATATCGGGTTGCAGGCGATCGACTGCAGCGGTCTTGGCGTTTGGGATCGGAACATTTTGACTGGCGAGATTCGTTATTCGCGCAGTTGGCTTGCGATCCTCGGGTATGACGATATGCCTTTACTCAGCCATATCGAGGAGAGTTACAAGCGAGTTCATCCTGACGATCTCGCTTTTGTCCAGGCCCAGATCAAAGCGCATTGCGAGGGTGAGACCACGATGTACGAGGTCGAACATCGCCTGCGCTGCCGCGACGGTTCCTATAAATGGGTCATCTCCCGCGGCAAGATCATCGAGCATGATGCCACCGGTCGTCCTCTGCGGATGGTGGGCACGACGATGGATATTACACGTCTGCGCGAATTGGCTGAAGATTTGAAAGCGCAAAATATTCGGGCTGAGGAAGACGCGCGGCGGTTGTCCCTCCTCATGGACGAATTGATCCAAAAAGGTGACGAGCTCGCGGCCGCGCATCGGTTGGCCCGAATGGGCGCCTGGCGGTGGGATTTGTTGAAGCGCTGCTTATGGTTCTCGGCCGAAGTCTGGTGGATGATGGGACTGCGGCCTCGGGACGAGCCGGTCAGCTATGAGCGGATGCGACAAATTTTTCATCCCGACGATTACCAGGCCGTGATGGCTCGCTTTTATGAAGCGGTGAAGACAAAGACGGCGATCAAATCGGAATATCGGATCGTCTATCCCGACGGCTCGATCCGCAATATTTTAACCTACGCGGAGCCTATTGTCGGCCCTGACGGGCAGATTCTCAGTCTCCGAGGGACGTCTCAAGATGTCACCGAACATCGGCAGATCGAAACGGCTCTCAGAGAAAGTGAAGACCATTATCGCCATATGGTTGAACTCCATCCGCAAATCCCGTGGCTCGCCGCACCGGATGGCGCGATTATCGAGGTCGGGCCGCAGTGGCATATCATTACCGGCATCCCTCTTGATCAGACACTGCCCAATGGTTGGCTAGAGGCGGTCATCGAGGAAGATCGCCCAGCGATCATTGCAGCGTGGCGAGATTGTCTTGAATCTGGCACACGGCTTGATACCGAATATCGATTACGTCTGGCGAATGGTGATCATGGCTGGTTCCGCGCGCGGGCTTCGGCTCGCTTTGATGATCGCGGTAAAATTATTCGTTGGTATGGCACGCTTGAAGACGTGACCGACCGGCATCTTGCCGAGACCGCCCGACGGGCTGCGGAAGCGGCTGCGTTTCGGGTGCTGGAAGCAACCAGCGATGCGGTCATCATATGCGATCGCAATCAGCGTGTGATTTTTGCCAATAAAAAATTTGGTATCAAGCTCGGATTGTCGGGCGACCTCAAGGGGAAGACATTAAGCGATCTATTTGGCGAAGCCCATGCAAGGAAAATCAGGTGCACGGTGGGCAAAGCTCTCAAAAACGAGACAAGTCGGCCGATGGAGATTTTCTGGCCCCCTACTGATCTATGGCTAGAGGTAGCCATCGTTAATAACGACGATGAAATCTCTCTCTTCATGCGGGATATTACCGAGCGCCGTGCAGCACAACAGCAGCTACGATATGCTGCCACGCATGACATGATGACGGGTGCTGTCACCCGTGAGACACAGGTCAAGCAACTTGAAATTCACCTATCACAACAAAATCCAGTGGACTCGGTTGCACTGCTTTTTGTCGACGTCGATTTTTTCAAGGAAATCAACGATACTTATGGCCATACCGTTGGCGACAGCATCCTCATCGAGATTGCAACCCGTTTGAAGTCGTGTCTGCGGGAAACAGACATTCTCGCGCGGACCGGTGGCGATGAATTCGTCGTTATGCTGACCGGGATCCGGAACTTGAAGGGTGTAATGGCGTTCGCCGATCGGGTTATTGCCGCGATCCAAAACCCGATTGAACTCGACGAGCATATGTTGTCGTGCACCGTGTCGATCGGCATCGCGATCTCAACGCCCGATAGCACCCCTAAGGATCTTTACCGGCAGGCAGATCTCGCGCTGCACGAGGTAAAAAAATCGAACCGAGGCAGCTATCAGCTATTTCAACCGCAGATGCAGAATGCATTCGAGTTGAGAGGCAATATACGGCGGGAACTCAAGATCTCGTTGGAGCGCAACCAGTTTGAACTGATGTTTCAGCCCATCGTGCAGCTATCAGACCAACAGATTGTGGGCGTCGAAACTCTCCTTCGCTGGCGTCATCCAGATCGCGGCCTCATCTCACCAACCCAGTTCATTCCCATCGCGGAAGAAAGTGGTCTTATTCGTGAACTCGGCACGTGGGTTTTGCATCGTGCCTGTGTGGCGGCTCTCGAGTGGCCAGACTCAGTGATGGTCTCGGTCAATGTTTCGCCGCGCCAATTGGAGCCTGGAGGCTTTGTATCGGTGGTTAAGGAAGCCTTGCGGGTATCGGGGCTGCCGGCGAAACGGTTAAAACTCGAGGTGACTGAGTCCGTTCTGGTCGCCAATCATGAAGCAAACATACGGACCCTGCAGGACCTGAGAGGGTTGGGTGTCAGTCTCGTTCTGGATGATTTTGGGGTGGGTTATTCCTCACTATCGTATCTGAATACGTTTCGCTTCGATTTTCTCAAAATCGACAAAGAATTCATATCAACCGTGCGAAGTCGCGATGACCGCCAGCCGGTATTCGAGGCCATTATGGGTATGGCGACGGCCCTGAATCTTCTTGTTACGGCCGAAGGGGTCGAAACCCAGGGCCAACTTGATTTCGTTACCCAACAGGGCGTTTCTTTCGTGCAAGGCTATTTTTTCGGTCGCCCCTTGTCGGCAAACGCCATACGTGCTCGTTTGAAGCAAAATATTACGATAAACAATAATATCCAACCTTCAAGGCGGGAAGGATGTCAGCGAGTCTCGGAGAGCCGCCCACCTTAATGCATCTTGATCTCGTCGCCTGACACCGTCATGATCATTGAATCGGAGGGAGGCAGTCCGAGGCAATTTCTACAACCAGAAATAGAACACCGAACAAGAACCCATGTCTCAATTTTTTGATCAGGGATGTTTACGTGGGACAGAAAAAACACAAGCGGCGCTCGGGTGAAACTCTCAAAATATCCTCAGAAGACTCGTGGACAGATCGCTTTCGAAAAGCGAGGATGCAAGTCGGTCTCAACCAAGCGGATGTCGCTTATTTACTCGGCGTAACGCGAGCCACCGTATCATTTTGGGAAGCCGGCATTAATTTTCCGGCTAAAAAACGCTATAGCGAAATTAATGCCGTTCTTCAGCAAAATATATTTTCCGAAGGCACAGAAGTGGTTGAACCGGCCTTTGCCTCTGGACACATTGTTTTCATGAAAAAATTTCAAGCAGCGCCCGATGATATTAAGAAAAAAATTATGGCTCTACTCCGGTCTGTTGACGTCAAATAGCGTCAAAAATTAAACCCCATGCACGTGCCGGCGTAAAACACAAGCGACTTCTCGGTTTGGGGCGGTCGGCGGAGGATGTGGTAGCGACCTGGGCACCTCCATCAACCTGATGGTTTGAGCGGTTTGTTGTGTTGCGGGCGTGGAGTCGCGGGAACGAGTGGGTTTATGCCTTCATGCTTCAGTTTTTCCGCGTTTTTTGGTGATTTTAGGCGCAGCTATCCTGTCGTGGTCAGCCGCTCGTGGAAGATCAGGCGTTGCATGTTGAACGCGAGGTTGGCCAACGTGATCTTGGTCTCGGCACGGGCGATGCCGATGGTGCGAATGAACAAGCCCATTTTCGCCTTCTGATGCGCGAAGACATGCTCGACCCGGGCGCGGACCTTGGATTTGGTGGCGTTGCCGCGCCGGACATTCTCCGGCATCGGGCGCCCCTTGGGCTTCCTGCGGTGGATGCGGCTAACCCGGCCCTGGGCCTTGAGCCATCGTTCGTTGCTCTGGCTGCGATAGGCGGTATCCGCCCAGACGTCCGAAGCGGTGTTGTCGCCTGTCACCACATCGCGCAGCATGCGCCCGTCGTAGCGCGCACCATCCGTGGTCTTGCCCTTGCGGATGAAGCCGAACGTGCCGCAAATCGAGATATTGCTTTTGTAGCCAAAGCTTGGGATCGCAATGTCTGCCTGCGGTTTGCCATCGGCAGTCGGCCGCGCCTTGGCAGGATCGTCCAGCCAGATCTCGGCAGCCGTCTTGCCATCCTTCACTGCGGCCTTTTCGGCTTCGGTGTTACGCTGCTTGGGCGCAGCCACCCCTTCAACAGGGGGCACAGATCAGATCGACGGTTCAACAGCCAAGCACATACCCATCCGCGACAGATCGCCCCAGAATTCGAATGGCTATATGGGGCCGTTTATGGGCCAGGAAACATCAGCATACTTTCTTATAGGAGTATTTGAACGACCAATAGAGTTTCTCTACAAGCAACCAAGCTGGTCGATTCGGCGTCAGCGATCCAGCTTCACCCGACGTATGAAAGCGCAGGCATGATATCACGAGCAGTGTTGGATTTTCTGAACCCATGCCGATCAAATGACTGCCTGAATTCCACGATATGCCGAAAATTGTTATTGCTGTTGATTTCCATCATGTCAGCTTTGCTGTTTTTCTCGCAGGCCGACGCTCAAATGTCGCCCTTACCGGTGCCTGACCAGCTGACGATCCATCATCGCATCACTTGGTTTCAGGGGGGTGGCGCGCTGTCATTCCAACACGAAATCTCCTCGGCCCAGATTACCATACCCGAGCCTTACGACCGCAGCTTCACCAGCGTGACGCTGCATCTGCGTGGCATCAATTCCCCGAGTCTGTTGGAGAAACGTTCATCGATCCTGGTGAGCGTGAATGGTAATCCTGCATCGACGCTGTCGCTAGATGGATCTCAGCCTGAGATTAACCAGACGATCACGATTCCAGGTAAGTTCTTCACGCCGGGCTATAACGTGGTGACGCTGCGTGTGGTGCAGACGACGGGTCAGATCTGCGAGAAGTTTGACGAACCGTCTCTCTGGACGCGTCTGTCGCCGCTCTCGACCGTCACCATCGTGTCGGTGCCGCGCCCGATCACTCGCAATCTGGCTGATCTCGGTAGGATTTTCGACAAACACAGCTTACAGAAGGATGCGCGGGTCACAATCCTGTATAACGCGGTGGCCCGCCAGCATCCGGATATTATCGTCGCCGCTGCGCAAGGGATCGCTCGCCTTTATGATTACGTGCCGGTGAAGATCGATGTCGTGCCGCTGACCGGTCAGCAATCTGACATCGCGGACCCGCCCTCGCGGGCAGTAATTGTTCTCGCGCCCAGTCCATCATCGACGAACCCGAAGAATTCGACCAACGCCAAGATTGCCATAAAGCCGACAGCGAATGGTGGCACGCTGATACGGATTAGCGGCTCCCCGCAATCGGTGATGGTCGCCGCTCGGCTGCTCGGAACCCGACAATTCTCATGGCCCGATGCCAACAGTGCGACGATTTCAACCGCGTCCTATCTCAATCATCAAAAGACCACGCCATCTGATAACCTCGATCAGTCCTTGCTCGACCTGCATACGTTGACCTCGACCCTGGTTGGGCCGAACGTGGAATTTGGCCCTATAACGTTCTGGAACGATTACTGGGGCGGTCGCGCGCTGATTACGGCGCATCTCGTCTACGGGGCAGGTGGGGCGCCGGACAATCTGCTTGGCGTTTATGTCAACGGTATTTTTGTAGGCAATGTTCCGCTTAACCGATCAATCGGGGGGGTCTATACCGATTATAAGATTGCAGTGCCGGCGCACGTCCTGGTTCCAGGAAAGAACGAGCTGGTTTTCCGTGGCACGTTGCGCCACCAACCCGTGCATGGCGGCGAGTGCACCTCGGCGGGATATAGCAAGGGCATTCCAATCACTCTCTTTGACGATAGCACGGTCAGGATTGCTGGTGGCTCGCGGTTGATCCCGGATAATCTGGCTGAATTGAGCTATGCTCAGATCCTGCCGCATCGGCTACTACTCGCAGGCAATTCACCCTCGGTCCTGTCCGCGGCAGCAACGCTCGCGGCGAAGATCACCCAGACGGATTCCGGAATCACGTTACACGCGCGGATGCTCAAACCCGGTGCACCGATCGAAGGGGCGGTGATCATCGGCAAATTGGCCGCGATCCCTGCTGCCATTGTCGCCAAGACCGGCATTATCACGGGCGCCAGCGCGTCGGCGCCATCACATCTTATGGTCGATATCAACAATGCTACCGATCGCCCGAGCCGCGGGATGTCCGGTTCGATCCCGCCAACTGGACCGGTGGTCGCGGTGAGCAGCAAGCACGACGCCACCTATGTCGCCATGATCCCGTCGGGCAAGCTTGGGACGATTGTGGTGGCGGCCCAAACCGGGCCGTCGCTTAAATCGGGCGTGGATACGCTAATTGGATGGTCGCACTGGTCACAGCTCGGCGGGCATGTTGCAGTGATCGAGCCGGGTACCAAGACATTGGCGATCGCTCCCGCCAATCTCAAGGTTGAGAGCGTTGCCGGTCGGATCGGCTATTTTGCCACCCGTAACATCATCATCGCGCTGCTTGGCTTCCTAGCGCTATTGGTGGTGACTGTCCTTGTGGTCCGTAAGGCGCTCAATCGGCGATATGCGGAACGCAATAGCTCTGGCAAGAAACCGGGTGGCGCGTCATGAGCCGGGTTACCCTCAGAATCCAACCGGTTCTGCTCACCCTGCTGCCCGGTCTGCTTGTGCTTATCGCTGCACCGGACGTCGCGGTGGCGCAGTCGCTGCTGATCGGTGGCGCACAGGCCAGCCGTGCATCGGACTATGGGTATTTTGGGCTGATCGATCCCGTTTGGGGAGGTCGTCTCGGCCAGGGATTTTTCCTGGCCCCGATCATCGGCGTGAGCCGCTACAGCTTCACCCAGTCCAATACCCGGTTCACCGGTCTACAGCCCTCCGCTAGCCTTGGTTTGGGCTATGCGTTCTCAATCGCGGGGGTAAACACCAACCTGTCTCTGGCCGCTGGCTATGCCAACACCAGCCTGTCGCCCTATCTGCCAGCTGGCGCGGTTCATGGGGGTAGGGGGTTTCTGGAACCATCGCTCTGGGTCATGGCGCCGATCGCACCCAAATTGTCCGTGGTGGTCAATGGCGGTTATCTGACTGGCCTACGCAGCTACTGGTTTACGTCCTATGCCCAATACCAGATTGCACCACACTTCACATTCGGACCGGAGTTCGATATGGGCGGCGGCCCCAATTACCGGAACCGCACGATCGGCCTGCGACTGGGCACCGATATCGCGCATCGACTTCAACTCTCCGGAACGCTGGGTGCGATCACCAACATCCCGGGAAGCTACCATCCCTATGTCGGGCTCGGCGTGACATTGCCATTGCGATGATGCTGAGACGCCACCTCCTATTGACCATAGCGGCCACCAATGGCCTCACCGGCGAGATGGCTGACAGTGCTGCAGATTGGTCGTGGGTCACCTTGTGGAACGCGTATCGCGACCGGTTCATCGACCATCAAGGGCGAGTGATCGATTTTAGCGAGAATGACGGCATCACCACCTCCGAGGGGCAGGCTTACGCCCTGTTCTTCAGCCTCGTCGATAATGACCGCTCGCTGTTCAAGAAAATTCTTTCCTGGACTGACACCAATCTCGCTGGCGGCCAACTCGGTCGTAAATTGCCGGCTTGGAAATGGGGGCGGCAGACGGGGCAACATTGGGGCGTTCTTGGCAGCAACTCGGCTGCCGATGCCGATTCTTGGTTGGCCTATACGATCGCTCTGGCGGGTATGCGCTGGCAGCGGCATGACTATGGCTCCTTGGCCATCGACCTCGTCCGCACGATCATCGAGCAGGAGACTGCCATCACGCAGATCGGTCGGGTCTTGCTGCCCGGGGCTGATTATTTTCCCAGGCGGAGCCCGGTTCTGGTTAATCCGAGCTACACGCCGCTATTTCTCGCGCGGGGACTGGCGACCATGACGGGAAATCGCGATTGGGCAGATCTGGCTGACGCTGTTGTCCCAATGATCCGCGCGACCACTGTTAACGGCTTTGCCCCTGATTGGTCTTGGCTGCCGGGAACACTATCACACCCGACCGGCTATCCTGGCACCAAAATCGGCAGCTATAATGCGATCCGTTGCTATCTGTGGGCCGGCATGAACCCACCGACGATGCCAGGAGCGCCTGAGATTCTCGCGCATCTGACCGGCATGGCCGGGATCATGAGGGAGAGAGCAGTCCCGCCTATCAACGTGATCGTGGCGAGCGGCAAATATCATGGTAACGCCAACGCCGGATTTTCTGGCGCGCTGGTTCCCTATCTGCAGCGGCTTGGCATTGAGCCCGCATTGACCCAACAGATTGCACGGGTGCGCCACGCACTCGATGGTGATGGCAGCCTGCCGGGCAAATCAGCTTACTACGCGGAAAATCTGCTCTTGTTCGGGATCGGGGCGTTCACCGGCCGGATCCGATTTGATCGGGGAGGCATCCTTATTGACTGAAGCACCAATCGATCAACCGCGTGTTCGCGGCAAGTTGCTGGAGACAGCTGCCGTGATGCTGCTGATGCTGGTGGTATCCGCTGGTATGGTCCCGGTGCTTGGGATCAGCCTAGTGATCAGTCAGATCGCCATTATCAGCGCACTCTTTCTTATTTATCGGATCGATGGCGGATATAGGCGTAAGGATCGGAATCCCTACGCGCGCACCCTGGTCAGCCTGCTGACCGTGATCCTGACCGCACGCTATTTTTCTTGGCGCTTCAACAACACGATGCCTTACGGCTATGGTTGGATCGATGTGTTCTTGGCATTTCTGCTTTTAGCCGCCGAAGGTCATGGCATCGTGTCCAGTCTATTGGGTCAGATTATTAACGCTATGCCGTTGCAAAGACGTCCGCGCGCGCTTCCCGACGATCCGGAACATCTTCCCAGGGTCGATGTGCTGGTGCCCACTTACAACGAAGACCCATCGATCGTGGAGACCACGGTGATCGCCGCGACGCAGATGCGATACCCCGCGGATCGCCTGACAGTTTATATCCTCGATGATGGTGGAACCGATGCAAAATGCGCCCAGCCCGGTGCCGCCGGTCTTGCCGCTCGAGAACGCGCGACCACGCTGAAAAATATCGCGTCACGCTTCGGCGCGCAGTATCTCACCCGCGCACGTAACGAGCATGCCAAAGCCGGCAATCTCAATTCAGCCCTGTCATCGATCAATGGCGACCTGGTCCTCGTTCTTGATTGCGACCATGTGCCAACCGAGGATTTCCTGCGGCGCACCGTTGGGTTCTTCCTCGATGATCCTCGGTTGTTTCTCCTGCAAACGCCTCATAATTTCGTGACGGCAGACCCAATCGAGCGAAATCTGCGCACCTTCCGCAACATGCCCTCAGAAAACGAGCTATTCTACTCGGTCATGCAGCCGGGCCTGGATTTTTGGGGAGCTGCGTTTTTCTGCGGCTCAGCTGCCGTGATGCGCCGCGCCACGCTTGATGAAATCGGCGGGATTTCTGGACGCACCATCACCGAAGATGCCGAAACATCGGTGAAGGCACTGACGGCGGGATGGCGAACCGCCTTTTATAATCGGCCGATGGTCTCAGGCTTACAGCCGGAAACGTTCAGCGGCTTCATCCTACAGCGGATCCGTTGGGCACAGGGCATGGTGCAAATTTTCATTCTGGAAAATGTCTGGCTGAAGCCCGGGTTGCGGTTCATGCAACGGCTGATGTTCACGAATTTCGCCTTTTACTGGCTGTTCCCGATCGCGCGCATGATCCTACTGACCATGCCTCCTGCCTTTCTATTCTTCGGGATCAATGTTGCGGTGACAACTCCACGCGAGTTACTGATTTTCGCCGCGCCATATTATGCGGCGACTCTGATCAACAGCCAGTATTTTTACGGGCAGGTCCGCTGGCCGTTCTTCTCGCAAGTCTATGAGACCGCACAGTCGATTTTTCTCGCCTTTGGGGTGTTTTCTGTAATCCGTCATCCAAACCGACCGACCTTCAAGGTCACGCCAAAAGGCGAATTCCTTGAGGAGGATTTCGTCTCCAGCTTAATCTGGCCATTTTACATCATCACGCTGGTCAATTTTGTGTCGGTGATCTTTGGGGCATGGCGCCTGCTCACCGAGCCCAATCTTCGCGACGCGCTGATACTGGTCGGCCTCTGGGTATTCCTCGATACCATCACATTGATGAATGTGCTCGGAGCACTGTCTGAGCGCAGACAAACGCGATCAACCCCCCGCGCCGTGCGCCGCGAGCCGGTATGGATCCGCATTAATACCGGACCATGGCACACGACCAAGACTTATGATCTGTCGCGGCACGGTGCCAGCGTCTTGATGCCACCTGATTTACCGCCCTTCAAGGTCGGTGATTATATCGAGGTGTTTTTCCGCAGACGGGGCATGAGTCTGCTGGGGCGGGTACGCAACACTAAAGGCACCGGCGCATTACGCCGGATCGGCCTTGTCTATGAGTTGGAATCAGCTGCCGATGAACGCTACGCGGTGATGCTCGCATTTGGCGACAGCGCTACAATCGTATCACGCGTCAATCGGCGACACGGCGGGTTGAGTGCGGCTCGAGCATTCGCGTTCCTGGTGCAGGTCGGAACGATCAATTTTTCCCGGTTCATCTGGCTCTCGACCCGGTTGATCCGCGTCCGTGTGATCCGCAAATTCTCGGGACGCCGGCGAAAAACCCCAGATCGCGTGGAATCTGACAATCCGCTCGCCAGCGTTAACCGGTAGCATCTCGACCCGCAACGATCGCCGACTTGGGTTAGCCATCAGGCCGAGACTATGAGGGACTGCCCTGGGCGGATCGCTCAATTGTCGCACATATAGACAGGGCTCATTCGGACTATCCAGAGAACGGGGGATCTATTCGAATAGCTGGTGGATCTTTGGCTTCTCGATTTTATGATCATTGGTAGCAAACAAACCAATCAGCTTTATTTGTCTTATTTTTGATATTTTATAGATAAAATAAGATATTTATTTATTGAATTTTGATTGTGTTATTCTTAAAATTTAGTATAAATCGACATCTCAATCGTCCGGAGGTTTCCAATGTCCGTCTCTATCCCGCCAGAAATCAAGACGCGCCTCGATGCTATTTTTGAAGAGGCCTATATGCTAGGCCACAAAGCTGGATACGAGGAAGGGTTCAAGGCCGGAAACGGGCGTGCGCTTGAGTTGATCGTTGAGTCAGTACGTTCGCGTTTATCAGAAGCGATAGACGATCATGAGTCCACGAGATCTGACAAGATTGTCGAACCCTTTGGCCGCCGCGCTTCTTGATTCGCCGTTTTAGATCAGAGGGGGATCCTGCGCTGAGGTGCAAACGTGGGCGACGTTAATTTGGAAATGATGCCGTTCTGATCTCCATAAAATTAAACAGCCTTTTGTTGCTGTTATGGCTATGGTGGTTCAGCCCTCCGCGCGCTGCATCGGCGCGGTTTCGATCGGCATTAGCATAACCACGTCGCCAAGCTGCGAGAGCAGGAATCGATGGCGCAAATCGAACCCTACGGCCTCATTATCAATGGTACGGTCCTGGCACCGCGATTGCCACAAAGAAGAGCCTAATCATTTTTCGCGGTAAACGTGTATTAATAATTTAATATTTCTCTAGGGTTGTGCGTTATGTTTGGAAAGTCCAGGCCCTTTATCCACAGGCTTATCCCTAGTTCTGTGGATAACTGCCCGGACTCCAGGCCGCACCTCAATCAGACGGGCTGCTGATCCTGATAACCGCGCTGACGTTTGCGGCGGGCGAGGGTAGCCAGCGCATCTAGGGCACTCCCAAAATCCCGATGCGGGTCAAGCCGTGTCCGGCACGTATAGCCAATCCGCCCCCAGCGTCGCACCAGGATAATGGTGCCGAACAAATCAACTTGGATCTCGATCTGATAGTAGCGCCACTCGTTCAAAACGGGCTGGATCCGGGTGAGGGTCACGGCCTCCGGAAACAGCGTCAACTGCCTCGCGCCGGCGCGGCCGTCTCGAACAGAGCGTGGGCGCGACGCGGGCCGGATGATAGCCTCGCGGCGCATCGGCTGGGCCGCTTCGGACGCGATTTTTACTCCGTCCTGACGCAGTCTTCGTGAATGCGGGGTGTGCCGATTGCTACAGGATGCCATTGAGCGGATGTCCTTCGAACAGATCACCAAACTCCAAATATTCGCCAAGCATAGCATACGATTTGTGCCGACCGAGCCGCTTGAGCCGCGCGGGATGGGCGCCGGCCTCCATACCGCTGGTCAGCGCGCCGCGCTTGAGGCTGTGCCCCCCCAGATCACGCTGACCGAACCCGGCGAGCATCGCCCGGTGCTGCACGATTAGCGCGATGCTCTGCGCGGTGAGGCTAGTGGTGCCGAGCCGCATTGCTGGGGGCGCGGCCTGCGCGGTGATGGCCCGACGCTGGGGAGGCAACCAAATGCGGCGGAACAACGGGCCGGTGCTGATTTGCGCGGCCGCTTGCCACCGCTCAAGGGCGGCAACTGGGCATAGATCCGTGTCGCCGTAGGGGAGCGGGACGGTGACGGGCTGGGTCTGCTCGCCTTTGGTTTGTGGGAGGATCACTCGAATCCCGCGCGGGGTCGCTTCAAGATGTTCGATCTGGATGGCGGCCAACTCGGATCGCCGCAGCGCACCGGCAAATCCGACCAGGATTACGGCCCGGTCGCGCAGGCCGCGCAGATCATCTTGGATCGGCGCGATCAGCCGTCGGATGATCGGGGCAGTGGCAGCGACCTTCTTGCGCCGCATCTCGCCACGCCCTGCGGCCTCGCGTTGGATCCCGGCCAGCGTGTCCGATACGCAGACATCATCGGTTGGCACTGGCTGATTGGCTGCGCGATGCAGGTAGCGGATGGCGGCGCGGCGTAATTTCAGGGTCTCGGGGGTCAGGCCGCGCCCGCGTTCAGCGGCGAGGAAGGCGGCGACATCAGCGCCGGAGGCCGGGAGCGGCGACAGCTGGTGATGATCGCACCAATTACACCAGGCGTGAACGGCGGCCCGATACGCGCGACGGGTATTGTCGGCTTTGGCGCGCCTTGCGTAGTCGGCAGCCGCCTGCCGAGCTGCCGCGAGGGAGCCGTCACCGGTCAGCGTCACGGGCATGGTGATGCCATCGAACCAGATGCTAACCGCGTCACCGATGATGTCGGCAGGGGTCGCGGCGTCGCGGGGTGCGGGCACTACCGCGGACGGGACTGCGTCGGCGATGATGGTAGGTGGTGGCGACGCAGTATCGGCGCTGGGATCGGGAGCCGGGGGGACATCGAGTGGGGCGGGCATTGAGCGGGTCTCCGGCGTGGTGACGAGATACGATCTTGGCTTGATGGTGAGATGACGGCGCTGCGGGAGGCGGGAGGCGGGAGGCGGGAGGCGGGAGGCGACCAGGCTGGGCTTTGCGACAAGATGAGAGCGAAAAACTAGCAGTTTTATGTATTATCGACAACTATCCTTATCACAAATACATAGGCCATAAAACCATATCCGAAAAATAAAAAAGGTAATTCAATTTTATGGCTATTTTTAGATATATAAACGCTTAACCCTCTGATATAATTACCAGCGCTACCCCGACAAATCACACCATGCCGTGCCCAATCCCAACCGCTCCTGTGTAACCCTAAGCTGGTCAAACCCATCATGTTCTTCGATACCGCGCCCCCCACCAGCGCCATCGACACCAACAGCGCCCTAGAACGCGCCGCCAGCGCCATCGGTCGGCTCGACCAAACCGTCGCCCACCACCCGCTCCGCCCCGCCTTTTTGCACCGCATCCGACTGATCGCCGTGCGCCGCCAAGCCGCCGTCGATGGCCAGGTGATCGATCCCTGGCACCTCGCCGCCCTGCTGGAAGGACTCCGCTTACGGATGGACCCGGATCTCAGCCCCTTCGAGCGCGGCACGATCTTCGAGGCCGCGCGCAGCGCCTTGCATCTGCACCAATGGATCACCGCGCCGGATTTGGATCAGGAGCAGGAAATCCAGCAGGCACTACAGGCGATCGAGACCCATCCGCCGCAAGGCGGTATTTTGCTCCAAGCCGCCTACGCCGCCCATCACTGGCTGGATCAGGGTGGCACCCGCGCGCCCCTGCGCGGCGCCCTGATCCGGTATTGGCAGAAAACCCGCCTGATCCGCGCGCCATTGCCGCTGACCGGACCTCACGCGTTGAGTAGCGAGGTTGATTTTGGGCGCCCGCGCTGGATTGCACTGTTTCTGCAAGCCCTGGCAAGCGAGGCAGAAGACGGGCTGGATCTGCTCCGCGATCTGGAACGCGCCTGGCGGGCCGCCCGTGCCGCCATCGGTGATCGCCGACGCAACAGCCGGGCCGCACTGGCGATTGATCTACTCGCAGCAGCCCCACTACTCTCCGCCACCACCCTGGCGGCCCGGCTCGGCATGGCCACCAACAATGCTACCGCCCTGCTCCACGAGTTCCAAACCGCGGGGATCGTGATCGATGTCAGCCACCGGGCTCGCCGGAAATTATTCGGGCTCGCTGGCCTCGAACGATTGCGCGACCATGTCGCACCACCGCGCCGCCCACAGCCGGGGCGCGGCAGGGGGCGACCCAGGCTTGAGCCCCCGGCGCCTGAGCAGACGATCCCGCCGGATGTGACGACGGTTCCGACCGAGCCAGCGTTCGTCCGGCACACCTTTGATTACAGCGATCTCGAAGCGGCCATGGCCGCAGCCGATCAGGTCATCCGTGATACCAAGGCGCGGTTAGAAAGAAGTTCTCAGCGGAAATAAACACTACCCGGATCAATGAACTTCTCCCCTGGGCAATAAACCAGAGCGCCTGACCGCCCGCTCAACACTCACAAAATCCAGAGACGGTCTGCAGCGAACGGTTACCCTCACGCCAACAAGGTCAGCGAAACAGCGCTTACGAGAAAGACGTGGGCACCCCACCCGAACTTGGTCCTCACCGCAGGGTCCAGTTCACGGCTCTCCCGAACAACAGGAATATTATCAATCAATATCTGATATGGTTGCGCTTATTTTGAAGCGAGCGGCTAATTTTTGTGCATAGCTAGACCAATCATCAATATTTCGACTTTCTGCTTCGAGAACGAGTTTCTGACGAAAATCGGTATCTTCCGCTAAGCGCTCGATAGCATATTCGATCATACTCACATCTCGCATATCGACCGTTAGGCATCCTCCATCCGCCGCTAGTTCGGCCATGACTCCTTCGGAATGGCATAAGCATGGACAACCCATCCAAAGGCTTTCCAACACAGGTAAACCAAACCCTTCGACAAGGGAGGGATATACGGTGAAAGCTGCCTTTTGGAGCAACCCGGCCAAATCTGCATCAGACAGCAGGCCGCTCCAGCTAATGCGTGGTTCCTCATGAACCTGCGCTTCCAGCCAATCAACTAGATCCTCCGCACCAGCGAAACGATGACCGACCAAAATTAAACGCAGCGGAAGATCTGGACGGTGGGTAAGCAGCGATCGAAATGCCTCTATGAGGCTGCGGTGATTTTTGCGTGGATCAATCGAACTGATGCATACAATAATGATAGGATCATCGGTCGACGCTGTTTTAGTGGTAGCCGGATTACGTGATATTGTACCGAATTGACCAGGCAGCCAAATAGTGTCCCGTTCCGGTGGGAGGGGTAACCCGTGATGTTTAACATAGCGCTCAAACTGGCGCAGGCTTTCGCCGGAGATCGCCCAGAGACAATCGATACAGGAGAGCACCTCAAGGTACTCGCCGAACTGCTGCACGACCTCAGTCGTGCAGAACGGCATGTGGGTTACAGGGATCAGGTCGTAGAGGATAGCCGCGACAGGCAGGTGGTTGGCCACAGCCCAGGCAAGCCGCTCGGGGAATTGGCCGTCCAAAACGACCTCTGGCAGGAATAGTATTGGTATCCCAGCGCCAGGCAGCAGGGCCAATGCGTTCTCAACCGGCCAGTTGGCGCCCTGGGCAGCGGAACTGAACAGCCGCGAGATGCCGTCAGTCGGACCTCCATAGGAGGCAAGGAAGTGTTGCTCCTCCTCCGTGAGGAAGCGATAACTCCCGAGCCAGGAGTCCCACCGGAGGAAGACCAGCAGCAGGTCTGGGTCTTGCTGCAACTCGTGGCAGGTACGGCGCACCACGCGGATGACGCCGGGATTGGCCGGGTCCCTGGCTGCGCAGGAGCAATCGACGAGCACTATGCGGGCGAATTGGGACCGATCAGCAGCTGGTCGAGCCGTTTTTACTGACAACCCTTCTACAATTCTAACGTAACGTGCGATCACGTCGCTCCAGCGGAAACGTGCCCGGAAAGCGCCGAATCGATCTTCCGCTAGAATGTGCGGCGGCAGGCCATCACGCAGCAGCGAGACCACCTTATCTCCCATTTCGGTCAAGTTGCCGCACAACATCCAAGGATCGGCCGTAACCTCGGGATGGGCACCCAGGTTGAAGGCCAGCACTGGGCGCCCGCGCCACTGCATTTCGGCAAGCGGAAGGTTAAACCCCTCCCAGAGCGAGACACTCAAGCCAACCGCGCAGTGCATCATTATGGTGCTGAGGGTTTTATCGCTGATGAACCCCAGCGGCACCACAGCATGCCGTAAAGCCTCGGGCAGCAAGAGTTCCTCCTCACGGGCGAGGAGTAGGAGCCGCGCTTTCGGTTCTCGTCGAAGGATTCCCGCAAGCACCTCGAAGACTGCTGCACTATTCTTATAGCCATGCGGCTCGAACCGCCCGAGAGAGATGATGGGCTTACATCCAGCGGTCAGCAGCTCGTCCACTACCACGAGCGCCCGCGCATCTGCCTCGTTCCCCACGGCCTGTGGAAACATAGGGGTGTCAAGATGGTCGGCCCCAAGCAACACTGTCTCCACCCCTTGCGAGGTACCACGATCCGGTAGAGTCTGTGTGTCGCGGATGAAGTCACTGATCGGTAGAACCTGGTTGAAACGCGGCAGCGTCAGAGCGCGCACGCGCCGGAGCTCGCGCTGAATATGTATAGCCTCATCCGGCATACCGTCATGCGGGACGGCGCCGGCATCAATGAAGATGCTTGGCACGCCAATCTCGGCGCAAACATCCGCGATGCCGAAAAAGGGCCATCCGCCGGAGACGACGAGGGCAGGGCCGCCATCACTGTTGAGTTCCACCCAGTGATCACGCAACCAGACTGCAGCCGCCTGCTCCGCCCCGTATAGATCGAGGTGCTGGAGCTCCATTAAGATGTGAAGTTCGGGCGAGACGCTCTGGACGACCTCCCGGTCGCAGCGCAAACAGACAAAGGTGATTCGGTAACTGCTATCGCGTAGCCCTCTCCCCAGGAGGAGTAGGAGGCGGTCCACACCGAAACGTGGCAACAGGCGTTCGTTACAAATAACGATGTGAAGCGGGCGTATGGTCAAATTATAATGCTCGGCGTCGGGAGATGGTAGCGGATTGCTGGGGCGCTCGCGGCGATTAGGTCCGCAGCAAGTCGGGTGCGGCGGCAAATCTTTTTAAGCGCCTGGTTCTCGCGCGACACGTGCGCGAGTGCCATTTTACCTTCCTGGAAGGTGTCGTAGGTTACTGCGGCGCCAAAGCTTGCCTCCAGACCCACGGCCATGGTGCAGTCGGCCGGTGCCAGGATCGAAACACCTGACCGAAGGGCGCGCTGGATCGCAACATGGTCCGCACCGGAACTCCAGTTCCACAGCAGTGCTGCATACTGCCAAGCCTCGGACTCAATCCAGCCGTGCCAAACAAGCCGGATACGACATTCCGACGACTCTAACTGGTACAACTGGTTGCAGATCTCCGCGACCTCCGGGAGCGGCCAGTCCCCAGCACAAAGTATCAGGGGATCGCGGGGTCCGAATGACAACGGACTATTGGCGAGACCAGCATATATACCCTCGAGCGCGTCAATCGTCGTCGATTCGGAGACACTGGAGCAGCGCGTGCGGCTTGCCTCTCCCTGCCGATGCGCCCGCTCGGGACTCCGTATGTAAGCCGCCATTGCGGCGGCAAGTGCCGCTGCATCGGCTGGTGGAACCAGTTCACCGGTTACCCCGGCTTGCACCAACTGCGGTATTCCGCCGATATCGGTCGCGAGCTGTGCCCGGCCGGCAGCGATCGCCTCCAGCAGAATTACCGGCTCGTTCTCCGGCCAGAGGGAGGGTA
Organism: Acidiphilium sp. MT5; assembly: GCF_054767495.1. Taxonomy (NCBI): domain Bacteria; kingdom Pseudomonadati; phylum Pseudomonadota; class Alphaproteobacteria; order Acetobacterales; family Acidocellaceae; genus Acidiphilium; species Acidiphilium sp. MT5. Next base: position 39,384 of record NZ_BAABMR010000016.1, read on the forward strand.
GTACAACCACATCCGCAGCCGCCAGCTCCTCGATGATCCGAGAGCGGGGAACACGTCCGAGGTAGGTCACGGCGTGGCCAAACTTGTCCTGCGAGATCTCTGCCTCGACCTGCGGGCGCAAAAAGCCGTCGCCGGCGATAGCCAAGGCCCATCGCCCTGCAAGATCAGGCTCCGCGGTGAGCAGCGCGGCTGCCTGGAGTAGTTCCAGGATACCCTTGTGAATGCCCAGATAGGCTGCGCAGAAGAAGCGCACGATTTTGCCAGCCCTGTCATCCGCCGACCTTGGGCCGATCCCGTCGAAGGGTGCAAGGTCAATCCCGTTCGAGATAACAGTGAGTCGCGCTGGGTCCACGGCATTAGCGGTCCGGTAGGCATCAGCCAGATAGACACTCGGTGAGACGAGGCGGTCGGCATGACCAAGCGCCCAAGAGACATAATCGCGGCGCAGCCGCATTGGCAGAGCGCGGCCTGCATCGCGCGGCTGGACGGCACCAAGGCAAGTAATAGCACATCCTTCTGCGTCGTCACAGATCGTCCCATCCTCGCGCAGGGCAGTGGCGCGGAAACAGTAGCCGGCATGGTCGTGCAAGGTGACTACACTCGGCAGGCCAAGGCGGTGGGCGATTGGTATTAAGGAAAAGCCAAGGCCCGCCAAATTATGGAAATGCACAACATCCGGCTGTTCAGCTCTCAACACCGCTTGGAAGCGTGTGGCAATGGCCGGATCATGGAAATTGTCATTGGGATGGAAGGAGGCGACCGGCGTACGGTAGATGCGCAGTCCATCTACTTCCTCGACGGTAAGGCGCCCGACCTCCTCAGGCGGTGAGATCCAGCCGGCGAAAACACTCACCCGATGGCCACGATCGCGAAGCTGCAGCGCTTGGCGATGAGCGACGACCTCAGCGCCACCGATAATATGCGGCGGATACAAGTTGCTGACGATCAGTAACTGCCTCGATCCAGAAGTCCGCATCTCCGTCACGGCTAGATGGTCTGTCCGAGTAGGCTTAAGTCCGCCGCACAGCGATGCAGGGCAGCAACGCTTGTCGCCGAACTACAGGAGATCACCAAGGGATGCTGTCGTGGCTGCGGCGAAAGATAAGCCATTGCAAGTCCACCCCATACCTCGCTGCGGTTATCCTGCACGGCATGTTCGATGATTTGACCGGGGACAAAATCCAATTCTACATGATGGACATAGGAGCAGGAAGCCCAGTCCGCCGTTGCGATGCCGCGGCGACATTCCGGGTTCCCGCTATCGTGCATCAGGATAAAGCAAGGCTCCCGCAACGGAGTCGGTCGGTGGATCACCGTCTCAATGTCGCGACGAACCCCATTGGCGCTATGGTCGGCGTCGATCAGAATGAAGTTCAACGCAACCCCTGCTGCATCAAGTTCGTTGAGCATCCCAGCCACAAGACCTTCCGAGTTGCCGATGCGCAGATCGGCATTTGGCGGCACGCGGAAGCGGTTTGGCACCTCGGGGTCGATGTCGACCGCCCAGACACGCTCGGCGAACTGCGCGATAAGCGAGAGGCTGCCGCCGTAATAGGTACCGATCTCCAGTGCGTGCCGTGGCCTGAGCCGGGCAAGTAGGCCCGTGAGAGCCATGCGCTCGGCGAGCAGCATTTGCCATTCGGCTGTCGGCACCCCGGGGTAGAAGATATCATCGATCACGGTTATTTCCTTGTTATGTTAGACATTTGTTTCCGTTACCGAACGGGAACCATAGCAACCAATTCGAACTCAAAGCACCGGCCATTGCGGCGTGCCTGGACCGGAATCTCAACGGCTTCGAAACCAGCTTCCTCTACCAGCTGGCGAAAGCTGTCCGGTGTAAGCAAATTGAAATGGAAATCGCCTTCGTAGTCTTGGCCTCCGAACAACACCTCGCGGAAGTCAGAAAAGCTGTAGCTGCCGTCGGCAATGCCAGAAAGCATTGCGGCGCCGTCGGGCATCACGGCACGTAGGGTTCCGCCGGGCTTCAATAGGCTGTACCAATAAGGCAGCAGGCGTCGGCGTAACTCTTCCTGGGGAAAGTGTTCGATCAGGTGTGATGAGGCAATCTCGTCAATCGTTCCTGGCTCGAAAGGTAGATTACTGACATCTGCCACTACGTCGACACCAGGCAAATCTCGCATATCGACATTGATATAATCAACGGCCATGATGTGTCCGCAGCCGAGATTCACACGCAGCAATCCGGCGGCACGTGCGGCCGCGACCTTGTCCGGCTCAAGAACATGAGGCTGCAGCGCCTTGGGCCGCACCGTCGTGGGCGCGCCGATGCTTCCATTGTAGCGAATCTCGAACATCAACTCACGACGGACGAACTCCACGCGGTCAAGCAAGAAGCGAAGCGTGTCATCTACCCGCTTGGCACGACTCTCGGTTTCTTCCTGCAACTGACTCTCTACCGCAGCCACACGCTGTTCCACTGTAGTCAGAAGATTTTCAGCGGTGATGGCCAGTCGCGTCGGTCGTGTCCCAGCTTGTGGTGTAGGTGGCCGCTGATCGGCCTGCCGTAGCGACCGCCAAGAGTCTGGCGGAGGCGGGCCGATTGGCGGTCACCGGGGCGATTTTTGGGTAGAGTTGGGTTGCGACTCTCAACGCTAATCCAAGGAACCACCACGATGACCGAAGACAAGATTGCTCTTTCCAGCCTTTTGGAGAAGTCCTCTGATTCCAGTTTTCTGCGTGAGATGATCGGCTTTGCCGCTGAACGCTTGATGCAGCTGGAGACTGGGGTGATCTGCAACGCCGCCCCCGGCGAACGCAGCGCCGATCGCCAAAACCAGCGCAACGGCTACCGCGACCGCGACTGGGAGACACGCGTCGGCACGGTTGAGCTGCGCATCCCCAAACTACGCCGCGGCAGCTATTTCCCGGCCTTTCTGGAGCCGCGCCGGATGGCCGAAAAGGCGCTCACCGCTGTGATCCAGGAAGCCTATATCCAAGGCATTTCTACCCGTTCCGTCGATGACCTGGTGAAGGCCATGGGGATGGAAGGTGTCAGCAAAAGCCAGGTTTCGCGCCTGTGCGGCGAGATCGACGAACGGGTGAACGCCTTCCTGACCCGCCCCATTGAGGGCGACTGGCCATATGTCTGGCTGGACGCCACCTACATCAAAGTCCGGCGCGACCACCGCATCGTATCGGCGGCCGTGATTGTCGCCGTCGGCGTTAATGCCGACGGCAGGCGCGAGGTGCTCGGGATGACCACCGGCCATAGCGAGGCCGAGCCGTTCTGGGTGGACTTTCTACGCAGCCTGACCAGGCGCGGCCTGCGTGGCGTGAAGCTGGTGATCTCGGACGCCCATGAAGGGTTGAAGGCGGCAATTGGCAAAATCTTCAGCGCCACCTGGCAGCGTTGCCGCGTCCACTTCATGCGCAATGCCTTGGCCTATGCCGGCAAAACCCAGAAGCGTGTGGTCTCCGCTTGGGTCGGCACCGCCTTTGCCCAGGACGATGCCGCGAGCGCCCACAACCAATGGCGCGCCGTCGCAGACCAGATGCGCCCGCGCCTACCCAAGCTCGCCGGCCTGCTCGACGAAGCCGAGACCGACGTCCTCGCCTACATGGACTTCCCCGCCCAGCACCGCGCCAAAATCCATTCCACCAACCCGCTAGAACGGCTCAACGGTGAAATCAAACGCCGCGCCGATGTCGTCGGCATCTTCCCCAACGAGGCCGCCGTCGTCAGGCTCATCGGAGCGCTCTTGCTCGAACAGAACGACGAATGGGCAACACAGCGCGCCCGATACATGACACTGGAAACCATCGCGCCAATGAGCGATACTGCGCTCGTCAGAATGCCAGAACTGGCAGCCTGAACACGCAGCCAATGCTGCTCAGGATATCGCTCCTACACCACGTAGGGGGGCACGACCAGTCGCGTCTCCCCTATCGCTGCCGTGCGCTGCTCAATCTCGGCGAGGCGTTTCTCCGTCATCGCGGAAAAGCTCGCCATCTCTTGTTGTTGCCGCATCCAAGAACGGGTTAAATTTCTCACCGTACCCTGTATAGCCTGAATCGATTGGACGGGTATAAGTGAAGCCGTTGGGGGCTGCGTTGTATTTAGTCGTTGCTCCAGTTGCTCGATACGCGGTAGAAGAAGGTCAAAGGGGAGATGAAGGCGATATAGTAGCGGTCGGGCTAACGGCCGAAGGACGATTTTAGCCTGTTGCCTTATTCTGACGGACAGTGGCATGAAGTGTCCGGTTCCTCCCCTGGAAATAGTCTACCCGTTGCTAAACTTGGGACGAAATGTGTTGCTGAACCGCGCCGGATCAACTTTGATGGCGATATGTCACACCCGCCTGCGCGAGCCGCTTTAATACCCACGAATGAGCCAGTAATCTGCATGCTTTTGGAATTTTCTTACGCTCTCATTCACCCGAATGCAAGGGCGACGATCGGGGTCGCACGTACACAGCGCACCCAGCATTCCAGCCTTCACCCAGGTCCGATGATTGGCCTGCAACGTCGCGATCCGGTCCTGCAACTTGTTGGTCCTTCCGGTATCCCACCAAACCAGGGCCGTACTGCTCAACCAACTGAACAGCACCGCGATCATAGCCATGATCCAACCCAGCAACCGCCAACTCGCCCATTACACCACTTAGCACAACGCCGCGTCAGGAAGCTCGATAAAATCGCAACGGAGCAACTGGCGAACCAGAGGTACATTGACCTCACCACTCGCAAAGTCGAAGCTGCCTGGGCAAAATCAGCAAAGCAGGGCCCGACCAACAAACCCTGACGCGCCGGTGATCAGAATATGCGCAGTCACTACATCCCCTTCTTGAGACGATCTAAATCGGCCTCAACCATTTCGGTCGCGAGCTGTTCGAGCGTCACCTCGGCCTTCCAACCCAGGGCGCGGGCAGCTTTGCTGGGGTCACCGAGCAGCAATTCGACTTCGGCGGGACGCATTAATTTTGTGTCGGCACGAATATAATCGGCAGCCTTCAGACCAACCACGCCGAAGGCCATATCGGCAAAGGCGGCAACGCTCGCGGTGCGACCCGTCGCGATCACGTAATCGTCAGGGCGATCTTGCTGCAGCATCAACCACATGGCGCGAACATAATCGCGGGCATGGCCCCAATCGCGCTGGGCGGCAATGTTACCCAAGGTCAGATGGTCTTCAAGTCCAAGCTTGATCCGTGCGACGCCGTTGGTGATCCGGCGGGTGACGAATTCGATCCCCCGCAGCGGGCTTTCATGGTTGAACAAAATGCCTGAGGAAGCGTGCATGCCAAAGCTCTCGCGGTAGTTCACGGTCATCCAGTGGGCGTAGAGTTTGGCGGCGGCATAGGGGCTACGCGGATAAAATGGCGTTCCCTCTGATTGCGGTATCGCCTGGACTTTTCCAAACATCTCTGAGGAAGAAGCCTGATAGAAGCGCGCCTGCGGTCGAGCGATCCTCACAGCTTCAAGCATCGTTGCCGTGCCTAATCCAGTCACTAGGCCGGTCAGCGAAGGCTGCTGCCATGAAGTGGCCACGAAACTCTGTGCTGCCAGATGGTAAACTTCATCTGGCTTATACTCCTGCATAATCCGAACTAAGCTACCAAGATCAGTCAAGTTTCCTTCTACCAATGTTATTTTGTCGAGCACACCGAGCCAGCGCAGCCGCTCGCCAACCACATCCGATGACGCGGAACGGCGCATGACACCAATTACCTGATATCCTTTGCTTAGCAGTAGTTCGCTGAGATATGCCCCATCTTGCCCCGTTATTCCTGTGATTAAAGCAACAGTCATAGAATTCCCTTTATGAGTTCACGCCAAAAATCATGGATATTACCCTTTGCGGGCAACACAAGCTGCTGCGATCATTTATGTTGCAGACGGTAATGGGATCACTGAATTTATACCCAAAACAAGTTCTTGGAACTGATGTTCCGGCAGATATCTGCCTAGGACGTCCATCGGCTTGCCATCAGCTCTGATTTTTCCGGACTCGAGCCAGATCAACCGATTACACCACTCTGCTAAAGTCGGTGCGGAATGACTTGCCAAGATGAGGATATCCGCATGACGCACCATGCTCTCGACCCTAATTTTTGCCTTTTCCATAAAGGCAGCATCGCCAGCTAGGATCCATTCGTCCATGAGGAGAAGTTCTGGGGGGAATGCTGTTGCCATCGCAAAAGCCAAGCGAACGACCATACCAGAGGAATAGTTTCGAACTGGCAGATCGAGGAATTGAGCCAGATCAGAGAAATCTTCTACGTCGGCCTCGAGATGGTCGATTTCAGCGCGGGGAAGGCCAAGAAAATATCCACGCAATCTAATGTTTTCGCGCCCGGTTAAATCCATGTTCATACCTTGACCCGGATCCAAGAGGGAAACGAGACGACCTTCCATCGACAGCGATCCGGCCGTTGGCTGATAGATCCCCGACAAAGCGCGCAGCAAGGTGGTTTTGCCTGATCCGTTTGAGCCTACAAGACCTAAGCGATCACCAGATCTCAGTGTGAATGAGATATTTTGTAGTGCCTGAACCACAGGACGGTTTTTATGGTCCTGTGCGAACCGATTCGAAGCTTTGCCCAGAATTGTCTTTTTCAACGATCGATTATCACTATGATAAAGAGGAAAATCGACTGAAATATTGAAAGCTGTCAGATGGACCATTGTTATACCCAATAAGCTATGCGACCCCGCGTCCGGGCGAACCCGATGGCGGCGACGATGATAAGAGTGGCGGATACGATCAATGCCTTCAGAACTATATCAAGTGCCAAGGGTGTACCCAGAAGTGGCCCTCTCACAATCTCAAGAATATAAAAGAACGGGTTGAACCGAATCAGCAGATCGGCTTCCGGATGGCTCTCGAGGATTTTAGCGTACCACATGATTGGCGTCACGAAGAAAGCAATTTGCATCACCGACATGATAATCTGTGGCACATCCCGGAACCGAGCACAAAACGCACCAAACAAAAGCGAAATTGCAAAGGCATCGATTAACCAGAGGCCGAAGGCGGGGATCGCGAAGAGCGAATACAAAGACATATGCACGCCCATGATCACGAATACGACCACCACTACCACGATATTATGGGCCAGGATGATTGTGTTGCGGACGACACTTCGCGCCGCATGAACCGTGAAGGGCATCCGAGTTCCCTTAATCAAGGAATCTGATTGGCTGAAACATGAATCCATATCAAA
>NZ_BAABMR010000017.1:0-33807 GCF_054767495.1 Acidiphilium sp. MT5
GCCGACGCTCAGACCCCGTGATGATCTCCATCCAACCAACACCCTCCGAATAAGAAGCAGCTCATAGCAGCGCTCTTATGAGCGGCTTCTTCCCGTAGCGGCAGGCGGCCCAGACCGGATGGATACGTTGGGGTCGTGGGTTGTCTCGGTTCAAGAGACAACCCATATCGCGTAGAATTGCCTTGTTATACACCCTTAAGTAGAAGGAAGGTTTCGAGACTCGGTCGGTTGGACGCCAACACCCGGATTGAGGCGCAAAGCTGCCGGTCCTGCTACGCCTGGACCTGGCCGGCAGCGGCTTGGCTGCTCTGTGGGCCCCAACCTCAGGAAAGCCGCCTTTTGCTTGTCGCCCCTGACGGTCTTTCCAGTTTAAACGTCACTGTTTCGATTGCGGACATTCGCGGTCGCGACGTACTTGAAAATCTGCGGGCCTTCCTCGTAGTTTAAGATTGTGTTGGGTTGCTGCGCGAATCCGAACCATCAACTCATATCCCCCGCCTCCGCAAATGCTCTCGAAGCCTCAGGTAATGGGCAACTTGCGCAAGGTTTGGCGCAGCTTCCGCAATCTCGTCCAAGCATTTACCCAACTCCTGAGACGCCCACTGTTGATCGGCAATCACGGCATTGAGTAGCTGCAATGCTTCCGCAGGGAACCGTCTGCACAAACCTGATTTGTGCAGCAAACTTTCGACGTAATCCGGGTACTCAATCGGTTGTAACCAGTGCTGCACAGCAGCTAAGGCAGCCGGGAACTCGCCTCGGGCAGCAATGACTAGCCGGGTCAAGCATTCGGCGATTCGGGGGCTGGTTAGTTCGCGGGACTTGGGCCAGACCTGTTGCCAGAACGGGTGCACTCGGTTTTTCCAGTAGTCCTCACGTTGATCGGCGGCACCCTCAAGCGCCTGGGTGAGCGCCTGCGCGGATTGTTCCAGCCCTTCTTGAGGCAGTGCACCTATCGCGGATCGAAACTCATCCACGGAATACCCTTCGGTCGGACCCAATGACGCATACGTTAAGAAGGCAGCAAACTGCTCGCGGTGCTCGCCAAGTTCGACGTAATGGTTTGCGCTCTCAAGAAACTGAAGTTTGAAGGCAGTCAGCAAGGGCTGATACAGGCGAGGTGACCAAAGGAAGCCTTCCCACACAGCCTTCGCTTCGGTCGGCATATCCCAAGCGAATAGCGGCAGGAGATGCTGTTCGGTCCACGGGCGATCCACGCGGAAAAGGGCGATCAGATGCGAACCCAGCAGCACTCGGCCGTTGCGGAACCGATTCACCTGAACATCACAGATTTGGGTGAAGAAGGGTGCGATGTCTGTTGGAAGTAGATCGTTGTCGTTCGGCTGCCGTTTGAACCACAAATTGATCAGTGCTTGCGTGACATGCCCAACCGGATGGTTGATGGCCTCTGTGACGGGTTGGTCAATCGGCTCGCCGTTGAGCTTCATTCCTGTCCCCGCTTCCAGCGGCAGCGCCAGCACACGAGAACACAGAACCAGCAGGATACCCTCGTGGCGGTTTATCGACTTGGATGTGGCTTCCATCCACCACGAGACGGCGTGAACCATCTCCTGAAGTACGGCGTCTGGCATGGTTTTCACCAGCGGCGCGGCGTAGCGCCAGGAGCGCAAAACCATGCCTTCTTCGGCCCAAGTCTGAAGTGCCTCTCTCCATCGGTCAGCAGGCCATATGCCATCTTGTGCCAGATCACAAAGCGCATATAGACTATGAAAAAAGCGGGTGCGGCAGACATCGCGCCACGTATCTTCGTAGATTGGTCGCCGCTCGGGCAGCGGCTTCGTGAGCCATTGAACAAGATCACGCCACTTTCGCGGGGCAATATCGACGTTCCGACTTTCCTCGTAGTCAGGATCGCCAGTGCCACTCATCCAGTGGGAGAACTCATCGCGCTCGCTGGTTGCCAACTGCCACTGCGGGTTGGTAGCGGAAAGTTTTGTTAACCGGGCGGCCGCAGATGCTCCCAGAGTGAGGCCTGATGCATTCAGTTTGGCCAGATGCAGCCAGACGGAGTGGGCCATCAAATCTTGCCACCGATCAAGCCCCAGATCATCCCGATACATCTCGCGCGGTGGGCCAGCCAAGATAGCTGCCTCCAGACGTTCCTGGTCAATATTTGCTAACCGTCGCCCCTGTAGAACGAACAGTCTGAACACCTCCCGCCCCGTATCTGTGGACCACAACCACCATGCGCCATCAGCCAACACCCAATCCACCCACTGCCGATGCGGGATGCAGTCATCTTGGCTGGCGGCAAACAAGGCCAATCGTTTGAAGGTGGGATAGGGCAGTTCGAACCAAGCTTGGGCAATCCGCGTAGCACGATTACTATTACTTCTGCGAACCGCCAGCCATGCATCCCGCAATAATTCGATCAGGCTCACCCAGTCACGGAAGCCTCGGTTCTGCCAGTGCGGGGTAATGGACGGCAAATCCCAATGCGATCGATCGCTTCGGTCGTCGGCGTCGCCTAGCTCGCGCAATAGGTCCAGCGCATCACGCAGCAATTGCTGAAAATCCTCTAGCAGGTTCGGTAGGGCAGATGCCCAGTGCTCACCGCCGAGGTCGCGTATGGCGGATTGCACACCATCGTCAGCCAGCACTAGTTCCCAATCTACCAGTTGCCGCAACCGTGCAGGTTCGTCCGCGCTTGCCTCTTCCATGCCCCAGCGAAATGGTTTCTTCAAGGTCACTTTGGGAGCGAGTATCTCACGCAACTCGAGGCGCAGAGTGGCAGTCAAATGCTCTCGTTTCAATCGGCCCAGCCAGCGGTAGATGGCGGAATCGCGACTCAATGATTTCACCCGCCCGCTGAGCAGCAGGTGCCACAGCGTACGCATCAAGGGGCCAGGAATGGCATTGGGTGCCTGTGAGCGAATTGTATCCAGTTCGGCAGTCTTGCCTTCACGCTCCTTTGATGAAAAGTCATTCAGTGCATTTTCAATCAGAAACGGCCACCGATCGTTCAAATGGCCGCCGCGCTGTGCGATCCAGATTACTAGTCTCGGATCATTAAGGTGGCGCACGAGCCAGCGTGCCAGATGAAGCATCACGTCATCCCACTGGCTGCCGGCGGCACCGCCGGTCGCTAGCGTCATGGACTGCGCTCGATCATAGGGTGCAGGCCGCCGAATCAAGCTGAAGCGCAACTTGGCGTCCACGTCATCGCGCGGCGGAACGCCAAAGCGCGACAAATCTCCGTACCCAAAGCGTTCATCTGTGAAGGATTCCAGCAGCCAGTCCAGTGAAGGTACGGGATTAAAGTCAGCGAAGCGTTTGGCAGGCAAGCCGGATTTATCCGATAAGGCCCACAACATCCGACCGACAAAATCGTCTTGCATCGTGCTGTCCTGTGGCCGGGCCAGAGCGTGTTTGACGACGATAGCTTCTTTGCCCTGTACGCCGTCGCGATAGGTGTCAGCCCAGGCTTGCAAAGTCTGATGCAACGCCGAATGGTCGTGGCTGCCTGCGGGCACGTTGTACAGAATAGGTGCGACGCCCTTGGCTTCCCACTCGATTGCCTTGCGGTGCTCCTGCCCTGGCTCGCAGTCACCCAACGCCCAGGCTTGCGGCGTAACTTCGCCTAGCATCCGGTCGGCGGCCAGCGCATCCATCATGTACCTCAGCACCGGGTCGTTGATGCTGTAACCGACAAAGCAGACGACGTAGTTGCGGAACAGCTCGCTCACAAAGCGGGCAGCCCAGCGCTCCGTTAGATAGGCTAGGCCGAAATCGCCACTGGTGACCACCAAACGGTTCAGTGCTGTGTCATCCGCCTTTTCGGGTAACAAGCCGTGCAGGTAAATTACCCCGTTCCAGCGACTGTTCTTCGGGATCGGTAGCATCGGCGCGGCATAAGCCTGAAACGCCTGATCAGTACGTTTAGCCGCCGTGTGGAATACGCGATCGAAGTTGGTAGTGATCAGCCGCAGCGCGCCTTCACGGCTGCGCGCCAGGCGCAAGAGCGCTGCTTGCGTATCGGTAGCGCCCTTCCGACGCAGTTTCGGTTTTAGCGCCTGCACCAGCGCGCGGCGGACGTCTTGGCGTTGCCCCGGCAGGCGTCGCTCCAGTAGGTCGAGCGTAGCGTCGAACTGCTCACGCTCGAAAGCCTCGCGCTCGATGTCCGAGAACACCGTACCGTTTAGCTCATAGATTTTCTCCACCAGCCCCTTGAAGCCCGGCAGGCCGGCGGGATAGGAAATGCCGGCCCCACAGAAAAACACCACGCTGCCTTCCTCGTGTGCCCGCAAAAGTGCATCGGGGATGTCAGGGCCGTCAGTAATAAATTGCACTTGTTGATTTCCGCTGAGAAGTGACCCGGGAATTCCACCGAGACTTGGCCTGCCTTTTGGTTATGATTTGGGTTTCATGGTGTGGTCAAGGGCTGACTTTTCTCCACCCGTTTCTGGGATTTCTGCACTGAGCTATTTTTGAATCTGTAACGGTCGTTGTCGGTCACCAAGATATAGCGATCGTGGATTGGGCGGTCGCGGAGGGCGATGGGGTAAGAAGCCTTCACACCATGAGAACGTCTGCTTTCGGGAGGCACATCACAGGTCACGAATGACCACAACGACGCGCCAAGCCGCCATTGGAATAATCTCCTGCCGATACTAAATATCTTACGATACGCAGATTGATCGGAGTCTTGTAATGCACATCAAAGACACGGCAAAACTATCCTCGAAATTCCAGATCTCGATCCCCAAAGCCGTGCGTGCGGCTCAGCACTGGCAGGCCGGACAGGAGTTCGCCTTTATCCCGAAAGGAACCGCCGTGCTGCTAGTACCTGTGCCGGAGCGCGATTCGCTCGTTGGCCTCGCCCGAGGTGCCAAGCCTGATGGCTACCGGGATCGAACGGATCGGGTTTGATGCGGCTGGTCGATACCTCGGCCTGGATCGAATGGCTGATCGCCTCGCCGACCGGTGCGCGGGTCGGCAGCGAATTGCCCAGCCGTGAACAATGGTTGGTGCCCACGATTGTGCAGCTCGAGCTGGCAAAATGGTTGACCCGCGAAGTCGGCGAGGACAAGGCGGATCAGGTGATAGCGTTTGCCGAAACCTGCGTGATCGCCGATCTGGATACTGCCATCGCCCTATCCGCAGCGGAACTTTGCGCGCGCCATCGTTTGGCGACCGCTGATGCCATCGTCTATGCCACTGCGCTGGCGCATGATGCCGATTTGTTGACCTGTGATCGGCATTTTGAGTCGCTGCCCGGCATCAAATTGATCCCTAAATCGGCTTTAAAATAGCTCCGCCTCATGGATTTGGCCCGACGCTTTGCGCGCCGGGCCATTGGTGAGTTTTACTCGGCAGCCACCGCCTGAGCAGTGGGATTCAGGGGGTCGCGGTTTATTGCGCCGCCATCTGCATGGTTGGCATCGTCGGCCGCATCAACTTGAGCTTCCTCCCTCGCAAGAAAGTCGGGTAGGGGGTCACCCTCATCCGGCAGAGTTGCTGGGCTGTCGACGGCATCCATGCCCATGACGCGTAACGGCTCGGGCAGCCAGCCAGTGCCGTCAAGCAACCGTTCGGCCTCCCTGGCCATCTCCGCTTTTTTCAGATGCTCAATCAGCTGGGCGGCTGGCTCGCCTTTGCCCTCCCGCACCGCTTCGAGAATCCGCACCTTCGGCACCCGGCCCAGATAGTTTTCTTCCGTCGGTTTCCAGCCCGCAGCCACCATGTCGAGATTGACGGCCCGTGCGAGTTGATCCCCATGTGCCAAAGCCGCAGGCCGCCGGTTCCATGGTTCCTTCACCACATTGATGGTCAGCGCCGCACAATGAGCAAACAACGCCGCTTGGCTATCGTAATCGAAGCCCATCAGCACGTCCCAGAGATCGGCGGGCTGCTCTGGTAATTGTTTGCCCCATTGTGCATGACGAGCATCGATCGTCTGGGCGGACGCGGTCTCGGTGAGATCCGGAGCCTGCGCCGAAAAGCCAGTCTGCTTCGCCGTAATCTCCAGGCACGAGCATGCGGCATAGCGATAGAAGGCACTGAGGCAGAGCGCATGCAGCACCGCCAGAAACGCCAATTGCGGCTCGTTCGCCACGCTGTCGCGCAGCGCCAGGGTGCGATGGGCGGTGAGTTCCGCCACCAGTCGATCCGAGAGCGGCCGGATCGTGTCCTCCTCCTCGGTCGTCTCTGGTTCTGCACCTGATGCGCCGCCAATGGTGATTACTGCGCGCTGGACCACTGCCTCAGTGCCGCTTGGTTCCTCAATTGTCGCGACATTGTTCGCATCCTCGCCGTCACCGTCAACCGAAATAGGCTGGACGGGAGCCTCATCCTCCGGTCGCACGAAGCCACGCTCGATCCGCAAGACGCCATGCCCATCGATGCTGACGAAGACGCCCGCCCGTGCGATGTCGGCAGGGTCATACTGGATCGGCCTGTTCTCCAGCGTCGCGATAGCGGCTTCGATTTCACCAAGGCGCTGATCAACCGTCTGAGGCAAGTCGTCCACGCCAGCATAATCGGCTTCCAGCGTCGCATACTCGGCCTGCAGCGCCTGAAGGTTCGCGCGCTCCGCTTCGGTGAGTTCAACGATATTGCCGACCAGACGGCGCAGACCTGCGTGATGGCCGTAGCGAAACTCCGTCGCAACGGCGATCCATCTCCAGCCTTCGTCACGTAAATTTTCAGCTTCGGCGCGAAGCTTCTCGGTTACCAGCCGATCGAGCAATGCCGGGTCCTGCAGCCAACCCCCATCATCATGCTGGAACAGATCGCGCATGATGATGCCGCCTGCAGCTTCATAGGCATCTATTCCGACGAACAAAGCGCGCCGATCGCTCGCGCGCACTGCCCCCTCGGTTAGCTGGCGGCGGATCGCGTAAGGTTCCTTGTTATAGGCGTGCGACATAGACTCCCAAACCTGTTCCTGGCGGTCATGGTCGCCGCTGACAGTAAACGCCATCAATTGTTCGAGCGTCATGCCGTCCTCAGCATAGAGATCGAGCAGTTTGGGTGAGACTGCCGCAAGGCGCAGGCGCTGCTTCACAACACTGGGATTCACAAAGAACCGCGCTGCGATTTCTTCGTCGCCTAACCCTTTCTCGCGCAGCGATTGAAACGCGCGGAATTGGTCGAGTGGATGAAGAGCCACGCGCTGGACGTTCTCCGCGAGCGAATCTTCCTCGGCGATCCCGCCCGCGCGCACCACGCACGGAACCGGCGCCGTCTTGGCCAGACGCTTTTGCTTGACCAACAATTCCAACGCCCGAAACCGCCGTCCACCGGCTGGCACCTCGAACATCCCGGTTTCGGTTCCGTCGGCATCAACAACAGCACGTACACTCAAACTTTGCAGCAATGTGCGCCGGGCAATGTCTTCCGCCAACTCTTCGATCGAAATTCCAGCCTTGATCCGCCGGACATTTGATTGGCTGAGGATCAACTTATTGAATGGAATATCGCGCGAGGCGCTGAGCGTGATTTTCTGAATGGCACTGGCCATGATTTTTCTCCGCGACGGGCCGCTGGAAGCCACTCTCCCAACCGATCGCACCGTCACGAAATTTCCGCCGTCCTTTCACTCTGAATTTTCGTGTAGCCGGAAAACCAGAGAGCCGGACAAAAGGAAAGCCGGAAACCATGACAAGCGGAAACGTAGCTTTCCGGTTCCGTGTTCCCGCCGAAGCTCAACAAGGCAGGTGAAAGAAATTACGCGGCTTGCATCTCATCATGGGCTGATATGGCTGTGGCCGCGCCGGCAATTTCGGGTCGAAACCCCAAGATGTAGTCGGCCGCTTTCGACGCGGCGCTTGCGGCGCGCACGATGGCTCGGTTGTCCTCGCGCAGCACCTCAAGCCAGGCGCCGATATAATCGGCATGGCGCACTGTTGGGGCGATGCTCAGGGATGCACATAAATAGGCGGCCGAAATCTCCGCGATCAGCTCTTCGAACGCATATTTCTTCGAGCCGAACGAGCCAGTCAGGTCGCGGTTTAGGCGCGAGGGATGGCCGCTAGCATGGCTGATTTCATGAAGGGCGGTCCGATGCCAATTGATCGGCTCGAAATAGGCTTGCGGCGGTGGCACCTGCACGAAATCATGCCGATAATCGTAGAAGGCCCGCTCACCGCCGATCCGGAAATCCACGCCGGTTGCTCGGATCAATGCCTCCGCTTGCGGCAGAACGAGATCGGTTTCAACCGGCGGCGCTGTTGCCGCTATTTGATCTGGCAGCCCCTCGCACTGCGCCGTGTTGAACACGGTGAAGCGCTTCAAGAACGGGATGGCTTGCGCTTCCTCGCCGAATTCGGCTGCGCGCTGTCGTTCATCATCCGGCGTAAATCGGTCAGCATAGACGATTGTTGTGCCACGCTCGCCCTTGCGCACGTGGCCGCCGAGGCTGAGCGCCTGGCGAAAGGTCAGCCAGCTCTGCCCGGCAAAGCCGTGCTCAATAACAGCACCCCAGAGAATCAATACATTGATCCCGGTGTAGCAGCGCTGGGTCGAGGCGTTTCTGGGCATAGAGAGCGGGGCCTTCGCCGCCGCCGATCCCCACGGCTGGACCCATGGAGCCCGGCCAGCCTCCAGCTCAGCGATTATTTTGTCAGTGATTTCGGCATAGAGTCCCGCCCGGTCGTGACCGGTGCGGGTGCGTTGAGCATATCGGGACATCGCACATCTCCGCGGCGGGCGCCGCGAGCCTCTCTCGCGACATCGAACCCGTCACGGAAAAACCGATCTGCACTCTCACTTTTACGGGGAATGTTGCGGGGCCGCCGCTCAGAAGGGGTAGGCCGAGGCGAGGGGCTCGGTCGGAGGGGAAGGCTTTCTCGCTTATGCAGACTTTTCTTGATGGCTTCCTTGAAAACTGTCAGAGCTGCACGCGCCGCGGTGGCAACTGGCCTAGCCAATCGTCCGGCGGGGGAGGCCATCCGGGCACTGGCCTGGCTCGGTCCCGAAAGGGCGGAAGCTGCGCTCACGGCATTGAAGCAGAAGATGCCGCCCGGAGTGTTCGGCGAACTGGTTGCCGCCGCGCCGCAGCTTCCGACGTGGCTCGCGCAGAGCGTCGGAAGGGCGGCGTATGGCTGACGTCTTTCTCCAGCTTTCGGTCCACGGTCGGCACGATGCGCTGAGCGTCGCGGCCGACCGATCCGGCCGTCCCGCCCATCTTCTTGAAAAAGTTGTTTGGTTGAAAAAGATGTTTGGGTGGTATGGTCGCTGGCGACTCTCTACACCGCGCCGCTTGGGCACCATCTGGTACTCAATGGCGGCACATCACTGTCGAAAGCCTTTATCGCGTTCCTACTCGGCGCCCGCTGCTCCTCTCTGACGAGGGACAAAAAGGAACTCGGCATTGCACCATGGCGCCGCTAGCTATGGAGTTTGGCGGCGAAATTCTCGAAGCTCAGTGGCGCCTTGTGGTTAGCTTAGGCTCTTCGTTGGTCTGGGGTCATCTGCGGGCAACGGCGGCACCCGCCGGACTTTGGTTTACTCTTGATATCACTTCAATCATGATATACACGATCAAAAATGTATATCTAAGAGTATCGCCATGCAGGTCGCAAAGTGGGGTAACAGCTTGGCCGTCCGTCTGCCGGCGGCCGTCGTCGAGGCGCTAGAGCTTAAGGAAGGCGACGAGATTGAAATTCATCTGGCGGATCTGAGGGCTTTTGCGGTCGCACGCAAGCCGAGGCCGGAAGACCTCCTGCATCGGCTGCGCGCCTTCCGCGGGCGGCTGCCCGGAGATTGGAAGTTGGACCGGGACGAGATCAATGCCCGGTAGCTTCATCGATACGAATGTCCTCGTCTATCTCGCCTCCGGCGATCCTGCGAAAGCTGATCGCGCCGAGCAGATCGCCGCTGCGGGAGGAACAATCAGTGTGTCGAACGGCGCCTCTGCGGTCAATGCCCTTGGCTTGACAACTCCGGTGCTCGTCCGTTCGGTCTATCTGACCTCCGGCCCCAGCCGAAAGATGTATCTTGGCAAGCAGGTCGTGAAATTGCGGCACGCGCCTCAAACTTCAGATTAACTACTATCCATAGCCAGGTTGAACAAAATTAATTCTTTCAAAATATGATCAGATAATTTATGATTTGATTCTCTAAGGTAGACCATGAAGGCTGGGAAGAGTTGAGAGTAAGGGGAGGGTGCGACAATTTATGGGAATTAATCAAAGGCGAGCGATTGTTGTAGGAAGCGGCATCGGTGGGCTGGCCGCATCTGCAGCGCTTGCGGAAAATTTTTCTGAAGTCTTCGTATTGGAGCGGGATACTTTACCCTTAGGTGCCATGTCTAGGGCTGGCGTCCCGCACGGTAAGCAACCGCATGTGCTTCTGCTCGGTACGCAGCGTGCTTTAGAAGATTTATTTCCAGGTTTCGAACGTGATTTAGGTGCTGCCGGTGCGGTTCCACTCAATCTCGAGTTCGACGGCAGTATGAATTGGCCTCGAGTTGGTTCGTTTCCGAGACGCGACTTCGGGATGACGTTTTATGCGGCTTCCCGTCCATTAGTTGAAAATACGTTGGCTCGAAGAGTATCGGCACTTCCTAACGTTAAGATTATGCAAAACTGCCGGTGTGATCGTTTTGTATCTGAGTCGGAAAGAGTTTTTGCTGTCAGTTATGCAGAGCGAGGCGGTGAAAGTAAGATCTTGCATGCGGATTTGATCGTCGACGCGACTGGGCGGCATAGTAAACTTACTCTTGATGCGATTGCTACTATGGGCCTGGAACCCCCCGAGGAAACCGAAATCGATATTGATATCGCTTACACTACGGCGATCTATAAGATACCGGAGGGAGCATCTTTTGATTGGAAATATAGTTATGTGCTGGCGAATCCTCCGGACGATGGGCGTTCGGCACTGCTGATACCAATCGAGGGCGGCCGTTGGATGGTCACCCTTGTTGCCCGACACGGACAGAGGGTGCCAAGTGACCCAGATGGTTTTGTTGGGTTTGCCAAGGCGCTACGAACTCCATTAATCTTTGATGCGATCAAAAATGCTGAGTTGCTCGAACCCCTTTCGAACTTCGTTGTACGTGGAAGTCGGTGGCGCCATTTCGAACGCCTTGGTCGTTTTCCAAGCGGCCTACTTCCAATAGGTGACACAATTTGTGGCTTTAATCCTGTATATGGGCAAGGGATGTGCGTCGCAGCCCAGCAAGCGGTGTTGCTGCGGAATCTCCTCGGTCAATCTCACCGGGAAATTCACGACTCATTTTTCGCCGCTTTGCCGTCAATTATAGCCCCAGCTTGGTCTTCCTCAATCGCCGATTTTGCCTATCCGAAGACCGGGGGCGTTCGCCCGGCAGACTTAGATGCGCGGTTGCGGTTTTCTGCTGGTATTGTCAGGCTTGCTGCAAGTGATGCCAGCGTTCATAAGTTATTTGTGGAGGTATTTAATATGCTTCGGTCTCCCGCCATATTTCAGGAACCTGATTTGCGTGAGCGTATCCTTACCTCAATGACTGATTTCGCACCTGCATAGTAGTTTGATCGGTGACTGAAAAGCTGTCTTTCAGATTTTTGGACGAAAGGAGGGCTGAGTATCGAATTGATATCCGTTGGTTATAAAATTAGATGTTAACTGCGGCGAGCAGGTTGATAATGCCGATCAGGAAGCTATTACCGGATCAGCTGCGAAATGGAACTACGGATACTCGGGGACGCAAAGATCAATGGCTATCCCGGGCCATACCGGGTAAGCATGATGAGCTGTGAGACAGGCATTCCAAGTCTAGACTTCGGGGGTGGTGTTCAACCCAAACGGTCTTGCTGGTGTATGTGGTCATTGTCATCGGCAAGGTCGCTTAACGGCCCAGGTCGTGGTAGCCGTAAAAGAGTCCACTGAATTCCTCTGACCAATCGGGAGGCATCGCTTCAAGGATCGCAAATTTAAACAGTTTATCTGAAAGATCCTTAAAATTGGATGTGCACTTCAACAGACGCTTTGGCTCATATAATGGTCTGGACTGCCGCGCGATCGAGTGGGGTGAATCAAGAGGGCGACGGCAATAGCATTGTTGCTATAGGAGAGGATGTAATATAGCGTTCTCAGCAGATTTGGCTACAAACCCAGTAAGGTCGGTTAAAAAAGAGCATGACGTCTATCCTAACACCGATTATCCTAATTGTTGACGACAGCATCACAAACAGGCGAATATACGTTAGGCTCGCTCGTAAGCTAAATCCCGACGCCAATGTCGTGTCTTTTGGGAATCCGCAGGAGGCCATGGTCTGGCTTGGGCATACTGCGGCTGACTTAATCATAACTGATTATAAAATGCCGGGAATGACCGGTGACGAGTTCATCAGACAAATTCGTTCTAGTCACAACGATCCGGATGTGCCAATAATCGTAGTTACTGCCTACGGAGATAGGCAGTTTCGTGTGATGTCGTTGGAAGCTGGGGCGACTGATTTCCTTCTAAGCCCCGTCGACCACAGCGAGTTTATCACAAGGGCCCGGAACCTACTTAAGCTCCGGGCACAAAAGCAAATACTGGTCCAGCGTGCTGAAAAATTGGAACGTCGGCTGGAGCTCAGTTTGACCGCGCAAGAGCAACTTTTGCGTGAAAGTCGTGAAGCGCTAGCCCAAGTAATTGACACTGTGCCGGCCATGATCAGCGCTGCCGATCACGATGGGATGTGTATCTTTGTCAACGTTGCGCAGGCCACATCTGCAGGTGCATTGCCTGAAGACCTTACAGGCCGGCCAATCGAACTTTTGTTTGGGGCGGAACGCGGCGCTTCGAGTAGGCGGCTCGATAGGATGGTGCTAGAGACCGGTCAATCCTTGCCAACCCGCGAGGAAGAGCTTGTAACCCAAACAGGAGAGACAAAAGTTCTTCTTACTAGCAAGGTCCCGTTGCGTAACAGTCGAGGTATCGTTAGCGGAGTTTTAACAACCTCAGTTGATATTACCGAACGCAGAGCCATTGAAAGGCGTCTGCAGCACATGGCTAATCATGATGCTTTGACTGGCTTACCTAATAGAACGTTACTTCGCGATCAATTGCGTCGTGAACTTGCGCGCGGTCGACGTGGAGACAGGCAATTTGCCCTACATTTCATTGATTTGGATCGTTTCAAAGCGATCAATGATACGCATGGACATGGCGGGGGCGACGACGTCTTAATTCGGGTTGCTGAAGTGCTTTCGAACGCTGTCGACGAAAGTAATACCATTGCACGGATTGGTGGTGATGAATTCGCAGTGCTACAACCCAACATTGGGTCTCCAGCTAAAGCTACACAGTTAGCCGAGCGTATCATTGCGCTGCTTAATCAACAAGAGGCATTTTCACTGGGCGCGAGCATCGGCATCACCATATCGCCACAGGATGGAAATGAGCCCGATGAGTTGCTCGAGAACTCTGATCAGGCGATGTATTCAGCAAAAAAAATGGGGGGTAACGTTTGGCAGTTCTTCACAAGAAATATGCGACCGTTGGCTGATAAGAGCGCAAAGTTGGAAGCAGACTTGCGCGCCGCAATCACGAAAAACGAGTTTGTATTGCACTACCAACCAATGATAGATCTACGGAGTCGCTCTGTGGTTGGTGTAGAAGCTTTGCTCCGATGGCGGCGACCCGGTCACGAATTGCTGCGTCCAAGTAGCTTTCTAAACCTCGCCGAGGAAACTGGTCTGATTGTCCCGATCAATGAGTGGGTCTTAAGATCAGCGTGCAATCAGTTGGCCGCTTGGCGGGCAGTTGGGAGCTACGACCTCCGCATGTCCGTCAACGTTTCGCCTGTTCAGTTTCGCCGCAAGACCGTGTGTGCCGCAGTTGCTGCTGCTCTCGCTGATGCCGGTATTCCGCCAGCTCTGCTCGACATCGAACTCACCGAAAGCATCGTCCTAGGTGATGCTGAGGATGTCGTGTCACAACTCCATGAGCTGCGCAATCAGGGCATTAGCTTATCGCTGGATGATTTTGGTACAGGTTATTCGTCACTCAGCTACGTTCGTAATTTTCCTCTCGATCGCCTAAAGATTGACCGGTCTTTTATACAGGGGCTTACCAACAATCGAAGCGATTTGGCGATCGTTCGAACAATTATTGATCTCGGCCACATACTAAAGCTTAGGGTTGTTGCAGAGGGCATTGAGACGGTTGACCAGACCGCGCTTTTGCTAGCCGAGGGATGCGATGAGGTTCAAGGCTACTTTTTTGGTGAGCCAATGCCGGTCGATGTTTTCGCAGACTGGTTGACCGCGTACGAAAACGACCGAATAAGCACCCGTTGTAACGTTGTCGGATAATGATATGATTGCTAAACTAAAACATTATATCATGATGCTAATCCATTGGGTGGCGGGTCGCTTAAGCAATCGTCCCGATAGTGAACACGAGATGAGCTTCAACCGGCTTGTGTTTAGCGCAGTAATCGTGATTGTTCTCCTTTTGGGACAAAGGGTTGAGAACGACGTAAATGCACTCATTTTGATGACAATTTTTATTATGTTTTCTATAGCCTTGTTTGGACATATTCTTTTTAACCCTAATATATCCCGCAACCGACGCTTTATAGCCTTGTTACTCGATTGCAGTTTTCTATCCTGCCAACTGCATTTGGGCGGCCATTACGCGGCACTTTTTTTTCCAATCTATCTCTGGATTGTTTTTGGCAATGGCTTCCGGTTCGGTATTGAATTTTTGGCGATTTCGGCACTCGTTGCTGTGTTCACGTTTAGCGTAGTCGTTGCAACAACGCCATTTTGGCACGATCAGATATTTCTCTCAGCAGGTCTGATGATAGGAATGATCATGCTGCCATCCTATGCAGGAATTTTAATTCATAAGCTTTCAAAGGCAACAAAAGCAGCTGAAGAGGCGAATAAGGCAAAAAGTTTGTTTCTGGCAAGTGTAAGTCATGAGCTGCGTACGCCACTCACCGCGATTGTCGGCATGGCTGCATTGCTAAACTCTGAGCGTCTTGATCCAGCACAAAAGGAAATGGTTGAAACAATCAATGTCGCATCTCAATCTCTACAATCCTTAATTCGTGACTTGCTCGACCTGTCAAGAATTGAGGCCGGACAAATGCAAAATTTATTAGAAGAATTTGATTTGCATGGATTGCTAATTGACGTTGGTCGTATGTTTCAGGGTCAGTTGCAAGCGAAGAACCTAAGCTTCAATCTCTTTATAATGCCACATCTTCCGCGGTGTGTTCGAGCGAGTCGCCAGCATCTTCTAGATATTCTTCTTAACCTGGTTGGCAACGCAGTTAAATTCACAGATACGGGTGGAATAACGATAGCGGTGGATGCAGAACGGCACCTTATGGAAGATGATATTTGCTTAAAGTTTGCGGTCTCCGATACTGGTATCGGAATAGCTCCTCAGGACCAATTCCGCATTTTTGAGAACTTTACTCAAGCTAATCAGACTATCTCGAGTTCCTTTGGCGGAATTGGTCTTGGCCTCGCAATCGCACGCAAACTTGCTCTGCTCTTAGGTGGCGATATTACAGTAGAAAGCACACTCGGCAGGGGAAGTACGTTTCGTTTAACTGTTAAGGCTAAAGTCGTTGGAACGGCGACTTTCTCGGAACCTGTGTCCGATAATCACCTGACGTCGGCCAAACTTATGCCGGGCTTTGTATTTCAATCTGCACCTTCAGCCACAACTACCGAGTCTGGCTCTTCGAAGACAGCGCTGCGTTGCTTTCGCGCTCTGATGGTAGACGACAATCAAGTTAATCGACGCGTGTTCTCACGTATTTTGGAATCCGCCGGACACGATGTTATATTGGCGGAAAATGGTGACCAGGCGCTCGATATCCTCGACCGTGAAGGTGATTCTTTGGATATTGTGATCATGGATTTCAATATGCCCGAATTGGATGGGCTAGAAGCCACTAAGTTGTTCCGGGCAATGTCGGTTAGTGATTGTCGGTTACCCATCGTTGGACTCACGGCAGATGCCGCGGCGCTATCTGACGGCCGTTGGCAGGAGGCGGGAATGGACGGCTGCCTGCTTAAACCAGTCGAACCAGCACAATTTTTGAAGACAATAGAGTCCACCGCGCGGTCAGCCGTCCAAAATGTGAGTTTGCCCGCTTCCACGCCGGTGATCGCTCTTCGAGAGCATCCCAAATTTCGCTCAGCAGATGTTTGCGCCTTAGACCAAACAGTCGTTTCGAATTTGAAGTTACTTGGTAACAGTGATTTTATCGATGAGCTTCTGATGGATTTTTTGCAGGATGCAAGTAATCTTTTAGATAAGATAGTGCAGTCGGCGCAATGTGGCGATAGTCGGGCTTTCTGCGATTATGCTCATGCGCTAAGAAGCTCGACCGCCAATATTGGTGCCCAAGCACTGCGTGACTTGTGCATTCCATTCGTCGGACTACGTGGGAGTGAACTTCGAGGGATAGCAGTTGAGCTGTCAGTCCGAGCACAGGAAGAACTGCGGAGGACGAGCGAAGCAATCGCCCTCCTCAGTTCCTCTCGCCGCGCAAACAAAGCTTAAGTTGGCAATACACCTATTCGGCAGCCATCATCAGGGTACTCGCATTCTGCCGTGGCATTAGGCGTCGATCTTGTGCCGCGCGAAGCCGGTCCATCTTACGCAAATCAGCCTCGGTCAGGTTCAAAGCGGCTTCAGCCCAGATGTCGACGACATCTCGTAGCTCATCCAAGGTCACGGGATTGACACGGCGCCGTGCTTGGTAAACGGCACGATGTGCATTGAACTTACGATTATGGCGCGCGATATAATTTTGGACAGTTTGTTGGCCTTGGCCGTCCTCCGCTAGCACGTCTATGACCCCCAGCTCATATAGCTCTTCGGCCGTGTAAATGCGACCAGATAAGATCATCGATTCGGCGCGCGCGCGATCCATCCGCCGGGACAGGAAGCTATATGCCCCCATCCCGGGGAAGAGATTGAACAGAATCTCAGGAAGCCCAAGCTTGGCACTTCGTTCCGCGACGATTACGTCGAAGGATAAAGCATGCTCGAAGCCTCCGCCTAATGCATCACCCTGAACGAGCGCAATTGTGATAATTGGAACGTTGAAAGCGACTGTGTTGCGGTGAATTGCTTCAACGGCAACATGACCATATCGGCGAAGCGCCACTAGGTCACCCTCTCGGATACGTTTTGCGAAATGCGCAAGGTCGCCGCCAAGATTGTAAATACCGGGGATTGCAGATGCCATAACAAACCAACAGAATGGATTTGGGCTACCGGTCGGCGACATGGCGAAAGCACTTGCAACGGCATGCTGCATTTCGCTGACGTCATTCATTAATTCATGTGTATATGTCGGGATTCCGTTCGGGCGCATAAAACACCAGCAAGTTTCGCTTGCGCTATCAATTTCGATCTCAAGATTGTCGAAGCGTCGCTCCTCAAGATCGTGCCCTGGTTTCCATTGCAAATCACTACTCTGCCGAGAATGACTCCTATTGTTGGCCGTCATAAGTTCACTTGTTGGTCTTACAAAAGTCATAGCGGTTCTCCATCAATCAAGCCAACTTCACAGACTCGCGCATGTGCGCCGCCCTTGTTGGCAGGTGGAGACCTTAATGCACTAAGCCATGTTCTGAGAAGAAAATATTAAAAAGATTTGTGATTTCTGCGCGCACAGTTTTCTCGGGGGAATGCGGCGGCTCAGGTTATTTGGTCAGGTTTAAGCTAAGGCTGGCCGGTCGAGAGATGAGCCAGAGATGGGTGTTAAGAGGAAGCAGCACGGGGCGGAGTTCAAAGCTCGTGTGGCGGTGGCGGCGCACCATCTTGTTTTCAATGGCATCATCACTGTTGAAAGCCTTTATCGCGTTCTTACTCGGCGCCGGCTGCTCCTCTCTGACGAGGGACAAAAAGGAACTCGGCATTGCGCCATGGCGCCGCTAGAGCACGATGACATGGTTTAGATTCGATTAGGGGCTTCCGGCGCGGCTTGAACTATGATTCGAGCTTATGGCTGGGTTTGGAGGCCGGCATTGGATGGCAAAGCCCTATTCGATGGACTTTCATGAGCGCGTTGTTGGTGCGGTTTTGACTGGCGGCATGTCGACGCGGGCCGCGGCGGAACGGTTTGGTGTGTCGAACAGCAGTGCGATCAAATGGGTTCGCCGCCAGCGCGAGACGGGCAGCGTGGCGCCATCGCAAATCGGTGGACATAAGCCTCGTTTGTTAACCGGTGCGTTGCACGACTGGCTGATTACCCGGGCGGCGCGCGACTTCACGCTTCGCGGGCTTGTCGCAGAGCTGTTCGCCGAATTTGGTGTGGAAGTCGATTATGTTCAGGTCTGGCGCTTGGTTCATCAGAAGCGGCTCAGCTTTAAAAAAAAGCGTTCTTCCGGCCGAGCAGCTACGGCCAAAGGTCGCTCGACATCGCGAGTGGTGGCAGAAATATCAAAAGCGGATCGATCCCGCACGTTTGGTTTTTGTCGACGAGACCTGGGTAAAAACCAATATGGCACCGTTGCGCGGCTGGGCGCCAGTCGCTAGCGTCTGCAGGCCAATGTGCCTTATGGTCACTGGAAAACGATGACTTTCATCGCAGCACTGCGCTGCGATCGGATCGATGCGCCCTTCGTGTTCGACCAGCCGATCAACGCTGCCAGTTTCACCACCTGGGTCGACGAGCAGCTTTGCCCGACGCTCAAGCCGGGCGACATTTTGGTGCTGGACAATCTTTCCAGCCACAAAAAACCCGCCCTTAGGGCCGCCACTCGCGCCAAAGGTGCCAGGCTTCTGTTCCTGCCGCCCTATAGCCCCGACCTGAATCCCATCGAGCAAGTCTTCGCCAAGTTCAAACACCTGCTTAGGAAAGCCGAAGAGCGCACCAAGGAGGCAACCTGGCGGCGCATCGGGTCGCTCCTCGAACCTTCACGCCGCAAGAGTGCAAAAATTATCTGGCCAATGCAGGCTATGCGTCAGCTTAATGTCATCAAGCTCTAGCTATGGAGTTTGGCGGCGAAATTCTCGAAGCTCAGTGGCGCCTTGTGGTTAGCTTAGGCTCTTCGTTGGTCTGGGGTCATCTGCGGGCAACGGCGGCACCCGCCGGACTTTGGTTTACTCTTGATATCACTTCAATCATGATATACACGATCAAAAATGTATATCTAAGAGTATCGCCATGCAGGTCGCAAAGTGGGGTAACAGCTTGGCCGTCCGTCTGCCGGCGGCCGTCGTCGAGGCGCTAGAGCTTAAGGAAGGCGACGAGATTGAAATTCATCTGGCGGATCTGAGGGCTTTTGCGGTCGCACGCAAGCCGAGGCCGGAAGACCTCCTGCATCGGCTGCGCGCCTTCCGCGGGCGGCTGCCCGGAGATTGGAAGTTGGACCGGGACGAGATCAATGCCCGGTAGCTTCATCGATACGAATGTCCTCGTCTATCTCGCCTCCGGCGATCCTGCGAAAGCTGATCGCGCCGAGCAGATCGCCGCTGCGGGAGGAACAATCAGTGTGCAGGTGCTAAACGAACTCGCCAACGTCTCGCGCCGCAAGATGGGTTTGTCTTGGCCTGAAACGCGGACTTTTCTCTCGACGATGCGCGCTTTGCTATCGGTCGAGCCAATGACGGCAGAAGTGCATGACCTAGGGCTGGCGATTGCCGAGCGATACAGACTTTCGATCTATGACGCGATGATCGCAGCCTCGGCGCTTCGGGCCGATTGTAATACCCTGTGGTCTGAAGACATGCACGAAGGTCTGGTTGTCGAGAACAAGCTCCGCATCGCAAACCCTTTTCGTACTGGTTGATTTTCGCGACACGAAGGACAGGGTGGGAAGCCGATTGGCTGCTCACTGCTGACCGCGTCCGCATTGTGGCGCGACAAACAGGGTGAGAACCGTCAATCTGTGTGATAAGGGACCGCCCAGAATCATGCGGGTTCTTTCCTCGCCATGGATGTTTCATCCTGGCCGGAGCCCAACAACGAATCGATTTCCGCGCAAGTCCGTGTCACGGCGAGTTTGAGCGCTTCGTCAATATGCACATACCCCTGAGTAACACCTCTCGCGGCGTGGCCGAGGAGAGCGGCGATCGTTAGCTCGGAAAAGCCCAGATCGCCGGCGACGCTGCCAAAGGTATGGCGCAGCGTGTGAGGTGTCACTCCTTCGATATTCGCGGTCGCGCATAGCCGAGCGAGGCAACCGTTCGCCGCGGTATAGTGGCCGTCTCCGACGTCGGACGGAAAGATATATGGGGATCTTTTGTGCACTGGTTGGTTGGCCGCGAGCCGTGCCGCTGCCGGTCCGATCGCACGTACTTGGCCGTCACTTTTTGTATCGGGGAAACGGACGTAGCC
This sequence comes from Acidiphilium sp. MT5, assembly GCF_054767495.1. Lineage (NCBI taxonomy): Bacteria > Pseudomonadati > Pseudomonadota > Alphaproteobacteria > Acetobacterales > Acidocellaceae > Acidiphilium > Acidiphilium sp. MT5. The sequence continues at coordinate 20,256 of NZ_BAABMR010000017.1, forward strand.
CTGATCTGCGTGCAGCCAGTCTCGCTTCAGTCCTTGGGCTTCGGAAATCCGAAAACCTGTCAGAAGTATGAAGCGCACGGCGGCCAGCGCGACTGGGTGCTCACCGTTCAGTTCGCCGATGCGCATCGCCTCCCCAAGTTTTCGGATCTCGGCAACGCTCAAACGGCGCTCCTTCTTTTTTCCGGCCAGCTTGCGCACGCCGTTGGCTGGATTAGCGGGGATAATGTCAAAGCGCGCCGCGTGCGCGAAGAGACTTTGTAATGTGGAAACCGTGCGCGCGGCGGCACCGCCGCCGCCGGTGGTTGCGCCGCCGCGGCCAGCACTACGCGGCTTCGCCGTCTTCCCCGCTGCGATATCCGACTGCATGCCCTCGATATCGGCGAGCTTTAGCGCTCGGACTTGCCGACGGCCGAGCAAGGGCTTGATGTGGGTTTCGATACGACTACGATCCATGGCGAGCGTGGATGCCTTGATCGGGCGGTTGCGTCGCCCAAGGATGCGGCCGGACTCAGCTTCCTTCAGATACCAGTCGCACAGTTCCGCGACAGTGATTGCGTCCCGCGAACCGACGTTCTGCTCGGCGGGGTCCGCGCCGCCAGCAATGGCGCCGAGTTTAATTTTGGCTTGGTCGCGCGCTTGCTCGACCGTCAGCACCTTATAGCGCCCGATGACGATACGTCTGCTACGACCCTCCGCGTTTCGATACTGGAGGATGAACGTCTTTAGACCGGAAGGGATGGTGCGGACGCCGAATCCGCGCAACTCGCCATCCCATAGGAAAGCTTGCCCCTTTTCCGGAGGCACGAGGGCATCGACAGCCCGTTTCGTCAGTTTGCTCATGGTCCAATCACCATCTTTTCGTATTTGCTTACACTACCACGTTTGCAGCAGAATGTAAGCACTTTGTAAGCAGATGGAATGGCAAAGCCGGAGGCAAACGGATACGGTTCGGACTCGTTCTATTTTAAATCATCATATAATTCAGATAATTAGCATATTTTGGCAGGGAACGGGATAGCTTGGCGTAGCTTGATGACTGCCTTGCCAAGGTTGGGGTCGTGGGTTCGAATCCCATCGCCCGCTCCAGATTTTCCCAAGAAAATTAGTGGGTTAGAGCGGTCCTTCGGGGCCTTTTTTGCTTGGAGGCCCTTCGGTGGACGGCAATCTGAGCAGGTTCTATCAAATCGGCGGGATATCGCCGGATACTGCGTCGCCGGTTCGGCGGCCCACCAACCCAATCTAAGCCAGGGCACCCCCAGCAGATGCTCACGCTGACGCTGCTCGCCGCCCCCAAAGCCAGGGTTTCGGCGCGCCCGCCTGTACCAGGCTCTCTTCGAGCAGCTCGTCCCGAGGACGCTGCTAGCGCCTTCAAGCGAATTCCCCAGGGCCGACGGGATCGCGACGCTGCATCCGCCATTCGCGCGACGCTCCCGCAGTTTGCCGCCAGGACAGCTCCTGGGCCGCCGCTTGGTCGGTCACCAAATTTCTGACTTGAGACGCTCTCGAACCCACTTGACTCTCGAATTATAGTTTTGTAGTTTGAGGAATGCTCGAACTCAGAGACATCGCCAGCGTCCTTTCCGGGGTCTCGGTTCGCGAGATGAAAGATGGCTCTGCGCGCTTTGTGCGATTGTCCGATCTGTCAGACCTTAGGGCCGGCCGGCATCCCGTGCTTGCTGCTGGCGACGTGCCTGCCGTCGCTCGTGCGCTGACCATCGAGGAAGGCGACTTGATTGTCGGCGCGCGTGGATCTGCGACGGATGTGTGCCTCGCGACCGGCGCGGTTATCGGGGCATTCGTCTCGCTCGACCTTTATTTGGTTAGGCCCGACAGGGCAAAGGTGAGCCCGCAATACCTCGCCGCATTTTTGGAGCTTCCTGCCACGCAAGCCGTGTTTGCCGGTGGCAAGCAGGGTAGCGCTCTTGCGCGCCTTCCCAAGGACGCACTGGAAAAGACCCCGGTTCCTGTTCCGCCCATGCAATCGCAGCTTCTGATTGTCGGCCTGGCGCTCTCCTTCGAGGAAGAGCGAAAGCGGCTTCAAAGGCTGTTCGACCTCAAATCGTTTTTCGGCCGCGAGACGGTCGCGCGTGCAATCCGCGCTGCTGAAGCGCAGCCCAATTCCCACAGGAGTCCAGAATGACCGCTCTACGGCAAGATGACATTCTTTCGGCGGTCTGGCGCGCCTGCGATACGTTCCGCGGCGCCGTGGATGCAACCCAGTATAAGGACTACGTACTGACTGCCCTCTTCCTGAAATACATCAGCGATGTGCGGCGCAAGCACGTCGAAGAGTTTCGGCGGGAATATCGTGGTGATGAAGTTCGCATCCAACGCCGCCTGGATCGCGAACGCTTCAAGGTGCCAACTGTTGAGCTGAAGAACGCCAAGACCAACACAATTGAAGAAAGCTTCCTCGGTGATTTCTACAGCCTTTACGAACGGCGAGGCCGAGACAACATCGGAGAGCTGATCAACATCGTCCTCGATGCGATCGAAAAGGCCAACGAAGGAAAGCTCGGTGGCTTGTTCCGAGCCATTGACTTCAACTCGGAAACCAATCTCGGACAGACGAAAGATCGCAACCGCAGGCTCAAGACGCTGTTGGAGGATTTCGCGAAGCCGGGGCTCGATCTTGGCGACACCTCGGAGGATATCCTGGGCGATGCGTACATCTTCCTGATCGAGCGCTTTGCTTCCGATGCCGGGAAGAAAGCGGGGGAGTTCTTCACGCCGCGCAAGGTCTCCGAAGTCGTCGCGAAGCTCGCTCATCCGAAGTCGGGTGATCGCATTTGCGATCCTGCATGCGGTTCGGGCTCACTGCTATTGCGCGCCGGCGAAGAAGTCGGAGACGGAAACTTTCAGCTGTTTGGTCAGGAATCAAACGGCCAGACGCGCTCGCTGGCACGCCTAAACATGTTGCTCCACAAGCAGGATGGCGCCCGGATCGATTGGTGCGACACGCTGAATTCGCCGACTCTGATTGAGAGCGACCACCTGATGCGGTTCGACGTCGTCGTCGCCAATCCCCCCTTCAGCCTCGACAAGTGGTGGGACGAAGAGACCAAGACCGATCCTTACAAGCGCTTCACGCCCCATATGCCGCCCAAGAGCCGTGGCGACTATGCGTTCATCCTCCATATGCTCGCGATCACCCGGCCGACCACGGGCCGCATGGCTGTGGTAGCGCCGCATGGGGTGCTGTTCCGGTCCGGGGCGGAAGGGAAAATTCGCGAGAAGCTCATCCGCGACAACATGCTCGATGCGGTGGTCGGTCTGCCCGCGCAGCTCTTTCCGACGACCGGGATTCCCGTTTGCATCATGGTATTCGACAAAGCGCGCGAGGCGGGTGGCTTGCGGTCGCATGAGCGCGACATTCTCTTCATCGATGCGAGCCGCGACTTCGAGCCGGGCAAGAAGCAGAACCGGTTGCGGGAAGCTGATGTGGACAAGATCATCGACACCTACCGCATGCGGACGGAGCTTGAGCGCTACTCACACAAGGCAACTTTCGAAGAGATCGAGGCGAACGGGTTCAACCTGAATATTCCCCGCTACGTCGATACCTTCGAGCCTGAGCCGGAGGTTGATTTGCAAGCCGTCCAGAACGAGATCCGTGATCTCGAAAGCCAGCTTGCCGAGACGCGCGAGAAGATGAATTTCTATCTGAAGGAGCTGGGCATCAATGTCTGAGGCTCCTTCCCGAGCGGCCGCCCGTCGCGGCCGAACATTGAAACTCTACCTCGCCGACGGCACGCCGTCGGGCGTGATCACGGCGGAGTTGGGCGTCTCTTCGGTGCGCGCGGCCGTCGCGTCGCGCACGGCGTTGCCCGAACTCATCCGCAGAGAAGAGGCGGCGCGAACGGGCATCTATCTCCTCGTCGGACCGGATCCGGACTTGCCTGGGCGCCAGTTGGTCTATGTCGGCGAGGGCGATCAGGTGAAGACTCGCCTCGCAGCGCATGACGCGGACGAGGCAAAAGAATTTTTCACCCGCGCGGTGCTGATCGTCTCAAAGGACGAGAACCTCACCAAGGCACATGGGCGCTATCTGGAAAGCCGGATCATCGCGGCCATTCGCGGTGCGGGCCGAGCCAAATTGGTCAACGGCACCGAGCCACCGTTCAAAGGGCTTCCGGAACCGGAGATCGCCGACATGGAACGGGTGCTCGACGAGATTGAGATCCTGTTGCCCGTGCTTGGGTTTGATGTGTTGCAACCGACGGCTGGAGTTGATCTCCCGCCGTCAGGCACTGCCCCAATCGCCCCGACATTCATGGCGGATATCAAGAAGGCCAAGGCGCGTGCCGTGGAGCGTGGCGGCGAATTCGTGGTTCTGGCTGGGTCAACTGCTCTCCGGCGTGAAAGTGATGCTATCCCGCAAAGCGTCAAAGATGCGCGCAAAGCCCTGATTGAGGCTGGCGTCCTCGTGCCTGATGCGGACGCCGAACTCTATCGGTTTGCACAGGACGCGAGCTTCGGCAGCCCCTCGGGTGCGAGCGCCGCGGTGGCCGGTCGCGCCGACAATGGCCGCACGACTTGGCGTGTCGAAGGCAATGGGCAGTCATACGCCGCTTGGCGTAGCAGCCTCATCGGCGATGGGAGTGCATCATGAGCGGACGCCCTCGCCTTGGCGACTTCTTCAGTAACAGGCAAGAGCCCGGCCGCCCCGGTCTCCCTATCATGTCCGTGACGATGAATGACAGCCTCGTGCTCCGCGACGATCTTGACCGGCGGACTGAATCCGCACTCCGGCCTGACCAGCACTTGCTGGTGAGAAAAGGCGACATTGCCTACAACATGATGCGCATGTGGCAGGGTGCTTGTGGGCTGGCCACTGCCGATGGCGTCGTCAGCCCCGCCTATGTTGTCTTGGCTCCAAAGCCCGGGATCGATAGCCGCTTTGCCTATCATTGGTTCAAGTCGACTCGGATGATTCACATGTTTTGGGCATATTCCCATGGCCTTACAGAAGATCGTCTTCGTCTCTACTTCGATGAATTCGCCGAAATTCCGACCGTACCGTTGTCACTCGACCAGCAGCGCCGTGTTGTTGCCGTCCTTGATGCTTGGGACCGGGCGATCCGCCAGACCGAGCGCCTGATCAATGCGAAGCGCAAATACAAAACCGGCATTGTAGGGCGCGCGCTGTTCGAAATTGGGGCGAAGCGTGGATTTATACGTGATTTGGCGGCCGTAAACCCGCGGAACGAAAAGGTAGCAGCCAACACGATCGTCTCCTTTGTCGGGATGGAAGATGTGTCAGAGGCCGGTGCTCTTACAACAACGACAGACCGCGTCCGGAGCGAATTGGGGAATGGCTACACGCAATTCATCAATGGCGACGTCTTGGTCGCGAAGATCACGCCATGCTTTGAGAACGGCAAGGGTGCGCTGGCGCACGACCTGAGCAACGGCGTGGGCTTCGGCACGACGGAGTTCCATGTCGTGCGGCCGAATGATCCGGCAGACGTTAACTATTTACACCAAGTGACTTTGACACGCAGCTTCCGCATCGCGGGCGAACGGCAGATGACAGGAAGTGCGGGTCAACGGCGTGTCCCTGCCGAGTTTATCGAAGATTTTCCGATTTTCATTATGAGTGACAATGCGCGGCGAAGTGTCGGCAACCTGCTGGCATTGATCGATAAGGAGTTGTCTGTTCTGGAGCACCAAGCGTCCACGCTTCGTACCCAGAAGCGCGGTCTGATGCAAAATCTGCTGACGGGTCAAAGACTGCTTGGGGACAATTTCCGATGAAGATTTTTGGCTTCAGGAGTGATCCGACCACGCCGCGCTATGCCGTGGTCGACGGCTCGACCACGCCTATTACGCTCATCAACGCGGACTCGGAAAGCCGCCTGCGTTTTCCTGCGGACTGTGCCACCGAGGCCGCTCAGATAACGTGGCTCTATCGGGAGTTCGAGCGGATCTTCCACACTCACCCGGATATCACCAGGGTTGTCATAAAAAAGGGTGAGTTCACGCAAGGCGACAACAACGCCAAGCGCGTTGCGTCCTATCAGGAAGCCGCACTGCTCTTGTATTGCGGGCTTCACAACAAGCCGGTGGTCACGAAGATTTATGCGTCGCTGTCCACACGGAGCGCCCAAGTCAAAGAGCACGCCATAGCGCGCGTCGGCCAGACGACCCGCTACTGGGATGGCAAGATGGCCGACGCGATCATTGCCGCATGGTGGGGAGCGACCAATCCATGAGTGGCATCGCCACCACACTCCCAATCGCCCCGGGAGCCTTGCTGCATAACAAATATGAACCGATGCAGATGATCGGCGGCGGCAATTTCGGTGAGGTGTGGTTGGCGAAAGACCATGCCGTAGATCACACATACGCCATCAAAATCCTGAAGCCAGGGGTCACCGTCGTCAATCAGTTGCGCGAGGCCCAGATCGGACACGCGTTCACCCACAACAATCTTGTCCGGGTTCATCAAGCCGATGTGCTCACCGATGGACGAGTGATCATTGCGATGGATTTTCTGCCTGATGGGCCAATCACCACTCTCGCGAATCCGGCCAATTTTCTTCCCCTGCCGCTGGCGATAAAGACAACCGTCGATACCCTTCAAGGGTTGGAGCATCTGCACGCCAGCAGCTTCTTTCACAACGATATCAAGCCGGAGAACATTCTGAGAGGTCAGGACGGACAAGCCAGGCTGGGTGATTACGGAATCGTAGGTATTTCCCATAATGGTCAACCCGTGCCCGCGCCGGCGCGCTACATCCTACACGCGGCGCCCGAGACGACCGCGGGCAATGGAATCGAAGCACGCACCGATATCCTGCAAACCGGGCTAACCCTCTTTCGCCTGCTTGCTGGTCTCAGCGCCCTTCGGGCGAAGTTCAATCTTCTTGGCCAGGCCAACTATGAAGCCGCGCTTGCGGCGGGGACGCTGTTGGCTGCCTCTGACTTTCCTCCCTATATTCCAAATGCGGTCATCCGGGTGATTAAGAAGGCGATCGATCCAGACCCCGGCAAACGGTTCCAGTCAGCTTTGGAAATGCGACGCGCCCTGGAAAAGCTCGCCTTTCCTGGACACTGGACGGTCGATCCGGGCGGTGCCTTCATCGGCTTGGACAAGCGACACCAATTTCGGTTCGAGTCGATAGCAGCGGCTGGGACAAATGCATCTCTGCAGGCATTCAAGAGAAACCTGCAATCGAACCGGGAGACACGGGTCTCCGCGTTTACAAAATCGAACATGCCAGCAGCGGAAGCGAGGAAACTCAAGGTCGCATTTATCCGAGCTGTAGTGGCTGGAAAAGTAGGATGAACACATCACCCCAGTTCCCAACATCCGAGGCCGGTGGCGCACAGCTTCAGGCACTCAACACGTTGATCAATTGCGGGTGGCGCTATGTCACCCGCGCCGAGGCCGATCAGTGGCGTGATGGACGGCGGGCGCTGCCGTTCCTTGAAACCCAGCTGCGGGCCGATCTGGCGCGGATCAATCGCATCTATCTCGACGAACGCGCCTACCCTTTCTCCGAGGCCAATATTGACGCCGCCGTCCGACGGTTGGCTGACCGCATTCCAGAGGGCGTGGTGCGTGCCAACGAGCGGATGACCGATGACCTCATGCTCGGCATCGCTCCTCCACAAACCATCGGGGCAACGTCGCGCGAATGGCCGTTCAAGTTCGTTGACTGGTCGGACTGGCGGGCCAACACATTTCAGGTCACGAGCGAATACACGGTAACCGAAGCGGGCGGGCCGACGATCCGTGTTGATCTTGTGCTATTCGTCAACGGCATCCCGCTTGGCGTGATCGAGGTGAAGGCCTCTCACGTATCGTCGGACCAGGGTGTCAGTCAGCAAATCCGGAATCAGAAAACCGGCGAGGGCGTGCCCGCGCTGTTCTATTCGGGGCAACTCTTGCTCGCCGCCAACAGTCACGATCCTCGCTACGGCACCGTCGGTACGCCTCGGAAGCTGTGGAGCGCATGGAAGGAACGCGAGGACCCCGCCGACTTCGCCGTTGATGTCGTCAACAGGCCGCTGGATAGCGTCGAGAGCAAGCGGGTGGCCATCGATTTCGCGCCTCATATGAAGCGACACAATGGATTGATGGAGGAGCACCGCTTCGTAACGCCGCTCGACGAAACCATCGTTGGCCTCTGCAGGCCAGAACGCTTTATGCGGTTGGTGCGCCGCTACATGTTGTTCGATGGCCCGCAGAAGAAGGTCGCCCGCTATCAGCAAATTGCGACCATCGAATCCCTTCTGAAGCGAACCGAAGAACGTGACGAGACCGGTAAGCGAAGGGGGGGCGTCGTCTGGCACACCCAAGGCTCCGGCAAGAGCCTGACGATGGTGATGCTGGCCAAGGCGATCGCGATGAAAGACCCGCTCGCGCGCATTTTGATCGTGACCGATAGAACTGACTTGGACGACCAAATCTCCAAGACTTTCCGCGCGACAGGCCAGGAGCCGAAACGGGCGGCGACCGGAGAGAATCTCCTTGCGCTGATCGAGGAGAAGACGCCGGTTGTCACCACGCTGATCCACAAATTCCGTGCCGGGCTAAACAAGCGGCGTGTCGTTGATCGGTCATCTGACATCTTCGTCCTGGTCGATGAAAGCCATCGCAGCCAGTACGGAAACCTCGACAGTCTTCACGCACGGATGCGGGAGGTGCTCCCCAACGCGTGCTTTATTGCCTTCACGGGCACGCCGATTGCCAAGAAGGAAAAGAGCACCTTCGCCAAATTCGGCGACCTAGTGCAGCCGTCCTATTCGATGCGCGATGCCGTCAGCGACAAAGCCGTTGTGCCTTTGCTCTATGAAGGCCGTGAGGTTGTGACTGATGTGGACGAAGGCCAGATCGACCGCTGGTTTGAGGTCCACACCCGCGGACTGTCCGACAAGCAGAGGGCGGACCTGAAGCGCAAGATGAGCCGGGCGCGCGAAATCGAGGGTATTGAGTCACGGCTCCAATCGATCGCCTTCGATGTGGGTCAGCACTTCTCGAACAACTTCAAAGGAACGGGTCTAAAGGGCCAGCTTGCGGCTCCGTCCAAGCGGGCAGCGATCCAGCTCAAGAAACTCTTTGACAGCTTCGGCATGGTGACGGCGGAGGTAATTATCTCTGCCCCTGAGATGCGGGAGAGTGAAGACGAAGTCGACGAGTCCGACGATGATGTTGTCCGCGCATTCTGGCGCAAGATGATGGCCCGCTATGGCGGGGAGGATGCGTACAACAAGACCATCGTGGAGCAGTTCAAAGGCCCAGGCGAGCCCGACATCATCATTGTCGTGGACAAGCTGCTTACTGGCTTCGATGCGCCCCGAAACACGGTTCTATACATCGCACGCCGTCTCAAGGAGCACGGGCTGCTGCAGGCCATCGCTCGCGTGAACCGGGTCTTCGATGAAGAAGGAGCGCCGGACAAGCCGTTTGGATTCATTATCGACTACACAGGGGTGCTGAAGAGCCTCGGCGCGGCCCTCGCGAGCTACGACGCACTTCAAGGCTTCAGCGAGGAGGACATCGCGCGCAGCGTCGTGGCCATCCGCGATGAGGCGAACAAGGTGCCCGGCGCCCATGCGGCACTCCTGGACGTGTTCAAGTCGGTCTCAAACACTTTCGACGCGGAGGCCTATGCGCGCCTCCTCGCTGACGAAGAGGTGCGTGTGGAATTCTATCGCCGTCTGGCGGAGTTCACTCGCACGTTTACCGTCGCTCTTGCGTCTCCGAGCTTTGTGGAAAGTACGAAGCCTGAGTTGCTCAAGCGTTGGAAGGACGATCTCGGCCGCTTCACGTCGTTGCGCGCTTCGGTAAGCCTTCGCTATGCGGAGAGGGTCGATTGGCGCGACTTTGAAAAGCGCATTCGGCAATTGCTCGATCGTCACGTCGTTGCCCGGGATGTTGTGCGTCTGGTGGAGCCGTTGAATATTTTTGACGACATCGCGATTGAAGCCCGACGGGAAGAGAAGACCGAAAGTGAAGCGTCCATTGCTGACACGATCGCGCACCAGATAACCCGGTCGATCGAGGAGAAATGGGATGAAGACCCAATCTTCTTCGAAAAATTTTCAAAGCTCATACGCGACACGATAGCTGATTTCCACAAGGGACGGATCAGCGAGATGACCTACCTCTCGAAGGTCCGCGAATTTCGCGACAAGGTGCAGCAACGTCGAGACGATACGGACCCGACACCCGCACGCCTTCGCGACGATAGCCATGCACAGGCATTCTGGGGTCTCGCGCGGCGCAATCTGGAAAAGGCTGGGGTTGGTGACCCAGAGCTGGCTGCCGATATCGCACTCAAAGTAAGCAACATCGTCCAAAGGCGCTGCAAGGTGGGTTGGCAGAATGACCGTGACGTCGAGAATATTATCCGGAATGATATTGATGATTTTTTTTTCGAGGAACTACTTGGCCGACGTGAACTTGTAATCGATCCGGCGGTTCTTGACGCGGTGGTAGATGATGTTCTCGCTTCAGCGCGTGTGAGACTGGCGCAATGACGCCAGCAGCTTCAGGCCCCAGCGATTGCGAGCAAATCGAGGTGGGATGGGGCGAGCGGCGCACCGTTGCTGCTCTGCGGAGGACCACTCGACGCGTTCTTCGAATAGAGGTTCAGCCATCAGGTTCCGTGGTAGTGTTTGCTCCGTCTGGCGAAACTCTTGATAAGATACAGGAACGCGTCAAAAGGAAGGGTGGATGGATATTCCGCGAGCTAGATCGGATTGCCACCCGCCCATCAGTGACGCCAGATCGCCATTTTGTGTCTGGTGAAACTCATTTACTGCTGGGTAAGCAGTACCGTTTGTCGATCGAACTGGCCGATGACCCTGGGGTCCAAATTGAAGGATCACGCCTTAAGGTTCTAGTGCGACAACTTGATGATCAGGCCCATTGCCGGCGCCTTATCACGGCCTTCTATGCAATCATGGCCCGGGGAATATTCAGGGAGCGTCTTGACGCGATGGCCCCGCCGTTTGTCCGACGAGGTCTCCTTAGGCCCGCGCTCGTCATTCGGCGAATGTCGAAGCGTTGGGGAAGTTACACACCGAATGGACGCTTAGTGTTAAACGTGGACTTGGTCCGTGCCAATCCGATGCTGATCGACTATGTAATTTGTCATGAGCTTTGCCACGCGTTTTACCCGGATCATGGTAAGGAATGGTCGAATTTACTCGACACGGTAATGTCTGATTGGGAAACCAGAAAGGACTGCCTGGAAACCTCTTTGCGCTGATTGATTTGGAGATCTCTCCACCGCATATCATACACAATTGTTCGCCGAGTGGCGTCATTCTTTGCGATGTCTGACCGGCAAAGCTACGAATCGGCTCTGCCGGAAGTCATGCAATCATCTGGATTTGGCGCATGTTTTGTCCTCATTTCTGCCGTTGCGGTGGGATTCACCAAAACATCCCCTCCAGCGCGTCTTTTTAGAAAAGCCCGATCGGTCGCCATGAACCGGGCAAGCATTGGCCCAATCAATTTGGCGGGTTGGATCGCAGGCAGCCCGGCTTCCCGGCCTAGAATGTCGCCATAGGCGATGAGATCCCGATGGACGTTTGCGGGAAGTTCAATGGTCAGTTTGACCGGTTTGTCATCTTCGATAGCGCTGAGCTTTAGTTTTTCCATGTTTATGCACCTCATCCCCGATAAGGCGCCAGAACGAGGTCGCGCGTCACCGTGACGCTGACGGGATAGCCGGGGCGGATGGTGAGAGTTGGTTGGATGCCGAGGGACCGCCCGACGACTTGTTCACCGACTTGGTTGATACTCTGGGACGCTCCCTGGCGCAATGCCTGCGCCAATGAAAACGCGTTGTTGGTGCTGGTGCCGACTTCGGTGCCAACACTGAGCAAGGTGGAGAGAATCGCGGCTTTGAACAGCATGCCCCAATGATTGTCGACGCGATCATGCAGACCGGCATAACCAGCGGGATCGGCGGCGGGTTGGTTGTCGAGGAGGATGGAGGCGCCGTCTGGCATAATCAGTCGCGTCCAGACGAGTTGCACGCGCGACTGGCCGAAGGCGATTTGAGAATTGTAGGCACCGATTAGGCGCGCGCCTTGCGGAATCAGGAGGATGGTGCCGGTCGGGCTATCATAGACATTTTCGGTGACTTGGGCGGTGACGAGGCCGGGCAGATCGGAGCGAATGCCGGTGAGCAAGGCGGCAGGAATGACCGATCCTGCTTGCAGGATGTCAGCGCTGGCGGGCGGCATAAGACGTTCCGCACTGACCGGAGATTCGCTCGAGTTGTGCGCTGCAAACGAAGCATTTGCGCTGTTATTCGCGCCTGTTGCTCCAGATACGCGCGCTGTGGAAAGCGATGCGGCCCCGCCAGAAAAATTCCGATTTGCCAGCGAGGTTTTCGCCTGTGCGGCATCGGTGGGCACGAATAGCCGACTTTTGCGTGCGGCTTCTCGCTCCTGCACAAGCTGCCGATTTTTTGCGCCGCTGTTTGCTGTGTTGGCGGCGGGTAATGCAACGGCGGAAATATTCGGCGCGGCCACCCCGGCATGAACAATCGGCGGCCCCAGATCACCCGGGAGCGGCGGGCCAAGACGCGGTGCGTGGTGCGGCAAATTCGCATAGGATTTTGGCAGGACCGAAAGACTATCCGGCGCGGCGGGTGTGCTGAAATTCACTTTGTCGCCCATTTCGTGACGATGATGCGGCTGGAGCGCGAAAAATAATGCGGCACCAATGCCAATAGCGGTGATGGCACTCAACGCCAGAAGCACGCGCCGCGACAGGCGGGTCACTGGTGGGCGGCTTGATCGCAGCCGCATGGCGTCCGGTGGCCGAACTGGATCGACGGTAGGAGCACCACCCTCGGCAGGATTTTTCGTGCCATCGCTCAAGGCTGAGGCACTCCATCGGTGCGCACGATGCGGACAATCTGCTGGTGTTTGGCACCAAGGCGCAATTCAGCCGCCGCGAACAAACGATCAACCACCATGTAATTTTGCTCTACGCGGTAATTGACCAGTTCTGCGCCGCCCTGCGCGCCAATCACCCATAGCGGCGGCATGTCTCCCGCAGAAATGCCTGGCGGAAATTCGATGAATACTTGTCGTCCGTCATCGAAGGCGCGGATTGGTCGCCAGGGTGGATGTGCGCCCTCGATCTGATATCGAAAATTCAGCGCGTTGATGTTTACGCCCGCGATAATTGGCGCGGCAGTTTCACTGACTTGGTTCTGACGGCGGAGCGCGAAGAGTTCGTCCTCCGGGTATGTCCAGGACACCGCCGCCATATAGGTTTTTGGGTCGGAGTGAAGTTCGAGATGATAGGTGCGGCGATCAGTGTTGATCACGAGGTTGGTATTCAGGCCTGCCTGGGTGGGCTTAACCAGAATATGAACGCGGCGTTTTGCACCAGTGCCGCTCTCGGTGTCGCCGATAATCCAACGAACGGTATCACCAGCGGCAACTGGACCTGAGCCCGTCAGGGTTTCGCCGCGCTGGAGCGCAATATCGGTAATCTCGCCCGGCGCCGCATAGACTTGGTAGAGCGCGCCCTTGGACCAGGGATAGACCTGGATGGCATTGATATAGTCGC
>NZ_BAABMR010000018.1:0-28210 GCF_054767495.1 Acidiphilium sp. MT5
TGGTAGTCCGACCCCATCTTGGCACATCCGATGCCGTAGGGCCGTCCACCCCAACATTTGAGTATTTTGGTCGCCACCTATGAACGTGCCGCACTGCGCACGACGCAAAAGCCCCAATCTGCGGCAACGACGAAAAACCCGGCTGATCACCCAGCCGGGCGGCGCGATTAGACGCCGAGCGCCTTCACCCGGGCGGACAGGCGCGAAATTTTCCGGCTGATCGTGTTCGCCTTCAGCACGCCCTTGGTCACCGCGCGCTGCATTTCTGGCTGCGCCTCACGGAGCGCGAGCTGGGCGGCTTCGTGGTTTCCCGCACTGATCGCCTCTTCCACCTTGCGGACAAAAGTATGCACGCGTGAACGCCGCGCCTTGTTGCGGGCGGTGCGAACGATGGTTTGCCGAATGCGCTTCTGCGCCGATGCAATATTGGCCATGTGTCTCGACTACATATAAAGTGAAAGGCGCGGCACAGCCCCACTGGCCGACCGCGTCCCATGCCGCTCTCCTATCAACCTGCCCCCACCCCGTCAAGCAGCCTCCCTAAAAATGCATCAGCGGAAAGCTCTGCACCAAACTGCCGCACACCATGTGCCAACCATCAATCATCACGAAAAACAACAATTTGAACGGCAGCGAAACCGATGTCGGCGGCAGCATCATCATGCCCAAACTCATCAAAATCGAGGAGACAACTAGGTCAATAATCAGAAACGGCAGATAAATCATAAAGCCCATTTCAAAGCCCCGGCGCATTTCACCAATGACGAATCCAGGGATCAGCGCCCGCCACGGCGTATCAATCACCTGCGCCGGCGGCTTGAGATGGCCCAGCCCCAAAAACAGCCGAATATCGCTTGGCCGCGCATTCGTCGCCAAAAACTGCCGAAACGGCTCGGCGGCGTGCTGCAACCCGGTCATCGTGCCCATCGTGCCCTGGCTCATCGGCAAGAGGCCGGTTTGCCAAGCCTGATGCAGCACCGGCTGCATCACAAAATAGGTCAAAAACAGCGCAAGCCCGATCAACACCGAATTGGGCGGCGTGGTCTGGGTGCCCAAAGCATTGCGCAAAATACTCAAAACAATCACAATTCTGGTAAACGCCGTCAGCATCACCAACAGGCTCGGCGCAAGCGCAATCACCCCGATCAGCACCACCAGCTGCACCAGCCGGGCGGTCTCCGGCGCGTCCGGCTTGCGCAGCGCCATGCCAAATAATCCCGCATGCGGCGCCGCCATCGCGAGTGCAGGCACCGCCAACACGCCGATCAACGCCAACGCGAGCCGCCCCCCCCAAGGCGTCATAGCCCGCGTCATGGCCCGCGTCATGGCGCGCATCATGGCGCGCTTCATGGCGCGTCTCCCGCCGCCGGATCGGATGCGGGCAAGGCAATCAACACATCGCTCGCCCCGCCGGTCAGCACCGCAAACCGCATCCCGCCCAATGCCACCAGCGTCAATTTACGGCGCGGATCAAGCCGCACCGAGGGGGCGCGCCCCGCCGCCGCCGAGGCAGGCAACAAGCCTGATCCTGGCTTGATCCCCCAACGCGGCAACAGCCGCTTGGCGAGCGCCGATAACCCCGCCAATAGCGCCAAAATCAACGCCAACGCGCCCAAAGACGTTCCGAATTGCGCCATCGCCCTGCCCTCGCCGGTTGCGCGCCGCCCCACGGCGTCGCGTTCAACCGACATAAGACCGGAAAATTCTTAACGCTCGATTACCAATCGCAGCGTCGCGCTCGAAAAATTATCCCCGTTGCGACCAAGCGTCGCGACCAAGCATCGCGATCAAGCGTCACGATCAAGTGCGGCGATTAAGCGACGTCTGGCGATGGTGTCTCAGGCGGCACCACCTCGGTTGTCATTGCCTCCGGCATTGCCGCAAATCGCTGTTCCAGCGCCGCAACCCGGAGCGAAAGCGCCTCCGCCTCCGCCCGCGCCCGCCTGGCCAGCTCCGCCATCGCGTCAAACTCCTCGCGCCGCACCAGATCCAGCCGGGCAATCGCCTCATCAACCCGGGCGCGCGCCAGCGCCGTCAATTCATCACGCAACCCGTTCAGCGCCGACAGCGCCCCCCCGGCCACACCCGCCAAATCGTCAAAAAACTTCGGTCTCTCGGTCATTGATCACTTCCTTGGCAATAAACGCAGCAACCGACCGCGCCCTGATGACGGATCGGATCCATCTCACTATAAGCGCGCCGATGATCCTGGTCACCGGCGGCGCTGGCTTTATTGGTTCGAATCTTCACGCAGCTCTCTGGGCGCGCGGCACCGAGACCGTGCTCGCCGATCGGCTGCGCGAGGGCGATAAATGGCGCAATCTGCGCCACCACCCGCCAACCCGCCTGATCGACCCTGATGATCTAGTCGATTTTCTCGACACGTACCCGCCCCTCGAAGCCATTATTCATCTGGGCGCGATCAGCGAAACCACCGCGCGTGACGGCGATTTGGTCTGGCGCAACAATGTCGCCCTCAGCCAAATTCTCTGGGATTGGTGCGCCCATCACGGCGTCCCCTTCCTCTACGCCTCCTCCGCCGCCACTTATGGCGATGGCCGCATGGGCTTTGATGATGCCACCCCGCCCGCCATGCTGCGCACTTTCGCCCCGCTCAACCTCTATGGCTGGTCCAAACACGCGTTCGATCTCTGGGCGCTCGCCCAAGTCGCTGCCGGCAAAGCCCCGCCGCACTGGGCCGGGCTTAAATTTTTCAACGTGTACGGCCCCAACGAATATCACAAAGGCCCGATGGTTTCGGTCGTTAAAGTCAAGCATGACGAGCTGCGCGCCGGCAAGCCGATCACCCTGTTCCGCTCTGACCGGCCGACCATCGCCGATGGCGCGCAACAGCGCGATTTCATCTGGATCGATGATGTCATCGACATCATCCTGCATTTGCTCGATGCCAACAAAGCCAATGGCCTGTTCAATGTCGGCACCGGCACCGCCCGCAGCTATCTCGATCTCGCCCGCGCCGTCTGCGCCGCACACCAACAAGCCGAGCGCATCGAGTTCGTGCCCATGCCGACCCGCCTTGTCGGCCAATATCAATCCTTCACCGAAGCCAATATCGCGCGCCTGCGCGCCACCGGCTACACCAAACCTTTCACCACGCTCGAAGCAGGCATTGCCCGCTACATCCATGAATTCCTGACCCAAACGGACCCGTACCGATGAACCATGTCTATGTCTGGCCGCATTTCGATGCGATCTTGGTAAAAATCGGCCCCTTCGCTATTCATTACTACGCGCTGGCCTACATCACCGCCCTGCTGATCGGCTGGCGCCTGATGCGCTATACCGCGCGCGAAACCCCGCCCATCGCCACCGCGACCCAAGTCGATGATTTCCTCGCCTGGGCCACACTCGGCGTCGTGCTCGGCGGGCGCATCGGCTACATTATTTTTTATCAACCCGTCTATTTCCTGCATCATCTGGACCGCACCTATGCGGTGTGGGATGGCGGCATGAGCTTTCATGGCGGGCTGCTCGGCGTCTCGGTCGCCATCGCGCTCTATGCGCGGCGCAACGGCATCGACATGCTCAGCTTCGCGGATCGCGTCGCCGTGCCGGTGCCCATCGGCCTGTTTCTCGGGCGCATCGCCAATTTCATCAATGGCGAGCTTTGGGGCCGCCCCGCCCCGTCCTGGTTCCCGATCCGAATGATCTATCCGCAATCCGGCTCGGATGTTCCGCGCTATCCCTCAGAACTGATCGAAGCTTTGCTCGAAGGCATCGTGCTGTTCATCGTGATGATCACTGTCTCGCGCAGCGAAAAACTGCGCCGCCATCCCGGCTTCATCGCTGGCGTGTTCATCCTCGGCTACGGCATCGCGCGCACCACCGCCGAATGTTTCCGCCAGCCCGATTGGTTCCTCGGCTATCTGATTTTCGGCCTGACCATGGGCCAAATTCTCTCGATCCCGATGATTTTCATCGGCGGCGGGCTGATGTACTACGCCAAGCGCAAAGGCCCGGTTTCGCTCCCCCCACCCGTTGATGCGCCCGTTCCCTGATCCGCGCGTGACCCAAGCGCCCATCGAGCCTCTCGCACCCGATCACACCACGCTCGAACCCGGCTCCAGCGAGCGGCTCGATCATTTCATGGCGCGCGCCAATGCGCTCTATTACGCAAGCCATGATCCGTTCACCGACTTCACCACGTCGCCGCAAATCTCCCAAATTTTCGGCGAAATCCTCGGCCTCTGGTGCGGCGTGGTCTGGCGCACCATGGGCGAACCCGCCCCGATCAACCTGATCGAGGCCGGCCCTGGCGATGGCGCCCTGATGGCCGATGCGCTGCGTGCCATCCGCGCCATGCTGCCCGCCATGCTCCCCGCCCTCAATGTGCATTTCATCGAAACCTCGCCGCGCTTCAGCGCCCAATTGCGCGCCCGCTTCCCCCAAGCCCAGCTGCACGCCACGCTCGATCGCGTGCCCGATGGCCCGATCCTGCTGCTGGCCAATGAGTTTTTGGATGCGCTGCCGATCCGCCAATTCATCCGCACCGCAACCCCCCACGCTTGGCAGGAGCGCTATGTGCGCGCTGGTGCGCTGCATGACCAGCCGATCACCCAAGCCGAGCACAGCCTGCTCGCCCCGCTCACCGCACACACCCAACCCGGCGCTATTCGCGAAATCAACGTTGCCGCCCGCGCCTTCACCGCAGCCCTCGCCCGGCGCTTGGTCAAGCATGGCGGTGCCGCCTTGTTGATCGATTACGGCCCGCTAGACAGTGGCCCCGGCGATACGCTGCAAGCCATTCGCGCTGGTATCCGCGCCGACCCGCTGGCCGATCCCGGACAGGCTGATCTCACCGCCCATGTCGATTTCGCCGCCCTGCGCGCCTGCGCCATCGCCCAAGGCTGCGCCACCGCCGGGCCGATCGCGCAAGGCAAATTCCTCGCGGCGTTGGGGATCCACGAACGCACCGCCGCTTTGGGCCGCAACGCCACAGCGCCGCAAGCCGCCGCCCTGCTCGCCGCCACCCGTCGGCTCACCGCCGCCGAGGCCATGGGCGGCCTGTTCAAAGCCCTCGCCCTCGCCCCCGCCGATCTGCTGCCCTTACCCGGATTCCCCGCATGATGTCTGCGCCGCTCATCCCGACCCCGCTCACAGCCGATCAATTCGCCCCACCGCACGGGTTTTTCACCCGCATCGGCGGCGTCTCCACCGGCGCGTATGCCAGCCTGAATTGCGGCCTGAACGGTGCTGATGCGCCCGATCACGTCGCGACCAACCGCGCCCGCGCCGCCCGTGCCATCGGCGCCGACCCCGCCGCCCTCAGCGGCCTGGTGCAAGTCCATGGCAACCGCGCCATCGCCATCACCCATCCGATCGACCCGTCGGCCCGCCCGCAGGCCGATGCGCTGGTCACCGCCACCCCCGGCCTCGCGCTAGGCATCATCACCGCCGATTGCGCGCCGGTGCTGTTCAGCGCCGAGGCCGGGCGCATCGTCGGCGCCGCCCATGCCGGCTGGCGCGGCGCCCAGCTCGGCGTGCTCGAAGCCACCATCGCGGCGATGCGCCAGCTCGGTGCGAGCACCATCGAGGCGGTGATCGGCCCCTGCATCCATCAAGCCAGCTACGAAGTCGGCACCGATCTGCATGAGGCCGTTTGCGCCGGTCACCCGCCCGACCGGCAATTTTTCCGCCCCGGCGTCAAACCCAACCATTGGCAGTTCGACCTGCCCGGCTATTGCGCCGCCCGCCTCACCCGCGCCGGCGCAAAAACCACCATCCTGCGGGCCGACACCTACGCCGATCCCGCGCGATTTTTCTCCCATCGCCG
This sequence comes from Acidiphilium sp. MT5, assembly GCF_054767495.1. Lineage (NCBI taxonomy): Bacteria > Pseudomonadati > Pseudomonadota > Alphaproteobacteria > Acetobacterales > Acidocellaceae > Acidiphilium > Acidiphilium sp. MT5. The sequence goes on from NZ_BAABMR010000018.1 coordinate 5,795, forward strand.
CCGCACCCATGAAGCGAGCGGCCCCGGCGGCCATCAAATCTCGATCATCCGGCCCGCCCCATGATCCGCACGCCGCGCCGCCTCACCCGTTTTGCCGTCTTCGGCCTCACCCTGCTGCTCGCCGGTTGCGGCACCTTGCCACAACCTTTCCTTGGCAAGCCGGGCCGCGAAGGTGCGGTGCTCGCCATCCCGCCGCCCCCGATACTGATCGTGCCACCGCCGCGCACCGCCATGCTGGGCGACCACGCAGCCCATCTCTACGCCGCTGATCTGGCCAGCGCCCTGGTGGATCAAAACGTGCCCTGCGTCGCCCGCCCGGCGCATAAAAACGATTGGCGCCTGCGCATCACCGCCAGCCTGGTCGGCGCAACCATCATCCCGCATTTCACCCTGATCGGCCCGAACGGCAAAGCCTATGGCCACTATCATGCCGCCCCGCTCGCCGCCGCCGATTGGGCCGCCGGCACACAAGCCAGCCTGCAAGCCAGTGCCAAACAGGCCGCCGCGCCGCTCGCCCAACGCCTCGCGCAAATCAACGCCCAAGTGCAGCATTCCAACCCGGCCTCGCTGGAAAACCGCCCCGCCCGGGTCAAGCTCGTCGTGGTCACCGGCGCCCCCGGCGATGGCGACCACGCCCTCGCTCTCGATTTCCGCCGCGCCCTGCCCAAGCTGAACATCGTGGTGGCGCACCATACTGACCGCGCGGATTTCCTGGTGACCGGCCATATCCGCGTCACCCCACAAACCCCGGGCCGCGATCTGGTCGAGCTCGATTGGGTGGTGCGCGACCGCAATCATCATTTCATCGGCAAAGTCAGCCAATTACACGCGCTGAAACCGAGCGACATGGCGCCCTATTGGGGCGATGTCGCCGCCGCCGCCGCTGAGCAAGCGGCACGCGGCGTGCAGCAAGTGATTCTGAACGCCAAGCTCAACCCCGCATCGCCCGCACCGGCAAAGAAGGCGGCGCCTGCCACATCAACGCCGCCCCACGCAGCCGAAAGCCAAGCGCCCGCGCACCCTTGACGCGCAATGTCCCCGCGCCGTCGGTCCAGCGAAACCACGCGCGCGCGCCTTGCTCCGGCGGGTAAAAACCCGCGCCAAAACAAGGATCATCCGCCGCCACGGGGCGATCATCCAACGTCACCGCCTCAATCGCCAAGCCCAAGCACCGCCGATCGTCCGACCAAGGGTCCGCACAGACCGGCGCCGCCGCCACTGAGCGCAACGTCACCGCCTCAACATAAGCCGGGATGGCCGCCCGATACCACCGCCCCGGCAAGGCCGCGACCGGCAGCACCTCGCCCCCGGCAAACAGCATCAAGCGCGCGGGCTCAGCCCGATAGCCTTGCGCCACCAACATCGTATGCGCACGCCGGCGCGCCGCCACCACCGCCGGTCCCTGCGTTACCAAGGGCGCGCAGGCGCGGTTTGCCGCCCAAACCGGCGGCGCAAAATCCGCGTGCAACGCCTGCACCGCGCCACGCCCGCCAAATTGATGCCGATTACCGCAATCCAAATAGGTCTCCGCTGGCAAATTCTCCGCCCAGACAATATCGTGCCGCTCAAGCTCAATATGATGATAAATCACCGTCGCGACCGGCTCTTGGCGGATCGAGACGCCATTGAGCAAAAACTGCACCGGGATCAGCGCGCCCTCGGCAAACAGCGCATGATCGGGCGAGAGCCACACAGCGCGCATCGGCAAGCCCGGCCCAAACGCATCGCGCTCAACGCAAACCGGCCACACTTTCGAAGGCTGCGGATGGCGCGCACAATCCACCCGCCTGCGCCCATGCCAAATAATTGGCATCGCACCGGCACGGGTAATCACCAAATCGCCCTTGCGCAGGCTCTCCACCGGGCGCATCCCCTGCGGCGTCAACAAGCGCGTGCCTTGGGCAAAGCAAGGCGCGCCGCCATTGCTCGGCACCACAATATCATAGGTCTTGGTTGGCCCCGCCACCGGCTGCAACGCAATCCCCGGCGGCGGATTATCAAACGCAATCGTCGTGCCCGTCGGCACCGAGCCTGACAGCTCCAACACCGAGCCGACCATCACGCCCGTCACCACCGCATTCTGCGCCAAACCCGCCAGCTCGATCGTATCGCCCGGCGCAAACCCGGCAATGGTGGCGGCAAAGGATTGCGGCTCGAACAGGGCCAGCATGCCACCGCCCGCGCCAAACGCGATGGTCTGCGCCGCCGCCGCCGCACCACGAACCAGCCCGAACGCGCCCCCGCCCAGCATCAGCGTGCCCGCACCGCTCAGCCCATGCTCGATCAGCACTTGCTGCCCTAGCGTCTCCGCCAGCACACCTTGATTATCCAGCCCCAAACTCGCATTCAACGTCACCGTGCCGGCAAAATCCCAAATCGCCCCCGCCGCCACCGCAATCTCGGCAAACCCGTTCACCGAGGCAAACTGCGCAAAGCTGCTCAAGCTGTTGCCCTCAAACGCCAATGTCGCATTCGCGCCATCCAACACCCCGCTAAAACTCGCCCCCGCCAACAAGCCCAGCGTGCCGCCCTCGCCCGCACTGAACGACACCGCGATGCCGTTGGTGCCGATAATCGTCCCGGCATCGAGCAGCGACACCACGCCCCCACCCGAGCCGCCATAGGTCGCCGCAATGCCAATCGCGCCGCTGATCAACCCGGCATTGACCAGTCCCGCGCCAATCCCCAGCTCCACCCCGACCGATCCGCCCTCAATCACCCCCGCCGAGCCATTACTGATCATCACGTCGCTGCCATGCAGCCCGGCATCCGCCCCGCCGCTCACCAAACCGTCATTGATAAAATGACTATAATTGGCGGACTGCCCGGAGAAATACACACCCCCCAACGATCCGGACACGGTGGCCAGCGTCGCATTGTCAAACACGCCGCCCACGCCGGCCAACCGCACCCCATAGCTGCCGCCGGCCACCACGCCTTGGTTCAGCACGGAATCCATCCCGCTCAGACCGCCATTCAGCAAAATTCCATCCCCGAAGCTGGCCGCGATCAATCCCTGATTATCCAGCGTCCAAGCCTGGTTCGCGAGCACCCCATCGCCACTCGCCGCCTCGATTGTCCCGGTCACGGTCAGCGGATCGCCAAACGCGCCCCCGCTCGCCAATGTCACGCCGCCATAACGCACGCCGCTAATGGTTCCTGACATCAAATCCCCCTGACGACGCCTAAACGCGCCGACTACAATCTGAGGATGTATTAAGGCATATATCTAAAGTAGAGTCATCTGAAATCGACAACTTTAACGCGAATTACGCTTCCGAATCAGCCCGCCCCTCAATCGCAACGCTCACGCCCGGATGAAAATGCGCATAAATCGCCCTCGCCATCGCCGAACTCACCCCCTCCACCGCCTCCAAATCGCGCAATCCCGCCCCTTTCACCCCGCGCACCGAGCCGAAATGATGCAGCAACGCCCGTTTGCGCGCCGCCCCAATCCCCGCGATCAAATCAAGCTCGCTCTCGGTGATTTTCCGGCTGCGCCCAGCCCGATGCGTCGCAATCGCAAAACGATGCGCCTCATCACGCAAACGCTGGAGAAAATACAAAACCGGATCGCGCTCCGGCAGTTGAAACGGTGCCTGCCCGGTCTGGTGCAACCATTCCCGCCCGGCATTACGATCCCGCCCCTTGGCAATCGCCACCAACGCCACATCGTGAACCCCCAACCCATCAAGCACCGCCTGCGCCGCCGAAAGCTGCCCCGCCCCACCATCAATCAGCACCAAATCCGGCCAGCTATCGCGCGCGCCACCCTCCTTCGCTGTCCCCTCGCTCAGCCCGCGGGTAAAGCGCCGCGTCAACACTTCGCGCATCATCGCGAAATCATCCCCCGGCGTCAGCGCGGATTTAATCGCAAATTTCCGATAGGCCGCGCGCTGAAACCCCTCCGGCCCCGCCACCACCATCACCCCATAGGCGGCACTGCCCATCAGATGCGAATTATCATAAATTTCAATGCGCACAGGCGGCTCCGCCAAGCCAAACAGCGCGCCGGTCGCCGCCAGCAACGTCTCCTGACCCGCCGATTCCGCCAATTTCCGCTCCAACGCCTCGCGCGCATTGGTCAAAGCATGCAACACCACCTCATGCTTTTCACCGCGCTGCGGCACCACCAGTTCCACCCGCCGTCCCGCCTTCAGGCTCAGCGCCTCGGCCAGCAAATCCTGCCCCGCCACCTTCTCACTCAATAATAATAACGGCGGCGGCTGCTTATCATCATAAAACTGCGCAATGAACGCGCTCAGCACCGCCGGCACGCTGGCCCCTTTGCTCTGCGCCGGAAAGAAACTGCGATTGCCATTATTGCGGCCACTGCGAATGAAAAACACCTGCACCGAAAACTGCCCCGCCGCCTGATGGATCGCAATCACATCGGCATCCTCGATACTAGCCGGATTGATCAAATCGCTGCCCTGAATCTGGGTCAATCCCCGGATCCGGTCGCGCAGCGAGGCGGCCCGCTCAAACTCCAACGAGGCCGCCGCCGCCTCCATTTGCGCCGCCAACTCGCGCTGCACATGCCCCGCCCGCCCGGAGAGAAACCGCCGCGCCTCAGCCACCAACGCCGCATAACCCGCCTCGCTGATCCGCCCCACGCAGGGTGCCGCACAGCGCTTGATTTGATACAGCAAACAGGGTCGGCTGCGGCTGGCAAACACCGCATCCGTGCAGGTCCGCAGCAAAAACACCCGCTGCAACCCCTGCACCGTCTGATTGACCGACCACGAAGAGGCAAACGGCCCCCAATAGGAAGCCCGCCTAGTCTGCGCGCCCCGATGCTTGCCCAATTGTGGAAACGCATGATCCTCGGTCAGCATCAGCCACGGGTATGATTTATCATCGCGCAGCAAAATATTGAATCGCGGCTTTAATTTCTTGATCAAATTGGCTTCGAGCAGCAATGCCTCCGCCTCGGTGTGGGTGGTGATCACCTCCAAACTCACCGTCAGCGCCACCATCCGCCGCAACCGCTCGGGCAACCGCCCCAGCTGGGTATAAGACGCCAGCCGCCGCTTCAAATTCCGCGCTTTACCCACATAAAGCGCCTCACCCGCCGCATCCAGCATCCGATAAACCCCCGGCGCCTGCGACATGGTGGCCAACGCCGCCTCAATCGGCCCCACCGATCCACCCACCCCCGCCGCAACCCGTCCGTCAGCCACCAACAATATTCCCTTTTAGGTTGAACCACCCAAGGCGCACCCCGCCTGTGGAAAACTCTGTGCGCAACCCGCGCGCAATCGATAATTCTGCGCCCCGGTCAAGCATCGCCCGAAAACCGCCCATTCCAGGCTCAATTTTACAACCCATTGATATCATTCATATCGACTTCCCAGCTTGATACTCAATATGACGATCGCATGACAGCCCGCCACCCCAATCGCCCGCCGCAATTCGCGTGGAAAACTTTTCCCGATCACGGTAATTCCTGCGTATTATGGCTTGACAAGCCAGCAAAAACTACCTTGTTCGCCCCATGGCCAAACAGATCGATTCCGGTCGCAGCGCACAGCGCCCCTTGCGCATCCGCCGCTCGGCCGCCGAAGCCAAACGCCAAATTCTCGACGCCGCCGAAGCCCAACTCACCCAATTTGGCCCCGGCGGCCTGCGCCTGCAATCCATCGCCGCCGAACTCGGCCTGTCGCATCCCGTCATTCTGCATCATTTCGGCTCGCGCGATGGCCTGATCGACGCGCTGAACGCCCGCACCATCGAACAACTGAAATCATCCATGGCCGATCTGCTGGCCGGCGCCACCGCCCCCAACCACAACCTAGTCGAAACCACGCTCGATCATGTGTTCAGCGCCTTCGGCAACGGTCTCGCCCAACGTCTCGCCTGGCTTGCCACCGCCGGCGAAACCGGCGCATCCTCAATCCATGACGCCCTCACCGAAATCGCCCGGCTGGTCCAGCAGGCCCGCGTTGTCTTTGCCAACCAACGCGGCGCGCCGCCGCCCCCCTTTGAAGATTCGCGCCGCATCGCCCTGCTGGTCGCCACCTCAGCCATGGGCGCTGCCATCTTTGGCAGCTCAATGCTCACCGTCCCGCAAGACACCCGCTATGCCGAACGGGTGATCCCATACCGCAACTGGCTCAGTGACCTGATCATGAATTATCTGGACCAATTCCCAAGCGGCATGCCCCAAACCGCCAATCAACGCACCCAACGCCGTTCCCCACGCCGCGCCCCGGGCCACCCCGATACGCGGCGTAACCCAAAGCCAAGCCGCCATCTCAAACCCGAGGCCGAATGACCCAACCCACCGCGCTCAAACTCTTCCCCGTTCGCCCCAACGGGCTTGAGGCCCTGCTCAGCCAGCTCCAAGCCGCCGATTTCGTCCGCGCCGCCGGGTTCGATGCCAAAATGGGCAAAATCATCCTGCTCCCGCCCAACCCCGCCGAACCGGCAACCCCGCTCGGCGGCGCCCTGCTCGGCCTTGGCGATGATCGCTCCCCCTACCCGTTCGGCGCCATCGCCACCGGATTGCCGCCCGATACGCTCTGGTCGCTGATGCCAGGCGATTACGATGCGCAAGACGCCCATCTCGGCGCCCTGCTCGGTGCCTATCGCTATGACCGGTTCAAACCGCAAACCCGCCAACAAGCCCAACTCACCGGCCCGATCCCTCCCCGTGCGGCCATCATCGCCAGCGCGATCAATCACGCGCGCGACCTGATCAACACCCCCGCCAACCTGCTCGGCCCCGCCGAACTAGCCGATGCCGCCATCGCCCTCGGCCATCGGCACGGCGCCACAATCGAACAGATCAGCGGCCCCGCCCTCACCGCAGGCTACCCCGCCCTCGCCGCCGTCGGTGCCGGCTCTGACCGCCCGCCCCACATGGTCAAGCTCAGCTGGGGCCATGACCAGCGCGCCCCGCTCATCTCGCTCGTTGGCAAAGGCGTCGTGTTCGATACTGGCGGCTATGACCTCAAACCCAGCGCCGCCATGCTGCGGATGAAAAAAGACATGGGCGGTGCCGCCACCGTGCTCGGCCTCGCCGAGGCGATCATGGCGCTCAACCTGCCGGTCCGCCTTGAATTGCGCATCGGCTGCGTTGAAAACAGCGTCTCCGGCCACGCCATGCGCCCGCTCGATGTGCTGAACACCCGCGCCGGCCTCACCGTCGAAGTCGGCAATACCGATGCCGAAGGCCGGCTGGTGCTCGCTGATCTGCTGACCGACGCCGTGGCCGCCCAACCGGACTGGCTGATCAATTTCGCAACCCTGACCGGTGCCGCCCGCACCGCGCTCGGCCCCGACCTTCCCGCCTTGTTCAGCAATGATGACGGGTTAGCAGCGCACCTCCTCACCGCCAGCCATGCCGTGGCCGACCCGCTCTGGCGCCTGCCGCTCTGGCAGGATTACGCGCCCTGGCTCGATAGCCCGATCGCGAGCCTCAACAGCGTGTCAGGAAAACCCCACGCCGGCGCGATTATTGCCGCTTTATTCCTAAATCGATTCGTTCCCGCATCAACGCGCTGGGCGCATATCGACACCTATGCCTGGAACGAGGCCAGCCGCCCCGGTCGCCCCGAAGGCGGCGAAGCGCTGGGCCTGCGCGCCACACTCGCCGCCATTGAATCTCTCATTTCTGTGACGCGTTGACCGTTTTTTTATATCGCAATGAACGGTCAGATAATGTTGCAACGAATTTAGATAATTTTATGCTTGTAGGGCATCCGATTCATTCTTAGTTCAGTAAAAGAAGTTATGACCCGTCTGAAACGACGTGTTGTACGACGCCGTCATCGTCCGGCTGTGCTGACGCCGCCGGTCGGCGCTGGGTAAGACCTCAAAACGTCTTGCCATCGCCGTCCTTGTTTTAACCTTAAGGGTCTGCACCGGCACCAATCCGGTCAACCCCGCCTCTGATCGATCGATCAACGAAAGGGCAACGTGAATGGCTGCAGAAATCTCGTCCGATAATCTCATCACCATCCTGCGTGACACCGTGGTGTCCCTGGTGCGCCGCGATGGGGTTGATCTCTCCGCCCGCCAGCTCGGCGTGTTCCTCACCTGCTATCTGGATGATGGTGCGCATACGGTGCGCGGCCTCGCCCACCAGCTCAACGTCTCCAAACCCGCGATCACCCGCGCGTTAGACCGTCTGGCGGATCTCGATCTCGCCCGCCGCAAGGTCGATCCGGCGGATCGCCGCAGCGTGCTGGTGCAGCGCACCTCCAAAGGCAACGCCTTCCTGCGTGATATTCGCGCCGTGCTGGGCGAAGTCTCCAAACCCGCCCCCGCACCCGCCGCCGAACGCGCCCCGTCGCGCCGCCGGTCGGCTGCGTAACATCCGCGCATATCCAGCGCCGATGCCAATCCACCGTGCCGTCCGAATTAAGCCCTTGCGCGCTATCGCCTTGGCGGTCATCGCCTCTGGCCTGCTCAGCCCCTTAGCGCCGATCCTCGCGGTCAGCGCCAAGGCGGCCGCAGCACCCGCCGCAACCCCCGCCTTCACCGCGCAAAACGCGGCGATCCTCGCCAAAGTCTCAGCCTATCTTGATGGATTAAAAACCGTCACCGCCAAATTCCTGCAAGTGGCACCCGATGGCTCGGTGCGCTCGGGCACCGCCATTTTGCAGCGCCCCGGTAAAATGCGCTTCCAATATGACAAGCCCGATCCGCAATTGCTGGTCGCGGGCTTTGGCTTGCTGGTCTATCACGATCCCCAACTCAATCAGACCACCAATTTGCCGCTCTCCTCCACCCCGCTTGGCATTTTGCTCGCACCGCAGGTGCATTTTTCCGGCAACATCACGGTGACCAAAATCGCCCAACCGCCCGGCGAAGTGCAAATTTCGCTGATCCGCACCGGCAAAGCCGCCCAGGGCCATCTGACCCTGATTTTCTCAACCGACCCTCTGGAACTCCGCCAATGGCGGGTCACCGACGCACAAGGTGCCACAACCCAAGTCAGCCTCTATGATTTGCATGCAGCCCCCAAATTCCCCGATAAAGATTTCCGCTACATCGCCAATAACGGGGCCAGTCCCGGTGTCGGCGGCTAATTCTTCGCTCCCCGCCACCCAAGCGCTCAAAATCAAACCTGCTTCACCCAAACCAGCCTCACTCAAACCAGTCTCACTCAAATTAGCCTCACTCAAACCAGCCTTGGGGGCACGCGAGGCGACAAGCCACGCCCACCATGCCAGATTACCCGGATGATCAACCGATTCGGCGCCCTCATCGGTATTTCCTGCTGCACCAAACAGTTCGGCGTCTTTGGCATGCTCAATCACGCCGCGTCGGACACCTATGTGCGCGCGGTCGATCAAGTGGTCGGCGGCGTGCCGATCCTGATCCCCGCCAATGGCGATGCCGCCGATATCGAAACCCTGCTCGATCATTGTGCTGGCATCATTCTCACCGGCAGCCGCAGCAATGTCGCCGCCGCCTTCTATGGCGGCCCGCCGCAACCGCCCGATTTGCAGCCCGAAGACCCTGAACGCGACAAAGTGACGCTCCGCCTCTGCCGCCGCGCCGTCGCCCGCGATATCCCGCTGCTCGCCATTTGCCGTGGCCTGCAAGAACTCAATGTCGCCCTCGGCGGCACGCTGCACCAGCGCCTCCAAGATTTGCCGCACCGGCTCGATCATTCCACGCCGATGCAGGAAAATCCCGCCGTGCGCATCGGCAAAGCCCACCATGTCAGCCTCACCCCCGGCGGCGTGCTCGCGCAGATGCTGGGGCGCGATCATCTCTCGGTGAATTCTCTGCATAATCAAGGCATTGATCGCCTCGCCCCCGGCCTCGCGGTCGAAGCCCGCGCGGTCGATGGCACCATCGAAGCCATCCGTGTGCTCGGCCCGCCTTTCGCGCTCGGCGTGCAATGGCATCCCGAATATGATTTCGCGCACGACCCCGCCTCGCACGCCATTTTCGCCCGCTTCGGCGAGGCCGTGCGCCAATACGCCACCACAATAATCACCCGGTAGGAGGCCAACCATGACCCATCAAAGCGAAAAATTCGTCTTCGCTCCGCCCGCACCCATCGGCGTGCCAATCATCGGCGGCGGGCAATTCCCGGTGCGCCGGATTTTCTGCGTTGGCCGCAATTACGCCGCCCATACCCGCGAAATGGGCGGCAACCCGGACCGTGAACCGCCGTTTTTCTTCACCAAACCCAGCGATGCGATCATTCTGGGCAATCATGTCCCCTATCCGGTCGCAACCCACAGCCTGCATCACGAAGTCGAACTGGTCATCGCCCTCGATCAAGCCGCCCACGCCATCAGCCCCGCGCACGCCAACAGCCTGATCTATGGCTACGCCGTCGGCGTCGATCTCACCCGCCGCGACCTGCAAGACGAAGCAAAATCCATGCGCCGGCCCTGGGACATGGCCAAAGGCTTCGATCATTCCGCCCCGATCGGCCCGATCATCCAAGCCGCCCAAATCGGCCATCCCACCAAAGGCGCCATCACCCTCGCCATCAACAACCAGGTCAAACAATCCGGCGACCTTGCAGATTTGATCTGGCCGGTGCCCGACATCATCGCCGCCCTCTCGCACCTCGTCGCACTCGCCCCCGGTGACCTGATCTATACCGGCACGCCCGATGGCGTCGGCCCGCTGGTGGTGGGCGACCATGTCACCTGCCATATTGATCGCATCCCCCCTCTCGCCTTCACCATCACCCCGCCCGCGCCCGCACGATGACCAACCTCACCATTGCCACCTGGAACATTAATTCGCTGCGCCTGCGCCAGGAACATTTGCTCACTTTGACCAACATCCTCGCCCCGGACGTGCTCTGCCTGCAAGAAACCAAAGTCCCGGACGATCAATTCCCCCACGCCATCGCGGCGCGCATCGGCCTGCCGCACGTGCTGATGCGCGGCATGAAAAGCTATAATGGCGTCGCCATCTTCTCGCGCTACCCACTCACTTTGGCCGATCAAGGCGGCACATGGTGCGGCAAAAATGATTGCCGACATCTCGCCGCCAGCCTCACCCTCAACGGCCAGACCATCACCATCGATAATTTCTACGTCCCCGCCGGCGGCGACATCCCGGATCGGCGCGAAAACGAAAAATTCGCCCACAAACTCGATTTCATCACCGCCACCCGCGATTATTTTCGCACCCACCCGCCCCAGCACCGGGTTTTGGTCGGTGATCTCAACATCGCCCCCCTCGAACATGACGTCTGGAGCCATAAACAATTGCTCGATGTCGTCAGCCACACCCCAATCGAGACCGAATTATTGCTCGATTGGCAAGCCCAAGGCTTCACCGACGCGCTGCGCCATTTCACCCCCGAGCCGGCCAAGCTTTACACTTGGTGGAGCTACCGCAATCGCGATTGGCGCGCCTCCAATCGGGGCCGCCGCCTCGATCATATCTGGGTCTCGACCGATCTCCGCCCCGCCCTGCGCGCCACCCACATCCTCACCGACGCGCGCGATTGGCCAAGCGCGTCTGACCATGTCCCCGTCGCCCTTACCCTCGCGCTTTAATTTTCGCGCCAAACCCCTATATCCCTCTCATCCCGTTTGACCGAAAGTGAGATGATCATGGCCGCTCGTATGACCAGCATGCCCACCCAAGCCCAAATTCTCCCCGGTCGCAGCACGCCCATGCCCATCCAAGCGACCCATTTCGTCAACGGCAAACCCCTCGCCCCGCCTTACCCGGCTGGCATGGAGGAACTCATCCTCGGCCTCGGCTGCTTCTGGGGCGCTGAGCGTAAATTCTGGCAAGCGCCGGGCGTCTATGTCACCGCCGTCGGCTATGCCGGCGGCAGCACGCCCAACCCCACCTATGAGGAAGTCTGCTCCGGGCGCACCGGCCATACGGAGGTCGTGCGGGTGATTTTCGACCCCACCCTCATCAGCCTGGATGCCATTCTGAAATTATTCTGGGAAAATCACGACCCCACCCAAGGCATGCGCCAAGGCGGCGATATCGGCACCCAATATCGCTCAGCGCTCTACACCACCAACCCCGCCCAGCATGCAGCCGCCCAAGCGTCAAAATCCGCCTACCAGCACGAACTGACCCGTGCCGGCTACGGCACCATCACCACCGAAATCGCCCCAGCCCCAACATTTTACTACGCCGAAGCCTACCACCAACAATATCTGGCCAAAAACCCCAACGGCTATTGCGGCATCGGTGGCACCGGCATCACCTGCCCCATCGGCCTCACCACCGCCTAACCCACCCAACGGACAGCACTCAGCACTCACGCCCCAGTGACGCCCCAATGACGTCCAAGCCCAGCGTATTCACCCCTGGATTATGTCACCATTTTCCGCTACCCTGTTAGTACCAATTCAAAATTAGCAGGGTCTCATGCACGCCAGCCGCATCACCGCCGCCCTTCTCGCCCTCTGCGCACCATTCACCATCGCCCGCGCCCAGAACGCCCCCGCAACCATCCTCCACGCCGAAAATCATTTCGCCCTAACCCTATTCCAACGCGTCGCAACCGCCCCCGGATCACCAGGCAACCTCGTCCTCGCCCCGTCCAGCCTCTACACCACCCTCACCATGAGCCTGCTCGGCGCGCGCGGCCCCACCGCCACCGCCATCGCCAACACCCTCGGTGCGCCCCGCACCAATGGCACCGCCCTCCTCGCCGCCGTGCAAAAACTCAACAATATCCCCCACCAAGCCAATCTAGGTCTGGTCAGCGCCAACGCCATCTGGGTCGATCAGCGCAGCACGCCAAACCCCGCCTTCGCCCGCGCCATCACCCGCACCGGCGGCACCGTCCAATCGGTCAATTTCAAGAATCGATCCGCCGCCAGCGCGCAGATCAATCAATGGGCGTCCCAACACACCAACCACCTAATCAACAAGGTCATCACCCCGGCCAATATCGGCCCCGATACCCGCCTGACCCTAACCAACGCTGTCTATTTCCACGCGGGCTGGGCCATCCCCTTCACCCGCGCCGCCACCAAACAAGGCCGCTTCACCCTCGCCACCGGCGCCAACATCACCGTGCCGATGATGCACCAAATCATCACCAGCGTCGTCGCCACCGCACCCGGCGTGAAAATCCTCACGCTCAACTATAGCGGCCCGGCCAGCATGACCATCATCCTGCCCGATCACGCAGCCGCACTCCCCGCGATCGAAGCCCACCTCACCCCCCAGCGCCTCGATCAATGGGCCCGCACCGCCCGCGAAACGAACGTGACGCTCAGCCTGCCCCGCTTCACCATCGGAACCACGCAGACACTGAACCAAACCCTCGCCGCCATGGGCATGCGCAGCGCCTTCGCCCCGAACGCCGATTTTTCAGCGATGCTCATCGCATCCAGCCCGCCAGTTCACCTCAGCAACGTATTCCAGCAAGCCAAAATCATCGTTAATGAACACGGCACCAAAGCCGCCGCCGTCACTGTTGGCGAAGCGACAGTCGCCATGTCGGCCCCGTCCCCGCTGCCGTCCATCCGGTTCGACGCCAATCACCCATTTCTCTACGTTATCCGCTCCGGCCCGATGATCCTGTTCATCGGGCGCGTCACCAACCCATCAAGGTAACGCGCCCGATCCATATTCAGCCGGTTAATGTTCAGCCAGTTAATGCACCGAAACCGGCGCCATATCATTCTGCACAATCGCCGCGCGCGCCAAATCATCGCTCGCAGCCACCGCCAACGGCGCGCCATTCGCCGCAAACACCCCAACCGCCGGCCCCTGGTTGGTAATCACCTTGCGCACATACGCAATCTGCGACACGCCCAATTCCGCCAATTGCTCGACACTCAGATGGTGCAAATCAATCATCGCACCAACCACGCTGTCCTCAATCGTTTCATCCAGCTTCCGAATATTCATCGCTTTCACTCCTCTCCACCATTCAACGTGCGATGCGGGTCCAGCGCCGCACCGGCGCTCGCCCCCTTGCGAATGGCAATCGTCTTGATCTTCGCCTCCGGCAATGGCCGCACCAAATCCACGTGCAACAACCCATTATCCAGCCACGCGCCGCGCACCTCGATCCCCTCGGCAATCACGAACGCCCGCTGAAACTGCCGTGCCGCAATCCCCCGGTGCAAAAAGATCCGCCCTTGCTGATCCTCAACCTGCCGGCCCCTGATCACCAGTTGATTATCCTCTTGGGTAATCTGCAAATCATCCATGGTGAATCCGGCAACCGCCACCGTAATCCGCAAGCAGGTCGCACTGATCTGCTCAATATTATACGGCGGATATCCTTCAGACGAATTTTTCGCCGCCCGCTCGATCATCTGTTCCAAATGATCAAAACCCAAAAACAACGGCGATGTAAAAACCCTGGTGCTCATCGAGCCTCCTCCATGCGAGCGAGACAAGCGGACCCCACAATGGCAATCCGTTGCCCAAACATGGTGTGTTCCGCGCCACAAAGCAAGCCATCCCCCACCACCCACCAGCCCGCCACCAGCCTACCAATTGAATCAAACCCCCAGCCCGGCTAAATCCCCGCCATGAGCGCCGCCCCGCCAAGCCCAACCGCCATCCCCGAGATCCTCATCGTGCCGGATAAGCGCCTGCGCACCCGCGCCCGCCCGGTCACCAATGCCGACCGCCCGGCGCTCGAAGCCCTGATGCCATCCATGTTCGAAGCGATGTACCGCGCCCCCGGCATCGGCCTCGCCGCCCCGCAAATCGGCCTCTCGCTCCGCTTCTTCATCATGGATCTCGGCCCCGATCACGCCCGCACGCCCCTCATCCTGATCAACCCCACCATCATCGCCGCCAGCGAAACCCTCGCCACCCGCGAAGAAGGCTGCCTGTCACTCCCCAACCAATACGCCGAAATCACCCGCCCCGCCCGCATCACCACCAGCTATGAAGACCTCGCCGGCGTCAAACACCGCATCGAAGGCGAAGACCTGCTCGCCGCCTGCATCCAGCACGAAATCGACCATCTGGACGGCATCCTCTTCGTCGATCACCTCACCCCCCTCAAACGCAATATTTTGCTCCGCAAACTCGCCAAAGAACAACGCGACAAGGCCGACGACAAAGCCGCCACCCGCGCCCGCCGATGACCAACCCAACCACCGCCGCAACCACCAAACCCCTCAACCTCGCTTTCATGGGCACGCCGGACTTCGCCGTCCCCGCCCTCGAAGCGCTGCACCAGGCCGGCCACATCATCAAAGCCGTCTATTGCCAGCCGCCCAAACCCACCGGGCGCGGCCAGCAACTCACCCTCACCCCCATCCACCGCGCCGCCGAGCGCCTCGGCCTTGCGGTCCGCACCCCCACCCGCCTGCGCAACAATGAGGCCGAGCTAACCCATTTCGCCAGCCTCGATCTCGACGCCGCGATCATCGTCGCCTACGGCCTGATCCTCCCCGCCGATTTTCTCGCCATCCCCAAGCGCGGCTGCCTCAATATCCATGCCAGCCTGCTCCCACGCTGGCGCGGCGCCGCCCCGATCCAAGCCGCCCTCCTCGCCGGCGATGCCCAAACCGGCATCACCATCATGCACATGGATGCAGGGCTAGATACCGGCCCGATGCTGCTCGACGCCGCAATCCCAATCACCGCAACCGACACCGCCGCCACCCTGCATGACCGCCTCGCCCCGCTCGGCGCGGCCCTTTTGCTGCGCACCCTCGCCGAAAATCCACTACCCCGCCCGCAAACCGGCCCCTCAACCTACGCGCCCAAACTCACCCGGGCGGACGCCGCCATCGATTGGTCCGCCCCCGCCGCCACAATCGAACGCCGCATCCGCGCCTTCGCGCCCTGGCCCGGCAGCGAATTTGCGCTCCACACCGCCACCGGCAAAACCGAAATCATCAAAATCCACGCCGCCCACCTCATCCACCACCCCACCCAATCTCCCCCTGGCACCGTGCTCGATGACCGTCTCACCATCGCCTGCGGCACCGATGCCATCCGCCCCACCCTCCTCCAGCGCCCTGGCCGCACCCCCCTCGAAGCCGCCGATTTTCTCCGTGGCTACCCCATCCCCGTCGGCACCATTCTCGCGTGATCCGCTTCGCCCTCAAACTCGAATATGACGGCACCGGCTTCGTCGGCTGGCAACGCCAAGCCAACGGCCCCTCGATCCAACAATGCCTGGAACAAGCCGCCGCCCCCCTGAATAACCAAACCGAACCCACCATCGCCGCCGCCGGCCGCACCGATGCCGGCGTCCACGCCACCGGCCAAGTCGCGCTTTTGCTCCTGCCCAACGCCAACCCCGCCCGCCTCACCGCGCGCACCATCCGCGACGCGCTGAACTACCATCTCCAGCCCCACCCCATCGCCGTGCTCGAAGCCGCCCTGATCACCGACCCTGATTGGCACCCCCGCTTCTCCGCCATCGCCCGCCATTACCGCTACATCATCCTCAACCGCCCCGCCCGCCCCGCCCTCGAAGCCACCCGCGTCTGGCACGTCAAACCACCGCTGGACGCCGCCCTGATGCACCAAGCCGCGCAGTCGCTCCTCGGCAAACATGATTTCACCAGCTTCCGCGCCACCGCCTGCCAAGCCAACTCCCCACTCCGCACGCTCGATCGCTTCACCATCACCCGCGAGGACAACCACATCATCGCCGAAATCTCCGCCCGCAGCTTCCTGCACCACCAAGTCCGCAACATGATCGGCACCCTCAAACTCATCGGCAATCATTCGCTCCCACCCGACAGCCTGCCCAAAATCCTAGCCCAAAAATCCCGCGCCGCCGCCGGCCCCACCGCCCCCGCCACCGGCCTTTTTCTCTCCGCCGTCGATTTTCCCGCCGACCCTTTTTCACCCTCGTAGGGTGGGGTGCGCTCGGGCACCCCACCAGCCGCCCCGCACCCCGCCCGCCCAATCACTCACCCAACCAACCATCTCCCACGGCACCACCATCCCAATCAGGTGGATAATTCCCGCGCGCCACCGCACGTCGAAATGACGACAATGGCCAATCCCAAGCATTTTCCACAACGCCATGCTTCACCGGATTGAAATGAACATAGTCGACATGCCGGATAAAATCGGCCTCATCGCGCACCCGATGCTCCCAGAACCGCCGCTGCCAAATGCCGCGCTCCCCTTTGGCAATCCGTGAGTTCGACCGCCCCTCACCGCCCGCAACCCGCGCCGAAAAACCGCGCTTAATCAGGCTCCATCGCAGCGAAAAATCAGCATCACCCTCCGGCAACGTCCACACCGCATGCAAATGTTCAGGCAAAACAACCCAGGCATCGATCACGAACGGATACAGCACCAGAGCGCGCGAAACCGCAACCCGCAAAGCACCAACCTCCGCAACCAACAAATCACTGCGCCGATCCGCCAACGTCAACGTGAAAAAATACGTCCCCCCCCGCAACACGCAGCCGCCGATAATCCGCCACTCTCCACCACCCTATAACATCACCAACCGTCGTAAGATGGGGTGCGCTTGAGCACCCCATCATTGTCGCACCCCATTATTCCAATAAAGGCTCTCCGGCGATACAATCTCCAGATCTCTTCCAAGTTTCACTGTCAATTAAATGCGATCTAACAACTCTGATGCCGCGACATCCTTTAAGTTCGCGGATCGTCCTTGTTAGGCTCTCGGCAATTGTCGCTGGAAGCCAGGGATTAAAATAAATCCTGGAAATCAAACTAAGCGGAAATGCCACCGGATATGCAGAAGCTTGAGCCTGATCGGTCTCAGCAATAATTCGATATTCGCTCTCCGCACTGAAGCCGACCCGCTTGATGAATGGTAGTCGTGAAACGTCCTTGGCGGAAAGCGTCTTAATATCGCTTATTTTAAGATATTCCATTTCACCAAATCGTACGCCTTGCAACTTTTTTTCGAGCTCGTTTTCGAAGTCCTGACGTCTGATCTCAATGCAGACGCCATCGGCTGCGCTGGTGAATACACGCCAATGGTGGTATGTTTCCGAGCTTGATGCAGCACATAGGGCATAGAGTCCGCCAATTCCCTTCGCCTTTTTATATAGTTTCATAAAATGACGATCATTTTGATCATCCCATCGCTCGGGATTAAGAAGCGGAAGCTGCTGGCGTTGGAGAATGTCAATTGTCGCGGCTATCGTGGTGTAGCGCCGGATATGCTTATCAAGTTTGGTCATTATACCCGTTCTCCGAGAGAAAATTTTATTTTAGCGATTGACAGCAAAAAAATAACATTCAGTCAAGAAAATCAAGATTGTGTGGGCCTGATAGGCTTCACTTCCATCCAATTTCGCGCCACATTACCCCGAGCGAAGATAACCAGCCTGCAACGCGACAGCGAACCAGCTATGCCTCTTACCACGAATAACGCAAAACAAAGAAACAATCATACCAGGCACCGACATCCACGCCGCAAAAAAGCAATCAACAGCAGCGTTCGATGAGTTACGGATGCCATAGTGAAGCCACAAGATCGTCGCACTGACCAACACAATGGTTTGGAGAACAAGTGACCCAATCGCCAGCAAGCGCATCATCTGCACAATGAACAATTGATGGCGAAGCACACCAAAATAAACGATAACCGGAATTAGTGTGGGCACGGTAATCACATCAGCGATCAGCAAAGTATCAAATGAGGCAATAAAACCTTGGTTCCGGAGCAATAGTACAGCCGCGGTGCCCGACGACAGGGTAACCGCAACCAGCAGAAAAAAGAAAAAAACGCTAAAGCGGTCCAACTCATCCCGACGCGCTTGCCGAGGCGCACTCGGGCCGGGCACCGGGTCCTTCACCGCTCCCACCGCACAAACTTGGCATGGGTTGCCCCGCTCTCCTTCTGAATCAAATGAATCATTGTCACACCTTGATTTCGTCCGGATTGGTCGGGTGGCATGAACAAGCCCATTTTGATGCTATCATATTCAATCTGACCCGCATTGGTTGTCAGGCGCCAGAAAAAGCTTTTCAGCCCATGCCCAGGCGAGTGAATTTCACGCTGGAGCCACATAGCCTTGATCATGATGTCGTGAGCCGCTTGGGCAAAGTCCTTGATGGTATTGATATGGGTTTTGCCAATGCGAGGAATCCGTTTGAGCAGCAATGCGTAATTGCCCAGATCATGAAAAATCAAACGGGCCACAACAAAACCAAGGCTGCCAGCAACTAATGAATATACAAGGTCATTATCAGCGGTAATGGCTGTGGTGATATTCGGCGTTTCGTTAAAACCATAGACAATAGATGATCGAAAGCCGAGCTCGTGCTCAACCGCAAAAGAACTATAGAGATGATCGAGCGGCTTAACCGCCCCACAATGATACTGCAGATTAACCGTTGGAATTGTATCGTTGACATTATAATAATTAATAATGCTGCTAGCGCTTGCATTGCCATATTTTTTATAGGCCGGTGCCGCAAAAGTCATACCCGTAATGTTAGGCAAAGCGCCTGCAACAAAATTAGCGATGCCGCCGCCCAGCGAATGACCCGTCACATAAATTGGCGGCCCACCGGATGTTGCGTAATTCCGAACAATGGCAAGAGCGTCATTATATTGATTGACCGATCTATCATTGAATATCTTGAAATCAGTGATCACATCTTGAACCGATGGGTTAAGCAAAATTCGGTCCAGATCCTGGTGATAGCGCTTGGCTCTCAGTAAACCCAAAATCGGGCTGTTGATCGTGATGGCCTCATCCACCGCGATCGCTTCAGCCTCGTCAATAACGACGCCGAACGCCGGATCGGTGCCTCTAAAGGCGATCAGATAATGCGCGTCGGACCCCCGAGACTGCAAAATATTAACCTGGAAGCCGTCGTTTAAAGTCGCGCGCTTTACCAATTTATAATTCGGCAGAAATCGCGTAAGGTCTGGCACTGGGTCGCTTGCATAAGCAACATACGAAGCGTCCAGGTAGGTTTGCAAATCAAGCTGCGCGGCCATCCGGGCTGCTCCTGAGCATTTCAACGTTTCCGCGGCATAATCATAATCTGATCACCAGCGCCGATAGCAAGACGCTGGCCGTGAGGCGAGATCGCCGGAATTTGCACCGCACTCCGGTCGCGATGCAACAAAATCGTGCCCGCCACGCCGGTCAGCGGGCAAGAGACCACAGTGCCGCGGTTATCGGTGAAAATAACGCCGTGACTATCGGGCGTCCATACCATATCGAGCACGCCTTGCGTTTGCGGGCCGCAAAGCGCCCTGGGCGGACCAGCAGCAACGCCATCCGATAGCGGCCAGATCAAAATCGGCCTCATCGGCCAAGGGCTAGCAACCGTTTTGAGTGTGCCATCAGAACTAGGCACTTGCACCTCGCCGCCATTTTCAAAGCCGACTGCAAGAAACCGATCATCCGGGCTGATCGCCAACGCACTGGCCGGCGCGGTGTCACGATTAAAATCCCAATGAATGCTCCCAAGCACCGCGCCCGTCGAAACATTAAACAATGTCACGCGATAGGCATCCAACCGGGCCGCGAGGAAACGACCATCAGCCGCCAACGCAATATTCATCACCGCTTGGCCGCGCACAGGAGCAATCATCCGCACCAACCTAAGCCCAGGCACGGTATAAACGCGAACCGGATAGGGGCCGCCCTGGGTGGCCGCGACGCGCCCGCGATCAGCCGCAAGCGAAAGCTGTGCGGCGGTCTGGCTACCCTCATCGCTCATCGGCGGAAAATTGACGCCGCCCACCAGCTTACCCGTGTGAACATCCCAAAGCGTCATCAACCCGGTGCGGCTGTGCCACAGGGCGGGCAGCAGCAAGCGATCGGCACTAACAAAAGCCAGAACACCATTACCATTACCCGCAATCGCGTCTTCGGTTTGCGGAAACATCGTTTCAATCTTGCCCGAAGCCGCGTTCATAATCGCGCAACCAGCATGATCGCCAGATTGATCACCAAAACCGCAATAAGCCAGAGATTTACCGTCTGGATTCCAAGCAATATTGACAATCGTGCCTTGCGGCACCGTGAATCGCGTCACCGGGCGCGCAGACCATGAAACCCATGCCAAACCACATAACAAGGCCAAGCCAAGGCTATAAGTCAGGCTCCGCGGTGTCATCGCTCAGCCCCGAAACTCCCCCTCACTGCGGATGCTCAACCACCACCCCCAACGTCCCATCAATCCACGTATCCTTATCCGGCACAATCGCCTGCACCGGCAGCGCCTGACTATCCATTGCCAGCCCCGGCAGCCGCTTAACCGCGGTGCCAATCGCCAAAAACTCCACCAAATTGCCAATCTCGGCAATATTCACCTTCACCCCCACCACATCATCAGCCCCCATCGCCTCCGCCTCGCTCTTCAGCCGGCCAATCGCCACCTCCCGCGCATCATGAATAAGCGAGGTCAAATCACTAATTTCACCACGGGTAAACGCCTTGAACGCCGCCTTAATTCCACCCACCGTGCCCAGCGAATAAATCGAGGCCGAAATCAATAATTTGAGCGGCGCATAGCCCAATTTCGTCATCGCCCAACATTCTTCGCCGGTCATATCGCTGGTCACCGGCTGCTGCGTATAGCCCGCCGGCAGCGCCGGGTGCACCGAAGCCGTCCCCGTCATCAACATCTCATGGGTGTTATGCCAAAACATAATCTGCGTGCGAATCCCAAGCACCGCATTCGCCCGCACCGCCTGCGCCTGCGCCACAATTCGGTTGAGCGCCGCATGCCGTGTCTGATTGAAAATATCACTATATTCCGCAATCTCGCCGCGCACCAACGTCTTCAACGCCCCGCTCAGCCCGCCGCCAAACCCAACCTGATACGCAATATTGCCGAACACATGGCTCAGCGGCTGATATCCCGCATCCATATGACAATAAAGCTCCTGCGCACTCCCCGCACTACTGAAAAACCCCGATCTTGCGCCCGCCTGCACCGCGTGCAACGCCGAACCCACAAATAAAAACTCCGTATTCCCATTAAAATCGCGCAAATCCCCGGTCACGCCCGCAATCCCCGCAGCCCCGGCACCCTGCGCCTCCGCCACCATCCGCTCAAACGCCTTCAACCGCCCATCCTCAATCGCCTGCGTCACCTCCGAAATCTCGCCGCCCACCATGCCGCGAAACCCCGCCGACATGTCTCGCAAAAATCCCAGCGAATTCACACTATTGCCCACCACCAGCCCACCAGGCCGATAATTCTTCAACGCCATGCAATAAATCTCATTGCCCGAAAGCCCACTGACATTCGCCATGTTCGCCCCTCCGCTCTGCAGATAAAATCATGCCATCAAAACAAATCCCACCCTGAAACAAACCACCCCAACAGTCAATTTTGCTCTTTCGCACCCACCCCCTGTTATGCCATGTTAGTCAAATGGAGCAAGCCACTAACACTCTCGCGCAGTGCCTCGCCGACCGCTTCACCACCATCGCGCACATGCTCCGCAAAACCCTCGGCGCCCCCGAATATTCCCGCTTCGACCTCACCCTTAAATGTTGGGGTGGACGGCCCTACGGCATCGGATGTGCCAAGATGGGGTCGGACTACCAACCC
>NZ_BAABMR010000019.1:0-24643 GCF_054767495.1 Acidiphilium sp. MT5
GGGACGCCCGGCGCGATTGTCGCTGGCTCATGCGGCCAGCGCGGTTTCGGTCTTCGATATTTTACAGATCCAGGGCAACAATTCGTGCAAAGCATTCGCCTTGGTCGTGCCGGAGACAATGCGCTCAAGCACATCGACCAGATATGCATAGGGGTCGAGAACATTCAGACGCGCCGCGTTGATGCGCGAGACCCTTACCTATCGGCGCAATCGACACTATCGACACTATCGACAACGGGCTGCGTTACGATTGGGGACCCGTGAACCATCCATATCAATTCGCACTAATCCGCATCGGGATAGTAACCCTTTTTATCTCCCACAAAAATCGAAACGAGTTTTTTGTGATTAAAATCAGTATATTAAAGGTGATGTCTGGCGGAGGGGATGTCCGCCTAATTGATGTTCACTCTTATTCATAGAGTTTCTTTCACTTAATTGGACGCATATCCAGAATTTCTGAAGTAGTTTGCGCATTCCTGTGGTTTGAACTCGTTGAGCAAGGTTCCGATGCGTTTCCAGGTTGCCTCGACGGTGCGCTCGGCGGCCTTGCGGAGCAGGGTTTTGAGCTTTGCGAAGACCTGCTCGATGGGGTTCAGGTCTGGACTATAGGGCGGCAGGAACAGGAGCTTGGCACCAGCGTCACGAATGACTTTTTCGCACGGCTGGGTTTTTATGGCTGCCGAGATTGTCCATGATGACGATGTCCCCTGATGACAGCGTCGGCACCAGCATTTGCTTGATGTAGTCCGCAAAGCTTTTGCCGTTGATTGGCCCGTCAAGGACGAATGGGGCGTCGATGCGGTCAGAGCGCAGGGCGGCCAGGAAGGTCAGCGTTTTCCAGTGACCATGCGGAACTTTCGCGTGGAGGGGCGTGACCTGCGGCGACCAACCGCGTGTGCGGGTCATATTGGTCTTGGTCCAAGTCTCATCCAGAAAAACTAGCCGCTCAGGTGCCAGTCGGGCTTGATATTTTTTCCACAGTCGGCGTTTGCGGGCCACGTCCGGGCGATCCTGTTCGCTGGCGAACAGCGTTTTTTAAAGCTGAGCCGGGCGTCACGGACCAGACGCCAGACCGAAACTTCGCTGGTGACGACGCCGCGGGCTCTTAACTCAAGCGCCAGGGCCCGCATCGTCAAATCTTTCTCCTCCTCAAGTCGCCCAAGAATCCAAGCTTGGTGCAGCACCAGTGAGCGAGGTCGCCGGCGGCCTTGCGGCTTCGCCGCCGCACTCCCCGTCTGCCGCAACCGTTGCGACCACTTCACCGCACTCGAAACGCTCACCGAAAACAATGCCTTCCGGTAAGAATTACTGGATACGACCCTCCCTTGGCGGTGTTGTCGCGTCGCTTTGTTTTTTTCGCCAATATGTGACTAATAGTGAGTCACCGCCAATTCTGCTGGAGTGATGACATGAGCACTGAAATTAATAACGCGAAACTCTACACGATAAGGGAGGCTCGCGTTTTGTTATCTATAGGCAATACGATGATATGGAAACTCATCGGACGGGGAGACTTGGAGTGCTTGAAATTGGGTAGCCGCGCTCTGATTCCTGGCCGCTCAATCGCCGC
This sequence comes from Acidiphilium sp. MT5, assembly GCF_054767495.1. NCBI lineage: Bacteria > Pseudomonadati > Pseudomonadota > Alphaproteobacteria > Acetobacterales > Acidocellaceae > Acidiphilium > Acidiphilium sp. MT5. The sequence goes on from NZ_BAABMR010000019.1 coordinate 1,574, forward strand.
GCTCATTGATGGCCTGCCGCGCCATCAGCCAAAGTCGACACTTTGAAATTGACGTATGCGGTCGTTGCAGTTCATGATGATTGTGACTACTGCTGATGACCCGGCTCCGCAATGCCTTCGCTATCCGTGATCGGTCATCTCGTTCGCGGTCTGGGCAACCAGCGTCCGTAGGGTTATAGATATTCGAGGTTTTGTAAACTGTTAAGGGAGTTTGAGACTCGGTTGTCACTGGCAATACACTAACCGGCCTGCTGATGTTGGCTATTACGGCTCGGCGCCGACTTCAGTTATTTCCGTCGTCCTGCCGCGCTCGATCCGCATTGGCAAGCCGCCGAACCCAGCACTTCCCGCGCCTTAATGTCTCGCCCCGCCAGCACTGCCTCCGCGGCAGAAAGGTCAAAACTGCCCGCAAATACCCCCAGCCGCCGGAACGCAATCCGCTCCGTCTCGCTCAGCAGCGCAAGATTCCAATCAATCAGCGCCCGCAACGTCTGCTCAGACGACGGGTGTTGTGCGCTGTGATCAGCCACACGCCCTCGCCATCGGAGTCCGGAGAGGCTGCAAGCTCGAAACTCTACCGCCCGCGATCGTAGATGATGTATTGGCAAAGCTCGCGACGATCCTGGAGTAGCTGTCGGTGGTGTTGTCCGGCAAGCGACTATCGCAGCAGTTGACCGAAATCGACCTCAAAGCGGCCATAGACAGGTAGACCAGCTGGCGCGGGAGGTTTATGAGCGGATCAGGCGGGGCGACAACTCAGAACCTCAGTCGTACATGCGGGGTATCGCAAATTCGCGATTTGACCCTCCTAGCTACCCTTAGGCAGGGTGTTCCTTAGGCCGAGTGTTTGGGGGTATGATTGGGGGTATTTCTTGATTATATTAAAATTAAATGTTGGAATATCATAGAATTACTTATGACTCGCGGTTCCCGCTACCGCTCCAATTTTCACGGATGATCCTTTACTGATGGGCCTTCGCTCCATACGGCACGGGGGCGATGCGGCAGGAGCGGGGGATGGGCGCGGTATAGCGCGTCCAATATTGGGTTTCGCCGAGCACCGGCAGGAGCAAATAGCCATGCAGCGCCAGCCGCCCGTGTGGCGTTAATCGCAGCGTCGCTTGATAGACATGGCCGCTGCGCGGATCGATGATATGCCCGCGCCAAACGCCGGGCGTGCGCGATGGCACGGCGGGTTGTAGCAGCGGAAAATCGCACTGGCTGTCACCCATATAATCGCGCGGCATGCGCGTGCCCCGATTAAGCTTGATGCCCACGAGCCGACCGCACAACGCGTCGGTGGGCAACGCCTGACCGGCTTGGGGCGATCCCGGCTGCGCGCGGCAGGTGGTGATTTGCACAACAGCGCCGCCCTGCGCGGTGAGCCAGTTTCCCACCGGCCCCAACGCATGCGCGCGGGCATTCGCACCATGAGCGGGCGCGAAACCGGCGAGGGTGACGCCGATCATGATCAGCGCCCGAGCGAAAATTCGTTGATTGATCATGGCAGTCATGTTGGACCGTTATGTTGGCGCGCAGCGTGTGACGATTAGCGCACGCCCACGCCCACGCCCACGCGCACGGACAGCTCGCATACGCAAATTGGCGGACTGACTGGCCATTCCGCACGCTTCGATACAAACTCGCCCGGCCCCCGGCAAGCCAGACGAGCACGATTAGCCATGGCTGTAACTTGTTCGATACAGCGGACGTAACATATAGTCGGGAGAGATTCACCGGATCGGGCGGTTGTGTTCACCCCCGCCAGCAGGATGAGGTTGTTCACATGCGTCTTTCATGGATTGGCTCGGCTGTGATTTTGGCCTGCCTTGCCAGCACGAGCTTGGCCCACGCCCAAAGCCTTAGCGGGGGCATTTGGAGCTTGCAGGATGAAAACGCCTCGATCAGCTCGCAGAACCCGACCGATCGGGATTATGTCAACGGGTTCCGGCTGAACTGGACCTCGCCGCGCGGCGATGTGCCGGGCGCGCTTGCCGGGCTGGGCCATGCGGTTTGGGGCGATGGCAGCCAGCGCATCAGCCTGGGCATTACCCAGAAAATTTTTACCCCGACCGATACCACAGTGACCAATCCGCCGCTCGGTGATGAGCCTTATGCCGGCTATTTGGCCGCGACGCTCGGGTTGATCCAAGACAGCGGCAATACGCGCTCCGTGCTGGCGGTGAGTGCCGGGGTGATTGGGCGCGATGCGGGTGCTGAAATTGTGCAAAACGGGTTTCACACCATCATCGGCCAGCATGGCACGCATGGCTGGGCCTATCAGTTGCCGAGTGAGCCGGCATTTGACCTGCTGGCATCGCGCACTTGGCGGGTGCCGGTGGGCCAGCTCGGCGCCTTGTCGGTGGATGCGCTGCCGCAATTGGCGGCGATGGTTGGCACCACGGAAATTTATGCCCAACCGGCTTTGACGCTGCGCATCGGCCAAGGGCTTGGCTCGGATTACGGCGCGCCGTTGCTGCGCCCTGGCCCCTCCGGCTCGACCGCCTATCGGGCGACGCGGCCTTTGGCGTGGTATGTGTTTGCCGGGGTGGCGGGCAAGCTGGTCGGGCATGATGAATTTTTGCAAGGGGCTGATTTCCAGACCAGCCGCAGCGTGCGCCCGTATCGTGCGGTTGGGCAAATCGATGTGGGGGCGGCGGTGCTTTGGCGCGGGCTGCGTTTCAGCTATACACAGGTTTTCCAAACGCGGCGCTATTATGGCGAGGTGGGGGCGATCCATGAATATGGGTCGTTCGCGATTTCCGGGCGATTCTAGAGCGTGACGTCACTCTATTTTCCGCTTCCCCACCATGGCTTGAATTGGATATGTTGGACCCGGAGGTTGAGGGTGCGATGAGCGATAATGATCGGCGAACCGGAACGGGAATTGGCACGGGGGTGGCAACCCGTGAGCGGGCAAAAACGCGCAAGCCCGCGCTCTATAAGGTTTTGATGCTGAATGATGATTACACGCCGATGGAATTCGTCGTGCATGTGCTGGAGCGGTTTTTCAGCAAAACACGCGAGGAAGCGACGCGGATCATGCTGAATGTGCATCGCCGGGGCGTGGGCGTTTGCGGTGTGTTCACCTATGAAGTTGCCGAAACCAAGGTGACGCAGGTGATGGACCTTGCCCGGCAAAGCCAGCATCCGCTGCAATGCACGATTGAGAAAGAATAATGCGCAGCCCCGGGGGCTGGGCGGTGTCTTGAGCATTTTTGTCTGGACAAGCGCGCGAATCGGCACAAGGATGCGGCCATGACAGGTTTTTTGCATCGGTGCCCCGCTTTTTTCCCAGCTTCGCTCATCATTGCGAAACTTTTGCCCGATATCATCTATCCTGCACGACGCTTGAGCGGCCCTTTTGCCGCAGCGGGCTTGACCGGAGCGGCGTGGGCCGCTCGCCGGAAGCCCGAATAAGGATCAATGCCATGCTGTCTCGGAATCTAGAACAAACCCTGCACCGCTCGCTGGCTTTCGCCGCCGAGCGTCGGCACGAATATGCCACGCTGGAGCATTTGCTGCTCGGCCTGATCGATGATGCAGACGCCACCACGGTGCTGCGCGCCTGCGGGGTCGATATTGAACGGCTGCGCCGCGAGACCACCGAATTTCTGGACAAGGATTTGGCCGGCCTCGCGATTGACCGGGCGGGCGATCCGAAACCCACCGCCGGATTCCAGCGTGTGGTGCAGCGCGCCGCGATCCATGTGCAATCCTCCGGGCGCGATGAGGTGACGGGGGCGAATGTGCTGGTGGCGCTGTTCTCCGAGCGCGAAAGCCATGCGGTGTTTTTTTTGCAAGCACAGGACATGACCCGGCTGGATGCGGTGAACTTCATCAGCCATGGCATTGCCAAATCGCCGGGTCGCTCGGTGCCACGCACACCGCAAGGCCAATCGGAGAGCGAGGGCGGCGAGCCGGAGGCCAAACCCAAGCGCGGGGCGGATGCGCTTGCGAATTATTGCGTGAATTTGAACAAAAAGGCGCAGTCCGGCAAAATTGATCCGCTGATTGGCCGCGAGTCTGAGATCGAGCGTACGATCCAAATTCTCTGCCGCCGGAGCAAAAATAATCCGCTCTTTGTGGGTGATCCGGGTGTCGGCAAAACCGCGATTGCCGAGGGGCTGGCCAAGCGCATCGTTGATGGCGAAGTGCCGGAAGTGCTGGCCAAAGCCACGATTTATGCGCTGGATATGGGTGCGCTGCTCGCAGGCACCCGCTATCGCGGTGATTTCGAGGAACGGCTGAAAGCGGTGGTGACCGAGCTGGAAGCATTGCCCGGTGCGGTGCTGTTCATTGATGAAATCCACACCGTGATTGGCGCTGGCGCGACCTCGGGCGGGGCGATGGATGCTTCCAATCTGCTCAAGCCGGCTTTGGCGTCCGGGGCGCTGCGCTGCATCGGCTCGACCACCTATAAGGAGTTCCGCACCTATTTCGAGAAAGATCGTGCGCTGGTGCGGCGCTTCCAGAAAATCGACGTGAACGAGCCTTCGATCGATGATGCGGTGAAAATTCTGCGCGGGCTGAAATCCGCCTACGAAAAACACCACAAGGTGCGCTACACTGACGAGGCGATCCGCGCTTCAGTTGAGCTATCGGCCAAATATATCCATGATCGGAAATTGCCGGATAAGGCGATTGACGTGATTGATGAGGTTGGCGCCTCGCGCATGTTGCTGCCCGAGGGTAAGCGGCGCAAGACCGTGACGTTGCGCGATGTTGAAGAAATCGTCGCGAAAATCGCGCGCATCCCGCCCAAATCGGTCTCTGCGGACGACAAAGAAACGCTGCGCACGCTGGAGCGCGATCTGAAATCGATGGTGTTCGGCCAGGACGGTGCGATTGAGGCGCTATCGGCGGCGATCAAACTGGCCCGCGCCGGGCTGCGCGACGCGGAAAAGCCGATTGGCTGTTATTTGTTCTCCGGCCCGACCGGTGTGGGCAAAACCGAAGTCGCGCGGCAATTGGCGAGCACGCTGGGGATTGAACTAACCCGGTTTGACATGTCCGAATATATGGAGCGCCATTCGATCAGCCGATTGATCGGCGCGCCGCCGGGCTATGTTGGTTTCGATCAGGGCGGGTTGCTGACCGATGCGATTGATCAGCATCCGCATTGCGTGCTGCTGCTCGATGAAATCGAGAAGGCGCATCCGGATTTGTTCAATATTTTGCTGCAAGTGATGGATCACGGCAAACTAACCGATCACAACGGCAAAAATGTTGATTTCCGCAATGTCATCCTGATCATGACCACCAATGCCGGGGCGGCGGACATGGCGAAGGCGGCGATTGGCTTTGGTCGCGTGTCGCGGCTTGGCGAGGATGACGAGGCGATCAAGCGGATGTTCACCCCGGAATTCCGCAACCGGCTGGATGCGATCATCCCGTTCGCAGGACTAACGCCGGAAGTGGTGGCGCAAGTGGTCGAGAAATTCGTGATGCAGCTCGAAGCGCAGCTCGCGGATCGCAATGTCACCATCGAGCTCTCCTCGGCGGCGAAAGAGTTCCTGGCCGAACGGGGCTACGACCCGCTTTATGGCGCACGGCCGCTGGCCCGCGTGATCCAGGAATTGATCAAGAAAAAGCTTGCCGAGGAGCTATTATTTGGCAAGCTGGTCGCGGGCGGCTCGGTCAAGGTCACGATGCGCGATGGTGAATTGGCGTTCGATTTCGCCGAAGCCACCAAGCCCGCTTTGCCGCGTCCTGAAAGCGGCGAAGAAGAACAGACGCCGCAAGAAGCCCAGTGAGGTTACGTTAACCGAACCCCTCGCTCGATCAATATTGATCGGCGCATCATCGCCGGGGCGTGATTGTTGCTCAGCAATCACGCTCCCAGCGCCGCGCCAATGGCGCGCGGCAGCGCGGCGCGGTTGAGGGTATAGATGTGAAAATGCTTCACGCCCTCAGCGCGGAGCCGTCGGCACAATGTTAGGGCGAAATCAATCGCGAACTGATCGCGTTGCTCGGGAACCTCATCGAGCCCGTCAAGCTGTTGGTCAAAGCCGGGCGGAATGGTCAGGCCGCAGCGCTGGGCGAAATTGCGCAATTGCGCGACATTCACAATCGGCATGATGCCGGGGATCATGGGGGCTTTGATGCCGGCCTGGGCGGCGCGGTCACGCAGGCGCAGGAACGCGTCCGCGTCGAAAAAGAAATTGGTGAGAATTTGGTCCGCCCCCGCATCGATTTTTGCTTTGAGATAATCCAAATCGGCATCCGTGCCGATTGAATCCGGGTGCCCATCCGGATAGGCCGCGACCGAGATTTCAAACGGCGCGACCATTTTCAGCGCCGCGACCAAGTCGCGGGCATTGGTGAACCCGTTTGGGTGCTGGGCAAAATTCGCACCGCTGCGCGGCTTGTCACCGCGGAGCGCCACGATATGGCGCAGCCCCGCCTGCCAAAAGCGCCGGGCGATGGCGAGGGTGGTGGCGCGATCGGTATCGACACAGGTCAAATGGGCAGCGGCGGGAATGCCGGTTTGCGCGGCAATCGCCGTAGCGGTGCTTTCGGTATGATCGCGCGTGGTGCCGCCCGCGCCATAGGTAACGGTAACCAGGCGCGGCGCCAGCGGCGCCAATTCGGCGACCGTGCTCCACAGGGCGGCGCGTGCGGCCTCGGTTCGGGGGGGAAAAAACTCGAATGATAAGGCGATATCACGCATCGTCTTGCACCTCCGCGCCCCCATCCGACGGTGCCGACAGGGCGGGGAGCGGGTCCGCCGACGCGTGCGCCAGCCATAAATTGATCGTGAGTGAGCCGCCGGCGAGTGGCGTTGGCGGTGCGGGCGTCAGCCCGGCGGCGGTGAACCAGGCGCTCATATGAGCATCGCTGAAGCCAAGCCGGGCATGGGCGTGGCGGGTGCGCAGCGCTTCATGATCATGCGGCGCAAAATCAATGACCAAGAGCCGACCGCCCGGCGCCAAAATCCGCGCCGCCTCCGCAATCGCGGCTTGGGGCTGCTGGGCGTAGTGCAACACTTGGTGAATAATCACGACATCCGCGCAGGCGCTCAGCAGCGGCAGCGCGAACATATCGCCCTGGCGCAGCTCGACATGGGCGAGCGCTGCGGCCAGGTCTGGCCTCGCCAACTTGGCGCGAGCGTGACGCAGCATTTCCGGGCTGCGATCAATCCCGATCACGCGCTGCGCCAGCCCGCCGAATAATTCGATCATCCGGCCGGTGCCGGTGCCAATATCGACCAAACACCCAATCGGCGCGGGTCCGAGTGCGGCACGGATCGCCCCCTCGACAATCGCCTCGGCGATGTGCAGGGCGCGCATCGCGTCCCATTCGGCGGCGTGGGCGTTGAAATAATCTTCGGCGGCCCGGGCTCGATCCGCACGAACCGCCGCCAGCCGCGCATGATCGGCGCGCACCCAATAATCCTCGGCGGCGCCATGGCTCCACGCGTCGAGCGCCGCAAGCAAGGGCGTGATCACGCTGGGATCACCCAGGCTGAGGAACACCCAGCTCCCCTCCTTGCGCCGCTCGATCAACCCGGCATCCGCCAGAATTTTCACATGGCGCGAGACCCGTGGCTGGCTTTGTCCGAGCACTTGCGCCAATTCGCCAATCGAGAGCTCCATGGCGCGAAGCAGCCAAATCATCCGCAAGCGGGTGGGGTCAGCGAGGGCGGCGAAAATATCGAGGCTGATTTTCATAATATCATTATAAAAATATCTTTATATATGTCAAGATACAGAGAGTTCCTAGTTTATCGGACCAAAACATCGATATTCGCTGGATTCTCTGGCTTTGAGTGCCCTGATAGCGGCAATTTTATCCAAATATAAGATAACAATATCTGTATATCCGCATTTTTTGAGTTGACTCTGACATAGAACTAATCTCAAAGACGCATGTCGCGAGGCTACCGCATCGGGTCGGCTCGATGCCCACGGGGCCTCGACCGCGTCAGGAGGACAAAATTAATGGTTGAAATTGCCGTCGCTACGCTTGGTTTTCCCCGCATTGGCGCCAAGCGCGCCCTGAAGACGGCCCTGGAACATTATTGGACCGGCACCAGCGACGCGGCGGCGCTGCTCACCACCGCCGCCGCGCTGCGGGCCAACGCTTGGCAGCAACAACAAGCGTGCGGGGCGACGATCATCCCGTCAAATGATTTCTCGCTCTATGATCATGTGCTCGACATCTCTGCCATGGTGGGTGCGCTGCCCGGCGCGCCTGATCTCGACGCTTATTTCACCGCCGCACGCGGCTCATCGCGGAACGAAACCGCGTGCGCCCACGCGCATGCCCCAACCACCGGGCAGGATCACCAGCCCGCCGCTGAAATGACCAAATGGTTTGACACGAATTATCATTATCTGGTGCCGCGCTTTCACCCCGCGCAATCATTTCGCCTCAGCAGCACCAAGCCGCTCGATGAATATCGTGAAGCGCGGCAGCTCGGCCTGCATACCCGCCCGGTCCTGCTGGGGCCAGTGAGCTATCTATTACTCGGCAAGAGCGAACAGCGGGATTTTGATCCGCTCACCCTGCTCCCCGGCCTGGTTGCGGTATACGCCGAAATGCTCAGCGCCCTGGCCGATGCCGGTGCGGACTGGGTGCAAATCGATGAACCTTGCCTAACGCTGGACCTGACCGAGCCAGGCAGGGCCGCCTATCGCAGCGCCTACGCGTCCTTGCACGCCGCCGTGCCGCACCTGAAATTGATGCTCACCACCTATTTCGGCGCGCTCGATGATAATCTGACCACCGCGCTCGCACTCCCGGTGCAGGGGCTGCATATCGATCTGGTGCGCGCGCCCGAGCAACTCGAACCGGTGTTAGCGGCAGCGCCGGCCGATTGGGTGCTGTCGCTCGGCGTGATCGATGGGCGCAATATCTGGCGGGCGGATTTGGCGGCGATTCTTGATTGGCTGGAGCGGGTGGCGCAGCGCCGATCGCATCTGGTTCTCGCCCCCTCCTGCTCGCTGTTGCATGTGCCGATCGATTTGACCCACGAGACCAAGCTTAATCCTGAAATTCGCGACTGGCTGGCCTTCGCCACCCAAAAAATCGGCGAATTATCGGTGCTGGCCCAAGCGCTCACCCAGGGTCGCGCGCGCGTCGAGCCGGCGCTGCGCGCGGCCAGTGCTGCACAAAGGGCACGGCGCCATTCCCCGCGCATTCATCAGCCAGCCGTCAAGGAACGCGCTGGCCAGACCGATCCAGCGCTGAGCCGCCGTGCCAGTCCTTACCAGCTGCGCCACGCGGTGCAAGCGGCAAAGCTGCGCCTGCCCCCCTTCCCCACCACCACCATCGGCTCATTTCCGCAAACCACCGAAATCCGCCAGGCCCGCGCCGATTTTGCCAAAGGCCGTATCGATCAAGCGCAATACCAATCTCAGTTGCAGGACGAAATCACGCGCGCGGTGCAGTGGCAGGATTCGATTGGCCTTGATGTGCTGGTGCATGGCGAATTCGAGCGCAATGACATGGTGCAGTATTTTGGCGAACAGCTCGATGGCTTCGCCTTCACCACCCATGGCTGGGTGCAATCTTATGGCTCGCGCTGCGTGCGCCCGCCGATCATTTATGGCGATGTGGCGCGCCCGCACGCGATGACCATCGATTGGTGGCGCTATGCCCAATCGCTCACCCACCGCCCGATGAAAGGCATGTTGACCGGGCCAGTGACGATCCTGAACTGGTCCTTCGTGCGCGATGATCAGCCCCGCGCGCAGACCTGCCGGCAAATTGCCTTCGCCATCCGCGATGAGGTTACCGACTTGGAAGCCGCCGGTGCGGCGATCATCCAAATCGACGAGGCGGCGTTGCGCGAAGGGTTGCCGCTGCGCCGGCGCGACTGGTCATCCTATTTGGCCTGGGCCGTCGAGGCGTTTCGGATCAGTGCGTCCGGCGTGGCCGACGCCACGCAAATCCATACCCATATGTGCTATTCGGAGTTCAACGACATTATCGAGGCGATTGGCGCGATGGATGCCGATGTCATCTCGATTGAAACCGCCCGCTCGCGCATGGAATTATTGGACGCGTTCGCCACCTACCATTATCCCGCCGCGATGGGGCCGGGTGTGTATGATATTCACTCGCCCGCAATCCCCACGGTCGATGCCATGACCAGCTTGCTCAAGGCTGCGACCCATCGGCTGCCCGCCGAGCAAATTTGGGTCAACCCCGATTGCGGGCTGAAGACGCGGCATTGGCCGGAAGTGCGTGCGGCCCTCGATCATATGGTGCAAGCGGCGGCTCTGTTGCGCGCCACCGGGCATACGCCGTGATCGCTGCCCTATTTTGATCATATTGATCGTTCACTTGATGGGAGCGTGGCGGGCGGCGATCAGCACTGCCCGCCCATCTTGGCCTCATCGCTCAAATCATTGTGGAGATCCGTCATGCCCCGCACCACCCGCATCCTGCGTCAATCGCTTCTCGTCGCCGGTTTGATCGGCATCACGCTCGGCCTGTCCGGCTGCGGCTATACGCCGGGCCAGCGCGCTTTGTCCGGCGGCGCCATTGGTGCTGGCACCGGCGCGGTGATCGGCGCGGTCACCGGCACCGGCCCGGCCGGCGGCGCGTTGATCGGCGGTGCAATCGGTGCGGTCGCTGGTGCGGTGACCAATCCGAACACCATCAATCTCGGTCGCCCGCTGCGCTAAACCTGCCGCTACCCGCTTTGATTGATCGGCTGCGACGATTGAATTAATCGGCGCACGCCCCTCCCCCAGCGCGCCCTCTATGCCGCATATATCGGCATAGAGGAGCAATCATGCCCGAAGACTCAATCCATTATGACAAGCCGATTGGCGATCAGGTGGCCTACACCACCTGCTATATGTGCGCGTGCCGTTGCGGCATCAAAGTTCATCTGAACGACGGCAAGCTACGCTATATCGAAGGCAATCGCGATCACCCGATCAATCGTGGTGTGCTGTGCGCCAAAGGCTCTGCCGGGATCATGACCGCCTTGTCGCCCGCGCGGCTGCGCAAGCCGCTCAAGCGCGTGGGACCGCGCGGGGCGGGTGAGTTCGTCGAGATCGAATGGGACGAGGCCATGGATATCGCCACCTCTCGGCTGGCCCATATCCGCGCGACCGACCCGAACAAGCTCGCTTTGTTCACCGGGCGCGATCAGTCGCAATCGCTGACCGGCTATTTTGCGCAAATGTTCGGCACGATGAATTTTGCCGCCCATGGTGGTTTCTGCTCCGTGAACATGGCGGCGGCAGGGCTGTATTCGATGGGCGGCGCGTTCTGGGAGTTTGGCGAGCCTGACTGGGACCATGCGAAATTATTTCTCCTGTTTGGCGTTGCCGAAGATCATGATTCCAACCCGATGAAATTGGGATTGGCCAAGCTCAAAGAACGCGGCGCCAAAATCATCACCATCAATCCGGTGCGCACCGGCTATTCGGCGATTGCCGATGAATTTGTTGGCATCACCCCCGGCACTGACGGGTTGTTTGTGCTCTCCTTAATTCATTGCCTGCTGCAATCAGGAAAAATCGATACCGAGTTTCTAGTGCGCTACACCAACGCCCATCATCTGGTGATCGATGCGCCCGGCATGGCCGATCATGGCTTGATCGCCCGCGATGAAAATGGCGCGCCCCTCGCTTACGACCGAACCGGCAATCATCTTGCACCGGCCAACAGTCTCGCGATCGACCCGGCTTTATTGGGCCGGTTTGCCTTGGCGGATGGCCGCATGGCGCAGCCCGCCTTCGCCCTGCTCGCCGCCCGCTATACCGATGCGGCCTATGCACCAGAGACGGTGGCGGAACGCTGTGGTATTGACGCCGCTACGATCCGCCGGATCGCCGCAGAAATCGCTGAAATAGCCTTCAACCAAGCCATATCGATCGATCAGCCCTGGATTGATAGCGCTGGGCGCCGCCATGAAACCATGACCGGACGCCCGGTGGCGATGCATGCGATGCGCGGCATCTCCGCCCATTCCAACGGGTTTCATACCTGCCGGGCAATCCATGTGCTGCAAATGCTGCTCGGTGCGGTCGATACGCCCGGCTCCTGGCGCTATAAATCGCCCTATCCGAAGCCGATTCCCGCAGGCCCGCCGCCGGGCGGTGCGAAGCGGCACGCAAATGGCAGCCTGACCACGGCCCCGCTTGGTTTTCCCACCGGCCCTGCCGATTTGCTCGTCGATGATGACGGCGAAGCTTTGCGTTTGGATCGGGCATTCTCGTGGGACGCCCCGCTTGGGATTCACGGCCTGATGCATATGGCGATTGCCGAAGCGCATGCGGCTGGGCCTGAAAAAATCGATACGTTATTTTTGTTTATGGCCAATATGGCGTGGAACTCGGCGATGAATCCCGGCGAGACCACGCGCATGCTCACCGATTGCGATGAGAAGGGTCAATATCGCATCCCCTTTGTGATTTATGCCGACGCGTTCTTCTCGGAGACCGTTCCGTATGCCGATTTGGTGCTGCCCGACACCACCTATTTGGAGCGGCATGATTGTATTTCGTTGCTGGATCGGCCCATCGGCTCGGCGCATGGCCCCGCCGATGCGATCCGCGCGCCGGTGCTGGTGCCGGATCGTGATGTCAGGCCATTTCAAGATGTGTTGATCGACCTCGCCGGTCGGCTTGCACTCCCAAACTTTGTTGATGACCAGGGCAATAAAATCTATACGAGCTATGCCGATTATATGGTGCGCCATCAACGCAAGCCCGGCCTTGGTCCACTCGCGGGCTTTCGCGGCGAAGCGGGCGATGTGCCGGGGCGCGGCGCGCCCAATCCTGAGCAGATCAATCGATATATCGAGAATCACGGCTTCTGGCAGTATCATCTGCCCGCCGAGCAGCTTTACTATAAGCACCATAACCAAGCCTATTTGCAGGGCGCGAAGGCGATGGGCTTCATTGAGTCTGATGCGCCGATCACGCTCAATCTCTATTGTGAAATTCTGCAAAAATTTCGTCTCGCCGGCGAAAATCATGGCCCCCGGGTGCCGCCGGCACGGCTCCGCGCCTCGATTATGCGCTTCATGGACCCGTTGCCAATCTGGTATCCGCCGGTTGAAGAGGCGCTGAGTGATCCGCACATGTTTCCGCTGCATGCAATCACGCAGCGGCCAATGGCGATGTATCATTCCTGGGGATCGCAAAATGCTTGGCTGCGCCAAATTCTTTCAGAAAATCGGCTTTATCTGCATCGCAGCCTCGCCGCCGAGCACGGGCTGGTTGATGAGGATTGGGTGCAAGTCACGTCGCGCAATGGCACGTTAAAATGTCAGGTGCGATTGATGGACGGGCTGAACCCTAACACGGTTTGGACCTGGAATGCGATTGGCAAACGCGCCGGGGCTTGGGCGTTAGTGAAAGACGCACCAGAGGCCAAGCGTGGGTTTTTGCTCAATCATTTGATCTCGGAATATCTGCCGGCCAGCGAGGCCGGCCATCGCGCCAGCAATTCCGATCCGGTGACCGGTCAGGCGGCGTGGTTTGACTTGACGGTGCGCTTGGAAAAATGCGCAGCCGACACCAATCCAGTTACCGAGCCGAGCATGCCTGATCTCAGCGCGCCTTTTGCCCTCAACCATCCGATCATTTTGCGCCACGCCGCGCCGGAGCACGCGACATGACCAGTCTGCCACAACCCCTGCCCGGCGCGACCAAACTGGGGCTGGTGATTGATTTGGACACCTGTGTCGGGTGTCATGCCTGCGCGGTCAATTGCAAAGAATGGAACACGGGCGGCCATCATGCGCCGTTGCCCGATCACCAGCCCTATGGCGCCGAGCCGGACGGGGTGTGGTTCAACCGGATCCATTCCTATGAAGCGCAAGCCTCCGGGTGCGGCGGGCGCACCGTCAATTTCCCGCGCTCCTGCCTGCATTGTGAACAGCCGCAATGCGTAACGGTCTGCCCCACCGGTGCATCCTATAAGCGCGCTGAAGATGGGATTGTGCTGATCAACACTGATATTTGCATCGGCTGCAAATTGTGCTCCTGGGCCTGCCCGTATGGCGCGCGCGAGTTTGATGAGGATGCGGGGGTGATGAAGAAATGCACACTCTGCATCGATCGGATATATAACACCGCGTTACCAGAAGCCGAGCGTGAGCCGGCCTGCGTGGCAACCTGCCCGTCACGCGCACGGCATTTTGGCGATTTGGGCGATCCTGACAGCGCGGTTTCGAAATTGGTTGCGGCGCGTGGTGGAGTCGCGCTGATGCCTGAATTGGGGTATCAGCCGACCAATCGTTATTTGCCGCCGCGCAAGGCGCAGATTGCGCTGCCCCCTGCGGAGGCGCCAATGCAGCCGGGGGCTGGGGTTGGGGCTGCATTGTTATCCTTGCTCGATCGGGTCTTGTCGCGATGAAACCGGCCAACTCCGTTTTGCTGCTAACCACCTTGACCGGCTTTGGGTATGGGTTACTCGCGTGGCTTGGGATTTTTGCCGCACTTGGCCTGTTGCCGCATCGCGCCTGGCTGGTTCCCGTTGGTATCGCCGTCGCGTTGGGCTTGGCGAGTGCCGGATTGATCGCCTCCACGCTGCATCTTGGCCGACCGGAACGGGCTTGGCGGGCCTTCAGCCAATGGCGCTCATCCTGGCTGTCACGCGAGGGGGTCGCGGCAATATTGACTTATCTCCCGGCGCTGGCTTTTGCGGCCTTATGGTGGGGGGTGGGGCCGAGCGCGGCGAGCACCCGGCTGATGGGGTTGTTGGCCGCTGTTGCTGGACTGGGTACGGTTTATTGCACGGCGATGATTTATGCGAGCCTCAAGCCGATCCGCCAATGGCATAATCAGCATACCGCACCCGATTATATGATCTTTGCGCTATTTTCTGGCGGGTTGCTGTTTGCTGCCGCCTTGGCGTTGACCGGTGCTGCGCTGAGCTTAGTGGTATCACTCGCGCTGGTGATGACGATCATTGCGGCACTCGCAAAGAATGCTTATTGGCGCTTCATCGATCAACAAACGCCTCTAACCACGCTCGCCTCGGCGACTGGCCTTGCGGCCTTTGGTCCGGTGACCACGCTCGATCAGCCGCATTTTACCGAGAATTATATTCTGCGTGAAATGGGCTATCAGATTGCCCGCAAGCACGCGGCCAAGCTGCGGCGGTTGGTGCTGCTGATCGGCTTTGCCGGCCCTGCCTTGCTGCTGCTGTTGGCGCTCGCCGGGATTGCGCCCAACTTTGCCACCCTTCTCGCCGTGATCCTGGCTGCGATTGGGTTATTTGCTGAACGGTGGCTCTTCTTTGCCGAGGCGACCCATGTGGCGGCGATGTATTATGGGCGCCCCGGCTAGAGCGTAATTGATGATCAGCAATTACGCTCTAGCCTTTGTTTGCCGATCAATTTCATTGGTTAAGCTTGAATCTGTCGATCAGACCTCAACCAATATTGATCTGATTGTTAGGCGGCGGAGCGGATGGCCGCCTCGCGCACCCGATCATCGACCAAATCGGCAAAGCTCGCGAAATTAGCTTCAAATCGCGCGACCAGATCACCAGCCATGCGGTCATAGGCGGCAGGATCGGGCCAGGATTGGCGCGGATCGAGGATCGCGGAGGGCACACCCTCAACTGCGACCGGCACCATCAGCCCAAAGACCGGATCGCGGCGGAATTCACCGCGATCAAGCGCGCCGGAGAGTGCGGCATTGAGCAAAGCGCGGGTATGTTTGATCGAAATGCGCTGGCCGGTGCCATAGGCGCCGCCGGTCCAGCCAGTATTGACCAGCCAGCACGAGGCTTGATGCTCGGCGATCAATTTTGCCAGCAATTCGCCATAGATTTTCGGATGGCGCGGCAAGAACGGTGCGCCAAAGCAGGTGGAAAACGTGGCTTGCGGCTCGCGGCCCAGGCCCTTTTCGGTGCCGGCGACCTTGGCGGTGTAGCCGGACATGAAATGATACATCGCCTGCTCGGGCGTGAGTTTGGCGATGGGCGGCAACACACCGAACGCATCGGCAGTGAGCATCACCACATGTTTCGGCTGCCCGCCCCGGCCGCTGAGCTCGACATTGGGGACGAAATCAATCGGGTAGCAGGCGCGGGTGTTTTCGGTCAGGGTGCGATCCGCGAGATCGACCACGCCACGGGGATCGGCCACGACATTTTCCAACACGGTGCCGAAACGATGGCTGGCCGCATAAATTTCCGGCTCGGCCTCGGCGGAGAGATCGATCACCTTGGCGTAGCAACCACCTTCGAAATTGAACACACCATCAACACTCCAGCCATGCTCGTCATCGCCGATCAGGCGGCGTTGGGGATCAGAGGAGAGGGTGGTTTTGCCGGTGCCAGACAGGCCAAAGAACAGCGCGACATCATCCGCCTTGCCGATATTCGCGCTGCAATGCATGGGCAGCGTGCCGCTCGCTGGCAAAATCCAGTTCATCACGGTGAAAATCGATTTCTTGATCTCGCCCGCATATTGCGAACCAGCAATGATGATTTGCCGCTCGGCGAAGGAGAGCGCGATGGCGGTGCTGGAGCGCACCCCATCAATCGCGGGGTCGGCTTCGAATTCGGGGGCGTGCAAAATCACGTAATCTGGCTCGAAATTCGCCAGTTCCTGGGTGGTCGGGCGGATGAACATGTTGCGGGCGAACAAAGCTTGCCAAGCGTTGGTGGTGACCAGACGCACCCGGATGCGCTGCTTGGGGTCTGCGCCTGCGAATAAATCTTGGGTGAAGAGTTCGCGGTTTTGCAAATAGGCTTGCACTCGCCCGCGCAGCACGGCGAATTTTTCGGCGGGCAGGCGCTGATTGACCTTGCCCCACCAGATGTCCTGGGTGGTGGCTGGTTCATCGGCCACGAATTTATCGGCGACTGACCGGCCCGTATGCACGCCGGTTTCCACCATCAGCGCACCATCCGCCGATAAGCGCCCCTCACCGCGCCGCAGCGCATGCGCCACCAGCGCAGCACGGGTCAGATTGGCGTGGACTTGGTTTTGGCCGACCGGCTGATGCGCGGGGCCGCAATGCAGGCCCGTGCCAGCGAGCGGACCAAAGCCGTGCGCGGCGCTGGGCGGGGTGGTCGTTGCATGCGGCGCGGTCGCGCCATGGGGTGCGGTGGTGTTCATGGTCGGTTTCCTCTCGCGGTCTCAAAATCAGCCGCAGCCCGGTTCGATTTGATCGGCGAACGTCTCAATCGAGACGCCGCCCAACCCGATCCGATCTGGCAATGCGCTGGGCAACTGTCAACCATGCGCTGCAGCATCGCCGCCTTGCGCCAGACGGACTATTTCTTGCCGCAATTCGGCTGGATTGGATAATTTTCGGTCAAACTCAACGCGCAGCACTGTCTCATCCTTGACGAGATCCAAGCCGTCCGGATCGATGGCCGCGAGGTTCCAGCCGGGTTGGGCGTGACCATGCCGGGCGGCAATTTGATCAAGGAGGCCGGGATCAAGCAGGCCCAGATCAAGCGTGGGCGGCTGATCGCGCAGGTCCGCGAGCCAGGCGGGGTCTGGCCGGAGGTGGGCGGGATCGAGCGTGGCGGCGCGGGCGAAGCCGCCGACGAAGCGGGCTTCGGTGATCTCGATCCGGAATAAGCCGAAATCGGCGAAATCGGCATAGAGCCGGGCGTAAGGGTGGATCGCGAGGTAGCGGGCGCGGTCCGTCGGGTCGTCGCTGCGCCGGGCGTGGCCGGTCAGGGACAGGCGCGGGCTGGTTTGTGGATTGGCATCCGAGGCCGGGCCGACCAGCAGCAGGGCGCAGGCGCTGTGCTGGGCCAAGGCGTTGGTGTGGGCCGCGAGGGTGGAGAGCAGAAGCAACGGCGCCCCATCCGCCGCGATGGCGGGGGTGACCAAGGCTTGCAGGGGTCGATGATCGGCGATGACGGCCAAACTGGCGACCCGGCAGCCGCGCAACAGGCGGCGGGCGGCGCGATCGATGGGTTCGGATCCGGGTACCACTTGCGTTGTCCTTCCATTCAAGTCACGTCTTAGCCAGATTCCTGCAAGACCCATTCCGGCAAAGCGAGCTCCATGAAACATACCATCGCCCTGGTCGATGACGACCGCAATATCCTTGAGAGTGTGCAAATGACCCTGGAACAAGAAGGGTTCATTGTGCGCACCTATACAGATGGCGAATCGGCCCTGCAGGGTCTGCTCGCCAAGCCCGCCGATCTGGCGGTGCTGGACATTAAAATGCCCCGCATGGATGGCATGGAAGTGTTGCAGCGGCTGCGCACCCGCTCGGCGATGCCGGTGATTTTTTTGACCAGCAAGGATGACGAACTTGATGAGCTGATGGGGCTGCGGCTGGGGGCAGATGATTACATCACCAAGCCGTTCAGCCAGCGTTTGTTGCTGGAGCGGATTCGCACTCTGTTGCGGCGCAATGAAACCTCGCGTGCCGAAGGGTCGGGTGCGGCGCCGAGCGGGGTGATTACCCGTGGGCATTTGACGCTGGATGAGACCAAGCATCAATGTTTGTGGAAAGGGTTGGATATTCAGCTCACGGTGACCGAATTTTTGCTGGTCAAGGCCCTGGCGGCGCGGCCCGGCATGGTGAAGTCGCGCGATCAATTGATCGATGCGGCCTATGGTGAGAGCGTTTATGTGGATGACCGGACCATTGATAGTCACGTCAAGCGCCTGCGCAAAAAATTTCGCGCCTGCGATGAGGAGTTCGATCAGATCGAGACGCTCTACGGCATTGGCTATCGCTATAAGGAGGCGTGAGCATCGTGCATTTGCGGCGCCGCCTTTCGCCGCTGCTGCTGCGGATTCTATTGGTCAATGTGTTGCCCATCGCATTGATTGTGGTGTCGCTGCTGTATCTCGATCAATATCAGCGGGGATTGCTGACCGCTGAGGTGACGGCGTTGCGCGAGCAGGCGCGGATTTATGCTGGCGCGCTCGCGGAATCGGCGCTGGAGACCAATGCGGCCAATCAGCAGGTGCTCAACCCGGATTTGGCGCGGCCTTTGCTCTATCGGCTGATTGCGCCCACACCGAATGCGCTCGCGCTGATTTATGGGCCTGATGGGCAGGTGGTGGCCAATTCGCGAGTGCGCGAGGGGCCTGGCGGGGCGATTATCACCGAGAAATTGCCGCAGGCCGCGCCGCGTGGCTGGTTCGCCCGGCTGGTGAGCACGGTCTATGACCAGTTTTCCAGTTTTCTGCCACGCGGGCGTGAATTGCCCTCGGGGAGCGATGAGGCGCTGAAATCCGGGTGGCAGCCCGGCGTGCGCGAGACGTTGCGGCTGACCACCAAAGCCACGCCGCATCATGAATCGCCACCCTTCATTCGCCGCGCCCCGGATGGGCGGTTGCTGGTGACGGTGGCCGAGCCGATTGTGCGGGCTGGGCATGAGATGGGGGTGGTGCTGCTGACCCGCGAAGCCGGCGGGGTGGACCGGGCGGTGTTTTCGATCCGGGTGTCGATTTTGGGGTTGTTTGGCGTGGCGATTGCGCTGACGATTTTGCTCAGCCTGTATTTGGCGCGCACGATTGCCACACCATTGCTGCGGCTCGCGCAATCGGCCACGCGGTTGCGCGAGGGGCGGGTGGCGATGGCGGAGCCGGTGCCGCCGAGCATTGCCGCACGGCAGGATGAAATTGGCGCGCTGGCCAGGGCGCTCGAAAATTCGGCGCAGGCGCTGTGGGCGCGGATGGATGCGATTGAGCGGTTCGCCGCCGATGTGGCGCATGAGATTAAAAATCCGCTCTCCTCGATCCGCTCGGCGATTGAGACGATTGGGCGGATGAATGATCCGGCCCGTGCCGCGCGGCTGCTGGAGATTATTGCGCAGGATGTGCGGCGATTGGACCGGCTGATTTCGGATATCAGCGATTCTTCGCGGTTGGATTCGGAAATGTCGCGGGTGGCGATGGAGCCGGTTGATCTCGCGCCGGTGCTGGCGGCCTTGGTGGAAATTCATCAGGCGACGCGCGATGCCGAGGCCCCGATTTTGGAGCTGGATGCGCCGCGCGTGGGGCTGGTGGTGCGCGGCGCGGAGGGGCGGCTGGTGCAGGTTTTGCGCAATTTGCTGGGCAATGCGATTTCCTTCAGCCCGCCGGGCGGCGCGCATATTTGGCTGCGCGGGCGGGCGACCGGCAATGTGATTGAAATTGCCATCGAGGATGAGGGGCCGGGGATACCGGATGCGAAATTGGACCGGATTTTTGACCGGTTTTACTCCGAACGACCGCAGAGCGAAGGGTTCGGCAGCCATTCGGGGCTTGGCTTGTCGATCAGCCGCCAAATTATCGAAGCGCATCAAGGCCGGATTACCGCCGAGAACCGGCGGGCGAGCGATGGGCGGATTATCGGGGCGCGGTTTGTGATCAGGCTGCAAAAATTCACGGCCTGACGGCGGGATTTTGCGCCGCCACCGCCAAGCCGTGCGTTAAGGCTCATGTTAGGTGAGATGATGCACCGTCTGCAGGCCGTAAACCGGCGTTGGTATGCCGACCTGCCGAGCTTTGAGCTGGAGCGCCAGATAGAGCGAGTAATGGCGCGACTGGTGAAGATTACCGCCATGGAACCAGAGATTTTGCTGCTGGGTCGGTTTCCACATATTGCGCTGCTCGCCCTCCCAGGGGCCAGGGTCTTTCGGGGTGTTCGACCCAAGGCCCCAGACTTTGCCCACTTTATCGGCGACCTCTTGGCTGATCAGATCGGCGGCCCAGCCATTCATCGAGCCATAGCCAGTAGCATACACGATGAGATCCGCCGGAAGCTCTTCACCATCGGCCATTTTCACGCCGGTTTCGGTGATTTCATCAATCGCGACGCCGCTTTTGAGCTTGATGCTGCCATCGATCACCAGATCACAGGCGCCGACATCGATATAATAACCCGATCCACGGCGCAGATATTTCATGAACAGGCCAGACTCGTCGGCGCCGAAATCGAGCATGAAGCCGGCTTTTTCGAGGGCGGCGTAGAATGCCGCGTCTTTTTCGCGAATGGCGTTATAAACCGGGATTTGGAACTCATGCAGAATCCGGTAGGGCAGCGAGGCGAAAATCATGTCCGCTTTGCGGGTGGTGACGCCAGTCGCGACCGCTCGTTCGGAATATAAATCGCCAAGGCCGATTTCCATCAGCGACTCTGAGCGGACGATATGAGTGGTGGAGCGTTGGACCATGGTGACGTCAGCGCCATGTTCCCAAAGGGCGGCGCAAATATCATGCGCGGAATTATTCGACCCGATGACGACGACTTTCTTGCCGGTATAGGCATCGGGGCCGGGATGTTGGGAGCTGTGATGCTGCTCGCCCCGGAAGCGATCCATGCCTTTGAACGACGGAATATTCGCCTTGCCGGACATGCCGGTTGCGAGCACAAGCTGGGTTGGGCGGAGTTCGATGCTCTCGCCATCGCGGTCCACCATGACGCGCCAGGTGTTGCTGGCGTCATCGAACGTCGCGCTGTTGACGGTTGTGCGGGTCCAGTAATTAATATCCATGACTTTGGTGTACATTTCCAGCCAGTCGGCAATTTTGTCTTTGGGGGAAAAGACCGGCCAGTTGGCGGGAAAATCGATATAAGGCAGGTGGTCATACCAAACCGGGTCATGCAGGCAGAGCGATTTGTAGCGCTTGCGCCATTGATCGCCGGGGCGGTCATGCTTGTCGGCCACGATGGTGGGCACGCCGAGTTGCCGCAGCCGCGCACCAAGGGCGATGCCGCCCTGCCCGCCCCCGACGACGAGGACATAAGGCTGGGTTTCATAACCCAGCGTGCTCGCTTCCGCCGCGCGCTGCTCCTGCCAGCTCTGCCGGCCCCGGCGCACGCCATGTTCGGCCCCCATCGGCCGGCGCAGGTTTTTGGGTTCTTCATGGCCTTTGAGTTCGGCAAGGGCGGTCAGCAGCGTCCAGGCTTTGCCGTCTTGCAGGCGCAGCAGCCCCTCGCCACGACCGATTTTGGTCTCAAAGGTCAGCCAAGCCTCGATCACGCCGCCGGACTCGGTTGGCGGTTCGGCGAGGGCGAAGGTGACCGGGCGGACATTGTCCAGCGTTGCCGCCAGCATGTCATGCACGCCGCTCGGGTTCTCGACGGTTTTGATGTTCCAGGTAAAGGCGATCAAATCGCGCCAAAAGCTGACCGGCGCAAACAGGTTCGCGGCTGCTTGCGCATCGCCCGCGTTCAAGGCTTGATTAAACTGATCGAGCCAGGCTTGGGCGGTGCGTTGGGCGGCGGTGATCGGGCTTGGTTTGTCAATGATCATGTCGTTCATGGTTTGCGTTCATCCCTTGGTTTTTTGACGCCACGTTAGGCAGCGTTTTTGGCGATAAGCGGGGTGGTTCGCCGCAACGATCAAGCGATCCCTCAATCGTGCGGGCCATCAAATCGGCGAGCCGCGTGCGGGCCGTAACAAGCCTTGAGGCGAACCGGGCATGGCGTGTTATCATTCGCGCCTCAACGGTCAATGATAGATCGGAGCGAAATCATGTCAAGCTATTGATGAACCGATACGCGCCTTGCGGCGCTCATCGCCAACATACCCGAACCCAGATTTTTGCTCCTTTTCGCTCCTTTTCGTTTTGATTCCGTAACAATCTGGGCATGATTCTACGCTTAGCGCTCGAAGTTGATTTTTGGGCTGGAGGTGGGCGCATAGATATGGCCGGGGAGTGTGGGGCGTGGCGGAGCGGGAGGGTATTTTGCCAGCATATAGTCGTAAAATGACGGCTCTGGTTTTTTGCTCCGCCGCGCTGGTTTGCGCGCCGGTTTTTGCTCCGGTTTGCGCGGTTTGCGCGGTAATTTGAGGTAAGCGGGGAGCGGGATCGCGAGCATGTGGCAGATTGGGCGCAGCACGCGACCGATGCGGGGATTTTCGGCGTAGAGGAGCGACAAGCCAGGGTCTTCGAGGAAGCGGATGAGATGACCGCGAACATAGGGGATGTGGTGGCCGGGGAAGGTTTGCAACAGCCAGCCCTTTTGCCCCGGAATTTCGCGCCTTTTGGCCGTGCGGGGCTGTGACGCTGGCTCCGGCGCGGTTTGAGCTTTCGCCCCGGGTTTCCGTTTGCGGATGGGGCGGGGATTGCAGGAGAGAGAACGGAAACGGAGCGAAAGAGCGGAAATACGGTGCCAGACGGCCCATGTGTGGACGGCCCGGTGAGGTCAAGAGCTGACGTTGCAA
>NZ_BAABMR010000020.1:0-16703 GCF_054767495.1 Acidiphilium sp. MT5
CGAACCGTCAGATTTGTCGCACGCGCATGAAAAAATCAGACCAAATTACGAGTCAGACTCTGAAATCAGCGTTGTTCACCGACGACTGATTAACGGCAAAACAATTCACCAAGTCGTCCGTCGCTCAATGACCTATTACCATGTTGAACTGGCAGAGCATGCCGCGTTGTGTGCGCAGGGCACGCCTTGCCCACCTTATCTAGAAATCGGCCATCGCCACGCTTTTGAAAATGGCGACCCGTCAGCTTTGTCTCTGCACCCTGCGTTCGCACCTGTCACCATGCTGGCGGCGGCTCGCGTAACAGAAAGCCGCTTACCCTTCGCCGAGGAAGGGCCTGCGGTTGAGATGGTGCGCAGCCTCCTCACCCGCGCTTGCATTGCGACGAGTGCCGACGCTGGTCTTGCCATCACCCGCCAGACTGATGGATCGGTCCGTATCACCAGCCGCAGCGCGATCCCCGGTCATGTCTCTCCGTATCAGCGCGATCAGCGAATGCTCGGGGTCAAAATCGCCGCAACCACGCGTGGGGTCGGCACGATAATCGCGCTCAATCATCCGGGCCTCGCTGTCAGCTGGCATGGCCCAGAACCCGATGGACGCTGGACCAGTGGACGGGCGATCATCCCCGCCGCCCTCTGCGGGGGTCAAGAGATCAGGATCAGCCTCGCCGCGACATTGGCGTATCCGACGAGACTGGCACGCCTGAACCGGAACATCGACTTAAGGACATATTGGCTGGTGCGCCGATGGTGTAACAAAAATTTTCATGCGGCCCCCGTCCTCCATGTCAAATTTCCTTTGCGGCCTCGTTTGCCAGTGCGACTTCAGCATTCTGCATTTAATGGGAGAGCGCGATGGCGACGGCACCAGATGATACGAATTGGCTCGGCGGCAATGGCGACTGGTCAAACCCTGCCTTGTGGTCGAACGGCGTGCCGCAAGCCACCAGCGTCACCGCCACCATCGCCCCCAGCAACATTTCGACCATCAGCATTGCCGCCTTAGCGCTCGCGCGCGGCGATGGCCGGTATGCCGCAACCCTCCGCCAGATCGCGCGGGTCGATTTGCTCATCCTCGACGATTGGGGACCAGAGACATTGAAGGCGGATCAGCGCCGTGACCTGCTCGAAATCGTTGAGGACCACCACGACCGCCGATCCATCATCATCACCAGCCAAGTGCCGGTCGATCGCTGGTATGAAATTATCGGCGATCCCACCATCGCCGACGCCATTCTCGATCGATTGGTCCACAACGCTTACCGGATCGAACTGACCGGCGAGAGCCTCCGCAAAAAGAAAAATCCCGCTACCCCCATCATGAAGGCTTGACCCCAGGAAAGGACAAGACGATCTTTAACATATGACCTAACCGAACGACGCTCAGGTGGCCGACTTCAAATCGGAACGGTGGCCGGAATGAAATCGGAATAGGTGGCCGGCTTCGTCGGAATACGCAGACTCGGTTGACCACGAGTGGCTGCTGCGAATGCTGGCGCACAGAATCGCTGACCTTCGGGTCCTCCGGCTCATCCGGATGTGGCTCGAAGCGGGCATTCTCGAGAGCGGTGAATGGCACGAGACTGACCGGGGGACACAGCAAGGGGCGGGCATCAGCCCGCTGCTGGCCAACATCTTCCTGCATTACGCCCTCGACCTCTGGGTCCATCAATGGCGCCGTCGGAACGCGTGCGGTCGAATCTCGATCGTGCGCTATGCCGACGACTTCGTGATGGGTTTCGAAAGCGAGGCGGACGCACGGCAGATGCTGGCCGACCTCAAGGAACGGCTGGCCAGATTTGGCCTCGCACTCCACGAGGACAAGACGCGCCTGATAGAGTTTGGTCGCCTACCAGCCCAAACACGCCGAAGGCGCGGCGAGCGGCGTCCGGAGACCTTCGCCTTCCTGGGCTTTACCCACTACTGTGGATGGACCCGGGACGGCAGGTTCATCGTCAAGCACAAGACGCAGAGCAAGCGCCTGTCGCGAAAACTGACAGCGCTGCGCCAGGACGCATGGCGGATCATGCACGCGCCGCTGGCCGAGCAGCATCGCTGGTATTGTAGCGTGCTGCGCGGCCATTATGGCTACTACGGCATGCCGCACAACTGGCGCTCTCTCAACGGGTTCCTACGAGACGTACGACGTATTTGGTTCAACTGCCTGAGGCGGCGAAGCCAGAAAAATCGGCGGATGGGATGGGACTGGTTCGAAGATGTTACAGCGCGCTTGCCCTTGCCCCAGCCTCGGATCACACATCCTTGGACACCACGCGCGGCATGACGCGGGTTACTTCCGGGACGAGCCGGGTGCGGGAAAGCCGCCTGCCCGGATCTGTGAGGGCGAAGCCAAATGGCCTAGCTACTCGACCACGACCCGGACCTGCGCAAGGGTGTCGATTCCTTGTGACGAAAATTTTTAAATTTTAGCATGTCAATAACGTATCGAACTGACGTTTAGGACCGTGGTATTGCGGCTGCTGAGTAAAACTTAGCGACTAAGTTTTTCATTGCTCAGAGATTGTCGGAGAAATTTATGAATCGTTTGGGTAGTAACAGTAGTCGCGCATGCAATCGGGACACGCGCACCGCGTGTCGACGAGGATTACGTTTGCTGGTCATCGCGAGGGATCGACCGCCGAGCGGTGCCCGATGATCACCCGATCACGGATAGCCGTCTTGCAAACCAACAGGGGCCGTTCATGCCGTCGGATTTGCCGCGGTGATCACGGGCTCAATAGAATATCGCGCACGGTAGATACTTTGAGCGGTCGTCGCACCGACATTGATTGGAGAGCCTCATGACAATTTCCATCAGCGTTTCCGCAACCACGACTTTGGCAAGTGGATACACCGCAATCACCACGCCAGGTTCGGAATATTTCAACAGTTCCAGCGTGGTAAATTATGGCAAAACGGTGCGCTTGGGCGTGGCAGATTTATTTGATCCGGCTGGTGTCAGTGTTGATGTATCAAATCAGTCAACGTTGGTTCTTGCGGGCACCTTGGTAGGCGTCGGCGCTGCGCCCAATGTCGCCACCGGGTATAGTGGATTTTTCCCATTCGCACTCGGTGCCGCAGTCGATCTGTATGGGACGAGCACGTTTACCAATGCCGGTCTCGTTGAAACGTCGCTTATCGAGACGGTGGTTATTGGCAGTGCGACCGGCTCGATTCTTGATGAATTTACACCGGACGGTGTATTCTTAGCGGACGGGTTGCTCGTCAATCAGCGCTCCGGGACGATCGAGGCCGTGGGCATCGCTGCATATGTTTCAAATTCTAACGGCAGTAATTCTACCATTGAAAATTATGGCGTGATGAAAGGGCTTCAATCGCTATTGGAGGGGAGATATTCCTCGTCGGGTGGTCAAGCTCATATCGCGACACTGACGGGATTTGGCATTGGGGCTATGGTTGGCGCCGTTTATAGCCAAAAATCCGTGTCGGCGACCAACACGCTGATCAATAGCGGCACCATTCAAGGGTCCGATGGGGTGAAGACGCGGGGAACCGCGTCGATCCAAAATTCGGGAACAATCCTGACGGACGGGCCGATAATTGCGACCGGATATGTTCCCCCTATATTCTACGGAAAATATGCATACGGTATTCTGGGTAGCGTCATTCAGAACGCCAGTGTTGGCGGTCAATCAACCCAACAATCATCAAGTCTTGTCGTTTCCAATTCGGGTTTGATCGGCGATTTTGGATCGGCAGGCGTGGCAATCGGCCTTGCGGCGGGAACGATCATCAACGAGACAACCGGCACAATCGCGGGATATGGCAGCGGTGGCGCAATCGTAACCGGACCCACCCGTTCGACCTATTTGCCGAGCAATGTGGGCGGAACAATCATCAATTACGGCCATGTTATCGGGGAAATTGCCGCAGGTTCGACGGCGTTAATTGTCAATAAATCAACGGGTGTGATCGACGCAACGGCCGGCACGGTTGGGGTGTCCCTAGCGGCCACGCTGTCTAATGACGGCACGATTATAGGTGGTGCGGGCACTGCCGGGAGCGGCCCGGTAAGCGGGGGCTACGGGGGGCAGGGTGTTTATGCGGCATCAACCGGTTCAGTCTCGAACAGTGGCACTATTTTAGGAGGAGCCGGTGGCATTGGCGATGGAGAGGGCGGCTTCGGCATATTTGTTAGAGGCAAGCTCACCAACAGCGGCACGATCGTGGCTGGTTCCGGGGGATCTGGCGATTACGGTGTTGGCTTAGGCGGCATTGGCGGTTCTGGCGGCACCGGATTAGATCTGTTTTATGGAACCCTTGCTAACAATACCGGTCACATAGAGGGCGGGGCGGGAGGCACGGGTGGTGGTGGTAGTCAAGGTGGCTCGGGAGGCATCGGAGGTACTGGCGGTGTAGGGTTATCCATCGGCCAAGGCGCAACGGGAACCAATAGTGGCATCATCATCGGTGGCTCTGGTGGTGTCGGCGGGACGGATGCGAATGGTTTCGGCGGCGGTGGAGGGTTTGGGGGCGTTGGACTTTATATGGTTGGTGGCGCGTTCAGTAACAGCGGTACCGTGATAGGTGGCACCGGAGGTCTCTCCGGAATCAGTAGTACGTTTTTTCCCACGCCACCATCGCCTGGTGTTGGTGGCGAAGGTGTTTATATCGATGCATTGGAAGGCAAAAGTATCTTTAATAACACCGGTGAAATTGTTGGTGGCGCTGGCGTCGCAGGTATTGGTGTTGTGATTAGGGGCTCGGGTACGCTCACCAATACGGGCACGATAATCGGCGGAACCGATGGTGTCGCTCTCTATCTGACCGGCGGGACCGTCTATGATTTCGGCTCGATTATCGGTGGCACGGACGCCGCGCAGATCGAGGCACCGGCCGTTCAATTCAGGGCCCCGACATTTTCAAACGGCGTCACGTTCAGCGCTCCCCCTTCCACGCTTGTGATTGAGGCCGGCGGAACGATTGAGGGTGGGCTCAGCTTCAACACCGGCGCAACCGCCGTTGTCATCGGCTCCTACACAGCATTGTCCGGCACCGCATTGGCCGGGCCATCCATCGCGGGGTTTACCCAAAGTGACACCCTCATTCTCGAGGGCTTTGCCGCAACCACCGATACCTACGTCAGCGGCACCGGTCTCGAACTCGGCAATGGCACCTCTGAAATCACACTCGCCATCGCCGGCAGCTTTACGACCAGCGATTTCAGCGTGGTTGACCCTCCTGGAAACACCACCATCAGCCTCAATGCGGCTTGCTTCGCCAAGGGCACCCGCATCCGAACCACGAAAGGTGAGGTTCCCGTCGAAAAGCTCAAGGAAGGCACGGAAATCGCCCTCACTGACGGCAGGATGATGCCCGTTATTTGGCTCGGCCATCGAACAATCGACCTCTCCCGGCACCCGCATCCGAAAGTGGTTCAACCCGTCTTAATCATGGCCGGCGCGCTCGCTGATAATATCCCCACGCGCGATCTCATGCTCTCGCCCGACCATGCCGTTGCCCTCGATGGCCATCTGATCCCGGCGAAGACCCTGATTAACGGCAAAACAATTCGCCAAATCATCTGTCGCTCGATGACCTATTACCATGTCGAACTGGCAGAGCATGCCGTGCTCTGGGCAGAGGGCACACCTTGCGAATCGTACCTCGAAACAGGCAATCGCCACGCTTTTGAAAATGGCCACGCGTCAGCTTTGGCCCTGCACCCTGCGTTTGCACCCGCCACCATGGACTGGCAGGCCGCCCGTGTAACACGAAGCTGCTTACCCCTCGCCGAGGAGGGGCCGGCGGTTGAGGCGGCGCGCAGCCGCATCCTCACCCGCGCTAACATTGCGACAAGCACCGACGCTGATCTTGCCATCACCCGCCAGGCTGATGGATCGGTCCACATCACCAGCCGCAGCGCGATCCCCGGTCATGTCTCTCCGGACCCGCGCGATCAGCGAAAGCTCGGGGTCAAAATCGCTGCGATTACGCGTCGGGACGGCACGATAATCCCGCTCGATCATCCGGGCCTAACCGTCGGCTGGCATGGCCCCGAACCCGATGGGCGCTGGACTAACGGACGGGCGATCATCCCCGCCGCCCTCTGCGCGGGTCAAGAGATCAGGATCAACCTCGCCGCGACATTGGTTTATCCCACGAGACGGAAACGCCTGACCCGAAAAACCGCACGATAACGCCAATCAATCCTTGTTTGGAAATCAACCATGACCGGTAGCACCATCAACACGACAATGACCACAACCGTCACACTCGGAAGCGGTTCGTATTCCAGCCCGCTAACTATAACGAATAACGGGGCCATTGTGCCGAGTGCCTATGGAGCTGACGGCCTTTACCTTTCGGCGTCACTACCGGGGGCGTTCAGCGTGATCAACGCAGGGATTATTGGATCGGGGATTGGTTCACCGGGAATCAGTTCGGCGAGCAACGGCTTGCCGGGTAGCCCAGGCAGCAACGGCGGGGTCGGCGCTGTGCTGATGGGACAGGGTGTTCTGACCAATCAAATCGGAGCACGCATCATCGGTGGCGAGGGAGGCGCAGGGGGCTATGGTGGTAGCGGCAATGCAACGGCTGGAGGCGGAGGAGGAACGGGTGGCTCGGGCGGGGCTGGTGGTAGCGGTGTCGATATTCTTGGCGCCAATACACTGACCAATAATGGGTCGATCACCGGTGGACACGGGGGGAATGCTGGCAGTGCCGGCTCAGCAGGGGAACTCACGGCTCAGTACAACAATCTTACGACTGTCGAAACCGGCTCTAGCGGCGGTGGTGGCGGACCGGGCGGTCGTGGTGGCGCGGGCGTGTATCTCGCGGGGACGGGAAGCCTCACCAACTCAGGTGTGATTGTTGGTGGTGATGGGGGCAACGGGAGTGCCGGTGCTGCAGGTGGCATTACGACCACCACAAAACCCCCAGGTCCCGGTGGAGATGGCGGTGCTGGCGGCAACGGGGCCGATGGTGGTGCAGGCGTTGCCATCGTTGGGTCAGATTCACTTGTGAACCTAGGGTCGATCTCTGGCGGCTCCGGTGGCAACGCCGCAGCGTCCGACGGTGGCGGCAGCGGCACTGCAGGACAGGGCAAAAACGGTGCTGTCGGTTACGCCGGAAGCGGTGGGGACGGCATACTGATCCTTGCCACTTCGTTCACGACAACAATCGCAGGTATCGTAACCGGCGGCTCAGGAGGTGCCGGGGCTTCCGGTGCTCTCACTGCTGGTGGATATTACAATGGCTCGAACGGCGGTGCAGGCGGCACGGGCGTTGATCTTGCCGAAGGCGGAACGGTGACGATTGCCGGGAACGTCACCGGCGGGACCGGAGGAATCGGAGGTGCAGGGGGCTTATCAGCTTATTCCCAGGCAGGTCAGGGCGGGGTTGGCGGTACTGGCGTCAATGTTGCGAGTGCGGCGAGCGCTGCGGTTTTAATCAACGAGGCTTCCGCCACGATCACTGGCGGGGCCGGCGCATCAGGTGCCCTGGTATCAGCGGCAAATTCTTCAAGCCCAGGTGGCGGTGTCGGCGGGTATGGCGTTAGTCTGAATGGCGGCACATTGGATAACCAGGGTGTGATCAATGGGGGTGCAGGCGGCACCGCGCCGGATGGCTATTTTGGCAGTGCTGGATTTCGCTTTGGTGCGGGCGGCGGGCGCGGCGGCGCGGGCGGGTTTCTTGATGGCGGACAAATATCAAATGACGGCACGATCCAAGGGGGCAACGGCGGCGGGGCATCACCCGGCACGAGTGGTGTTGGTTCGGATGGAAGCGGTGGTACAGGTGGACAGGGCGGTTCAGGAGCAAGCGGTCTAAACTTAACCGGTGCCGGTGCCTGGAGCAATGACGCGAAGGGAGTCGTTATTGGGGGCACCGGTGGCGCCGCGGGTGCAGGCGGGGCTCCTAGTGGTGCCGGCCTTATAGGCGCCGGTGGCGCCGGTGGCGTCGGTGGAGCCGGCGTATTTCTTGAGGAGGCAGGCACATTTTCAAATGCGGGCACCGTTAGGGGCGGCACCGGCGGTAGTGGACCCGCAGCGAGTTACGCGAGCGCTGGCGGCGGCGGTCAGGGAGGCACTGGAATCTCTCTGTATTCCGATAGCACGGTGCGTAACACCGGGGGCATCGCTGGCGGTATGGGCGGAGCCGGCCAATACTCAGTCGGCGGTATCGGCGGTGCGGGAGGCGCAGGCGGCAATGGGGGATTTATCTCCGGATCGAGCACGTTGATCAATGATGGTGTCATCCATGGTGGCGGCGGTGGTCTGGGCGGCGGAGCCGATAATGGGGGCGAGGGCGGCTTCGGCGGTTATGGTGGTTCAGGCGTGCTCCTTGAGGGCAACGCCATTCTTATCAATACAAGCCTCATTACGGGCGGTAACGCGGGGACAGCGGGTGCCAGTGCCAACGGCAGTGAAGGTGGGCGGGCGGGCGGCGTCGGCGTTTATCTGACAGGAGGCACACTGATCAATGCTGGAACGATAGAGGGTGGGTACGGTTCAGGGGGCAGTAACGATGCGATCGAATTCGGAGCCATTGGAAGTGGCATCGAAACTGGCACTCTTGTCTTTGATCCTGGTGCCAGTTTCATCGGCAAAGTTGTCGCAAACGCGAGCGTCGCTGATGTTTTCGAACTCGCGTCAGCGACGGCTTATGGCACATTAACCGGGCTGGGATCGCAATTCACCAATTTCCAGCGAGTGTCGGTGCAAAGCGGCGCACGATGGGATCTATCTGGCGCTAATCAGATAGTTTCTGGTCAAACTGTATCACAAGATGGCATCTTGGTTGACACCGGAAATCTATACATTGCCGGTAATCTTATTAGCAATGCTGGAACGGTTGGTAATGCCCTGATTTTCGGCTCCTCCGCAGCGGCCGTTACGTTATCGCCAACCGCATCAATCATTGGCAGTGTAGTCGCCAACCCGACTGTTATGGATGCGCTTTATCTCTCAAGCGGCAATGGAGCGGGAACGCTCGCCGGGCTTGGAACCCAGTTTGCCGATTTTCAACAAATATCCGTCGACCGCGATAGCACCTGGAGTCTTACCGGCATTTCCACAATTCTCGCTGGCACAACGATGAGCCAGAATGGCTCATTGATTGCCGTCGGTAGCCTTATGAATGCAGGCACGATTTCAGCTTCCGGATATCCAATAACAGGGCAAAACAATGCCATTGGCGTGGTTATTGCGAGCAATAGCGTTATTGAGAACGAGGGAATAATTTTGGGCGGAGGCGGATATGGCACTGTGGCCGGCGGCGCCGGCGTTTATCTCAACAGTTCAGCGACCCTGATGAGTGCGGGGATGATCGGTGGCGGCAGCGGGGCGCCGGGTAACACGGCAGCTGGAGGGGTGGCCGTCAGCGCCCTCCTTGGCGGCGATATCACAAATAGCGGAACATTATTGGGCGGCGACGGTGGGAGCAATACAAGTGCAATTGGCGCCACCGGCGGCGACGGTGGAATGGGCGCTGAGATATCGGATGCCGCAAACCTGCTTAACACGGGGCTTATTGATGGCGGCAACGGTGGGAACGGGGGATTCGCCCAAGGCTCAATAGTCGGCGATGGCGGTAAGGGCGGCATTGGTGTCGATGTATCCGGAAGCGCCACTCTTACCGATAACGGCACCATTGTCGGTGGTTCCGGCGGAACTGGCGGCAACGGCGTAAAATTTGAGGCTTCCGATGCCGGAAACGGCGGGGGCGGTGGCGTCGGTGTGTATTTGAACGGTGGTGTGCTGATCAATAGTGGCGCGATTATTGGCGGCGATGGTGGTTTAGGTGGACTAGGAAGTGGCACGGGAACCAATGGTCTCAACGGTTCGGTTGGCGCGGCGGTAGAGTTCGGTTCATTACCCGGAACTTTGATCGTCAACGCGGGTGCCTCGTTTGTCGGGGCCGTTATCGCAAATTCAACCGTGTCCGACATTCTCGAATTTGCCTCATCCGCAACAGCCAATCAAGTCGTTGAAATCGGCTCCCAGTTCACCGGCTTTCGCGATCTCAGCTTTGCGACCAATGCGACATGGAGCATCGGGGGAACCTATACAGCCTTCGACTCCGGACAGGTCATTACTGGATTTGCGCCCGGTGATACGCTCGTTCTTGATGGATTTGCAGCCAACACGTCGGATGTAACCTACATCAATGGCGTCGGACTGGAATTGACCAATGGGACCAACGTCATCACGCTTGATATCGCGGGCAATTTCACCACCAGCGACTTCATCATTGCCGATCCTCCGGCAAGCACAACGATTTCACTCGTTCAGCCGCTTCCATGTTTCGCCGCCGGAACACGGATTCTGGCCGTCGCCGGGGAAGTCGCCGTTGAACATCTCCGCGAGGGCGACCGGCTAATTTTGAATGGCGGCGATACCGCCGCGATCAAATGGATAGGCCGGCGGGCTTTGGATATCCGGCGGCACCCAAACCCGGATACCGTGATGCCCATATTGTTCGAAGCGGGCGCGCTGGGAGACGGCATACCCTGCCGACCGCTCTATCTTTCGCCTGACCACGCGCTCTACCTCGACAACCATCTGATTCCGGCTAAAACATTGATCAACGGGCTTTCAATCCGTCAGATCGAGCGGGCTACGGTTGTCTATTATCATCTTGAACTTGAGCATCATGCCGTTATTCTGGCTGAAGGTGCCGCGTGCGAAACATATCTCGATACGGGCAATCGCGCTGCATTTGAGAATGGCGCGGATGAAATCCTGCTACACCCGGATTTTTCAAATATTTTGCGCGAACAATATGGCTGCGCCCCCTTCGCGACGACCGGCGCAATCGTCGAAAACGTCCGGCGGAAATTATTGGCACGCGCCGGTATCCAATATGGGAGCGACCCGCACATAAAAATAACCTATCGTCAGGATGGTAGCGCCGTGATCGAGAGCCGGAGTGCGATTCCCGGCTATATCTCTGTAGATCCAAGCGACCGACGCTCGCTCGGTGTAAAAATCGCCTCCATAAAGCGTGCAGATGGCGTCATCATTCCCCTCAATGATCCCAATCTGCGCGAAGGCTGGCACGATCCTGAACCTGATGGGCGCTGGACCAACGGCTGCGCTCTCATCCCACAAAATCTAATTGAAAATCAAGAAATCCATATCACCATCGCCGCAACGATCCCCTATCCAATAGGAAAACGCTCCGGACGCGTTCCCGCCTCAACATTGCGCGCTTGGGGCCGACCAACCGTCCTTGTCGCGGGAAAGTTCTGAGATTTGAGGAGCAGAATGATGCGCATGATCGGGGCAATCCATAAGTTTTTCTGGATCGGCAATCTACGCCCGCGTTGCCCCAATTTTAGGGCAGTTTCTGGAGTTGTCCGTCATTTTAAATTCTGTAGGGCAGAATTTGTTGATGTCGTAATTTCAACCCAATTTTTCGGATGGATCTTTGATCGGAATTGGACCGATTTGGTTTTTATCACGCCAGCGCCACGCCGACGATATGGTCGCGTTTGGTCGATAGGGTTTCATGATCAGAATCACGTCTTTGCCTGAATTCCCCAAGTCCCGAAACCGGAGAACATTCGATGTCAGTCTATATTTCTGATCCCACTCTCATCCAGAGATATTACTTCAATAATGGCACGCCCACGGCGAACACTCTGCTGGTCGGTTCGCCCAATTACGGGTTATCCCAATCATTTTCAGAAATTTCGACATGGTTTAAAACGCAGAATAGCTCTTCTACATATTACTATGTAAGTCAGCAATCTTATGGAGAGATCGTAAAATCTGCATTTACTTCGGTCACAGGGCTTGGCACTAAAAATGATATTCCGGGACCCGAAGCAACTGCCATCCTGATCGGACCGGGAAGTCTAACAGGTGCCGGTACAGTAGGCACAGTCGCTGTTGATGGGTCGTTCGATTTGAATGCCGATATCACGACATCATATTTTGTGGTTGGTATTGACTATACGGGTAGTCCATACTACGCACCCCATAATAGTTTCACTGTCGCACACTCAATTTATAACCCCTCAGAGCCTAGCGAGCCCGTACGTACTTATACGGAATCAGAAACAATATTTTTTCAACCAGGCACACTCAGTTCACCTAACAGCGATGGTGTGGTTCTGAATTTTGTAAGCCCGGCAGTTTTTATTGATAATAATGGGACATCAACTTACTACGCGCCCAAAACTTTTTCGTCCGTCACCTACACGTCGAATCAACTCTATTTATCTGGTTCGGTGACGGCGGTCACGGGTAACCTCGCATTTTCGACTGTCGATGTAACGGGCGCCCTGGTA
Organism: Acidiphilium sp. MT5; assembly: GCF_054767495.1. Taxonomy (NCBI): domain Bacteria; kingdom Pseudomonadati; phylum Pseudomonadota; class Alphaproteobacteria; order Acetobacterales; family Acidocellaceae; genus Acidiphilium; species Acidiphilium sp. MT5. The sequence goes on from NZ_BAABMR010000020.1 coordinate 12,260, forward strand.
ATTTCTGGACAAGAAGGGCTGGGGTTGACCTTCGGGTCTATTCTGGACATCCAGTCCGGTGGCACGGTGCAAGCGAGTGCAATAACGCTCGGCTCGGGACAAGGTAACGCGATCACTGTTGAGACGGGCGGGCTATTGTCGATCACCGGTGCCGCTGGGGGCGGCACTGCGTTGCAAGCCTTGAACGGCGATGCGAGCACCCCATCATCGATCGCCCCCGTTGCTGGGAGCAACAGTCAGCCGGAAGGCTTAAACATTATCGGCAATATTGTCGTCTCCGGAGGAACGCTGGAGAGTCCCAACGCAGCAATCGATATTGGGGTTTCCGGTGCCGGAACGCTGCAGATAATCGCGGCTGGTCATGCGCTGACTGGCTACACTGAGATCGGCGATCAAGGCATGTTGATTGTCTCCGGCGGCACGTTCGTTGGCACGACGGGGAGTAGCTTGGTGAACAACGGCGAATTGACCGTCGACACGGCGGGATATGTCAGCGTTGGCAGTATTTCCGTCGGTGAAGCCAGCGGTAATCTCGGCAACGCGCTGATCAACGGCAGCACTGTGGATGTTTCGGACGCGCTGACCGTCGGAGGGAGTGGCACGGGTAACGTAACGATCATATCGGCAAGCACCGTGAACGTGCTCGGTGAGATCAGCGTCGGAGAAAGTTCGGGTGCCAATGGTGCTTTGGCCCTGAGCGATAGCGATCTAACGGCTGATACACTCACGGTCGGCGGGAGCGGGAACGGGGAAACGTCTGCGGGTGTGAACAGCAACATCGATGTCACGGGTGAAGTCAGCATTGGTGAAAGCATCGGCGCAACCGGTACTTTGGCCCTGAGTGCGAGCACGCTGACAGCTGATTCGCTGACGGTCGGCTCCGCTGGCGATGGGCAAGGCACCGTCGGTGCTGGTGCGACTGCCGATGTCGCCGGAGAGGTAAGCGTGGGCGAGAGCGGATCTGGGACGGGTTTGCTCGCGGTGTATGGCGCATTGAGTGCCGGCACCCTGACAGTTGGCAGTGAAGGTGTCGGCACCGTTTCAGTCGGGGGGAATGTCGGTGTCGTTGGCGAGGTCAGCGTTGGTGAAAGTGCCTCTGGCATAGGGACTTTAGCTGTCGAGGGCGGCGTGCTGGCGGCTGACACCCTCACGATCGGATCGGCGGGCAGCGGGACGGCATCTATCGTGGCGAATGGTGCTGTCGACGTGTCCGGTGAGGTGAGTATTGGCGAAAGCGCCGGGGCATCAGGCTCTCTGATAATGACCGCCAGCGCACTGACAGCGGCAACGCTGACGGTTGGATCGGATGGTAATGGTCAGGCGGCTATGTCAGGTTCCACGATAAGCGTGGCAGACGAAGTGAGCGCTGGTGAAAGCGTGAACGCCACAGGTTCGCTTGATCTCACGAGCACCAACTTGACAGCCGGAACTCTGACTGTGGGATCAGAAGGGACGGGGCAAGCGGATATCAGCGCCGCATCGGCTGTTAATGTTCTCGGTGAAGTCAGCGTTGGTGAAAGTGGATCAGGGAACGGTTCCATTACAGTTGACGCGGCAACGCTTGATGCTGGCACGCTCACGGTGGGCAGCGCGGGCACAGGTGCTTTCTCGGACGGAGGCAATGTCGCCGTCACGGGCGAAGTGAGCGTTGGGGAAAGTGCAGGTGGGGTTGGCGTGCTGACCGTTGCGGCCGGTGTACTGTCCGCCGGAACCCTTACAGTAGGCTCGTCAGGTAACGGCGCAGCAATGCTCGGGCCGGGGGCAATCTTAGGAATTGGCGGCGAAATAAGCATCGGTGAGAGTATCGGTGCCATAGGCGCTGTTGCTGCAAGCGGCGGTGAAGTGACGGCGGCCACCTTGACCGTTGGCTCAACTGGTAATGGTCAGGCCGACTTTGCCGGTGCTGTCGTAGTTATTGGCGGTGAGATCAGTGTGGGCGAGAGTCTTGGCGGTATCGGCGCACTAACGTTGGCGAGCGGTTCAGCGACTGCGGGAACATTCACAGTTGGCGCCGCCGGCATTGGTGCGGCGACGATCGCAGGCGGCGCCACGGCGGGTATCACGGGCAATGTGACTGTGGGTGACAGCGCAGGTGCAGCAGGCACAATTGATGTGAATGGCAGCAAGCTGACGGCGACCGCGCTGACTGTCGGCAGTTCGGGTCGTGGTTCTGTATCCATCGCCTCCGCCAGCAGCGTGTCGGTATCGGGCAAGGTAACTCTAGGCGAGAGCAGCAGCGGCAGCGGCGTCCTCACGATTGCCGCAGGCCAGGCAACGTTTGGCGGAAATCTTGTTGTCGGAGACGGCGGCACCGGCAATCTCCAGGATAACGGAACCCTCAATATCTCAGCGACCGACATTTCTGTCGGTGAATCGGCCAGTGCAACCGGCACTTTGTCGGTGGCCGGCACGCTTACCGCGACGAACGCGACCATGACGGTTGGTGCTGCTGGGAAAGGCACCCTATCTCTCTCTGGCACTGCGAGCTTGGCGACGCTTACATTAGGTGACAGTGTAAGCGCAACCGGAATATTGTCCATCAGTGCTGGTGCGCTGGAGGCGCAGGATGTCTCGATTGGCAATAAAGGTTCGGGCATCATCTACATTGCGGGAGGTTCGTTCAGCGCCCAAACTATTGCAATCGGTGCGAGCGGCGGGTCAGATGGCACTCTCGCGGTGTCCGGTAACGGCACCCTGGTAACAGCGACCTCTCTATTCGTCGGTGGGTCTGATGGTAGTGCAGGGGGTCAAGGAACGGTCTCGATCGGCAGTAGTAGCACTGTGTCAGTAACAAATGCCTCCATTTTCAGCAGTGGCGTGGTGACGTTATCAGGCGGCGCCCTGGTCACCGATCCACTCACCATCGGAACGGGCGGCGTGATCGAGGGGGCAGGAACACTGACAGGAAGTATCACAAATAGTGGCAGTATCGTGGCCGTTGGGGGACTGCTCGACGTGACCGGGGCGATTAGCGAGGCGCAGGGTGTTGTAGGCAGTCTCGCATTAAACCCAGAATCGACGTTAGAAATTGGCGGCAGCCTAGCCAGTGGGTTGGCTATCGACTTTGGTGGTGGGGCTAATGAAACACTTATCATCGAGACGCCTGGCAGCGGTAATTCTGATACACTCACGGGGCTTGCGGCCGGAGATCAGATTGCGCTGAACGGCCTCTCGATCCTTGCTGCCAGCTATGACAGCGCCCAGAGCGACCTCACGCTATCGCTAACGGGCGGCGCCAGTTACATATTTCAAGATCTGAGTTTTGCGAAGTCTACACCCCCGCAGCTTGCCATTACCACGCTGGTGACGGGCAACGAGGCCATCGAGATACAGTGCTTTGCAGCGGGAACGCTGATCGAGACCAAAACCGGGCCCATTGCGGTTGAGGCTCTACGATCTGGAATATGTGTCAAAACACTCTCGGGAGAGGCACCGATCCGTTGGATCGGATGGCGAACAATTGATCTTTCGCGTCATCCGAACCGTCCTGCGGTGCAGCCGATCCGTATAGCGCCGCATGCGTTCGCACCGGGCAGTCCCTCCCGTTGGCTTCGACTATCTCCCGATCACGCAGTATTGATAGATGATCTGTGCGCTTTAGTTCCAATTCGCATGCTGGTGAACGGCGGAACAATCGTTGCTGATAACTATGCTCGGTCTATCACATATTATCACGTCGAACTGGACCGCCATGACGTGCTGATCGCCGAGGGGCTAGCAGCCGAAAGCTATCTTGATACCGGAAATCGTGGAAACTTTGCCAATGCAAATGGAGCAATCTCTCTGGTGCCGGATTTTTCAGAAGACCGAGAAGGATTGCGTGTTCGTGGATCATGTTGGCCATTTATGACGCAAGCCGAAATGGTCGAAAAAATTTGGCTCAAATTGGCTAAACGGAGCGCCGCGCTGGGCTATCGCCCAGAACTTCCAGCTTTGAGCCGGTCTCCAGAGCTTGCCGTGGTGCGGAATAACGAAGTCATCGCGCCACAGGTCAATGGGTCACGATACAGCTTTAAAATCGATACTGGAGGTCCGCTGATCCTACGCTCTCGCGCAGCCTCGCCAGCAGATGTGCGACCATGGATCGATGATCGTCGCTGTCTCGGCGTGGCCATCACGCGACTCGCTTATTCCCATAAGACGACATCATTCATGCATGAATGCCCAATTAATGATCCTACCCTAAGGGTCGGCTGGTACTTGCCAGAGCAAAAAGGGGAGCTTGTCTGGAGATGGACAGACGGCAATGCCGCTATTTCACTACCCTGCGAGGCCGACAGTTTATATGTCGATCTGCACGCGACCGGATTATATCCCGCCAACTCGGTCACTTCATCACAAGCTACCTGTGAAAACATCGTTTTATCGAAATGCGCTCGGCTTGAGCTGCTGCCGGTTTGATGGACACCATCCTAAGCCGAATCTGCCATTCGTTCGAATTCCA
>NZ_BAABMR010000021.1:0-16557 GCF_054767495.1 Acidiphilium sp. MT5
CCACATCCGTTGCGGGCAGTTTCCTGAAAAAAGCTTCCACTTGGTCACGCTTGAGTTCCCGCCGGAGCACCGGTCGCTCCTGCTCATCCACACCATGGATCGTGAAAACATGTTTGGACGTATCAATCGCAATGCGCTTAAACTTCATTCGGGCGGCCCTTTCATTGGATTTGAACAACTCAACTTTGGCACATGATGCCGTTGGGCCGTCCACACCAACAGTCAGCGGTTACGCTGGCTGGTATCAGAGTTATGTTGCAACCGCGAAGGTTGCGCAGATCGGGGGTTCGGGCCTATCTTGCTATCGGACGCCCGGGCCAACCCCGGTGCCATGCTCGAACAGGGGATTAGCCATGGACAAGGTCAATAACGCCGATCACGCCACCCTCACGCTTCCCGGATCGAACCGATCGGCGCAACTCAAGCTTTTGTCGGGCACGCTGGGGCCACAAGTCGCTGATATTCGTAAGCTTCAGTCCGATCTCGGCATTTTCACCTTCGACCCTGGCTACGGCGAAACCGCCTCGTGCGAGAGCAAAATCACCTATATCGATGGCGATGCCGGGGTTTTGCTCTATCGCGGCTACCCGATCGAGCAGCTCGCCGAGAAATCGACCTTCCTCGAAGTGGCCTATTTGCTGATGTATGGCGAGTTGCCGACCAGTGCTGAGTTCGAGACCTTCTCCACCGGCATCACCCGCCACACCATGCTGCATGAGCAAATCCGCCGCTTCTGGGAGGGTTTCCGCCGCGATGCGCACCCGATGGCGGTGCTCTGCGGCGTGGTGGGCGCGATGTCCGCGTTTTATCCCGAAAGTGTGAACATCAACGACCCGCGTGAGCGTGAAATCAGCGCCTATCGCCTGATCGCCAAAATCCCGACCATCACCGCCTGGGCCTATAAATATTCGGTCGGCCAGCCCTTCATGTATCCGCGCAATGATTTGTCCTATGCGGAGAATTTTCTCTATATGATGAACGCGGTGCCGCCGGAATCCTATCGGAAAAACCCGATCCTGGAGCGGGCGATGGATCTGATCATGATCCTGCACGCCGATCACGAGCAAAACGCCTCAACCTCAACGGTCCGGCTCGCCGGCTCCACCGGCGCCAACCCGTTCGCCTGCATCGCCTCGGGCATCGCGGCGTTGTGGGGGCCTGCCCATGGCGGGGCCAATGAGGCGGTGTTGAAAATGCTGGAGGAAATTGGCGATAAGAGCAAAATTCCAGCCTTCATCGCCGAAGTCAAAGACAAAAACAGCCACACCAAGCTGATGGGGTTCGGCCATCGGGTTTATAAAAACTTCGATCCGCGCGCGAAAATCATGCAGCGCACCTGCTATGAGGTGCTCGGGGAGCTGGGCGTCAAAGATCCGCTGCTGGATTTGGCCATCGAGCTTGAAAAGATCGCGCTCAATGACGATTATTTCGTCAGTCGTAAACTCTATCCCAATGTCGATTTCTATTCTGGGATCATCTTGAAAGCCATGGGTTTCCCCACCACCATGTTCACACCTTTGTTCGCCTTGGCGCGCACCACCGGCTGGATCAGCCAATGGATGGAGATGATCGAAGACCCGCTGCAACGCATTGGCCGTCCGCGCCAGCTCTATACCGGCGCGCCGCAACGCGATTATGTTGAAATCGCTGCCCGCTAACCCTAACGGAAATCAATAGCCTCATGTCGAACCTGTTTTTGCCGCTCCGCGTCGGCGCTTTTACCTTGCGCAACCGTATTGTCATGGCACCGCTGACCCGCGCGCGGGCGGGCGATGTTCGTGTTCCTAACGCGCTGATGGCCGAGTACTATGCCCAGCGCGCCTCATCGGGCATGATTTTGTCCGAAGCCACTTCGGTCACACCGATGGGTGTCGGCTATGCCGCAACCCCAGGCTTGTGGTCTGAGGAGCAAGTGGCCGGCTGGCGGTTGATCACCGAGGCGGTGCATCGCGAAGGCGGGCTGATTCTGGCGCAGCTTTGGCATGTCGGGCGGATTTCCGATCCGATGTTCTTGGATGGTGCTCTGCCGGTGGCGCCGAGCGCCATTGCCGCGTCTGGCCATGTTAGCTTGGTGCGGCCTGAAAAGCCCTTCGTCACACCGCGCGCGCTCGATCATGCGGAAATCCCCGGCATCATCGCTTCCTATCGCCGCGCTGCCGAAAATGCGCAACGCGCCGGCTTTGATGGCGTGGAGATTCACGGGGCGAACGGCTATTTGCTCGATCAATTCTTGCAAGATTCCACCAATCAGCGCGATGATGACTATGGCGGTTCGGTGGAAAACCGCGCCCGGCTGATGCTCGATGTGACCGATGCCGCGATCAGCGTTTGGGGTGCGGATCGGGTGGGTATGCATCTCGCGCCGCGTGGCGATGCCCATAGCATGGGCGATTCTGATAAATTGGCAACATTCGGCTACGTGGCGCGGCAACTCGGCGCGCGCAAAATCGCGTTTATTTGCGCACGCGAACACAAAGCCGCAGACGCGATTGGCCCGCAGCTCAAATCCCTGTTTGGCGGCGTCTATATCGCGAATGAGGGCTATGATCAGGCGAGCGCGGAAGCCGCGATTGCCGCGGGCGAGGCGGATGCGGTGGCGTTCGGCAAGCTTTATATCGCCAACCCCGATCTGGTCGAGCGGTTCGCGGGCAATTTGCCGCTCAATCCGCCGAACATGCAAGGGTTTTACCAAGGCGGCGCCGAAGGCTATACTGATTACCCCATGGCCCAGAAGGCCGCATAACCGGCCTCGTTCTGGCCGCATCGGAGGAAAGATGAATTTCAAAGGCCAGAAAATTATCGTCATGGGCGGCAGTCGCGGCATTGGCCTCGCTATCGCCCATGGCTTTGCCGCACGCGGCGCCGATGTCGCGATTTGCGCGCGCGGTGCCGCAGGGCTTGAGGCGGCGCGCAAATCTCTGGCCGAGCACCGCACCAATATTTTCGCCGCCCCCTGCGATCTGGCGGACGCGCAGCAAATCGCCGGCTTCATCCCCGAAGCCGCCGGTGCGCTTGGCGGCATTGACGTGTTAGTGAATAACGCGTCGGGTTTTGGCATGACCGATGATGAAACCGGCTGGGCGGCCTCTTTGAATGTCGATGTCATGGCCATTGTGCGTGCAAGCCAAATTGCCATGCCGTTCCTGGAGACTTCCGATTTTCCCTCAATTATCAATATCGCCTCGATTTCCGGCCTGCGCGCGTCCAACCGCAGCGCCCCGTATGCGGCGGCGAAGGCGGCGGCAATCCAATACACCACCACCCAGGCGCGGGTGCTGTCACGGCAACGGATCAGGGTGAACGCCATCTCGCCCGGCGCCATCGAGTTTCCAGGCGGGGTCTGGGATCAACGCAAGCACGATAACCCCGCCCTCTATCAAGCAACCCTCGCCTCGATCCCGTTTGGCCGGTTTGGCACCGCTGAAGAAGTCGCCGAGGTCGCGCTCTTTCTCGCCTCGCCCGCGGCACGTTGGGTCACCGGCCAGAATATCTGCGTGGATGGCGGGCAATTGCTCGGCGCCTATGTCTGACCTCGGCGCCGAGACGGGCAAAACCCCCATCGGCGTTGCCCTGTCTGGCTCGGGTTTATTGCTCGGTGCGCATATCGGCGCGCTTCAAGCGATTGCCGATGCGCATGTTGAGATTGCCGAAATCGCGGGCACCAGCGGCGGGGCCATCATCGCGGCCTGCTATGGCGCAGGCTTGAGCATCGGAGCAATGCGCAGCCTATATCTCACGGCTGATTTCCGCGCGTTAGTGCCGATCAGCGCTGGCCCGATTGCGCTGCTCCGGTTGTTTTTCACCAAAGGGCTGGTCAATCCAGAGCCGTTTCGCGCCTGGCTGACCAACACACTCGGTGATAAAACCTTCGGTCAAACCCGTGTTCCCTGCACCATCTTGGCCTCCAATCTGAGCACCGAAACGAGCCAAATCTGGAGCAGCCGCACAACCCCGACAGCGCCTTTATCCGAGGCGGCGTTTGCCTCGGCGGCTTTTCCGCTGGTATTTCCGCCGGCTTGTTATCAGAACGCCTATTTGCAGGATGGCGGGCTTTATGATGATATTCCAGTAGATATGCTCACCACGCCCGATAAAATCGCGGTCATGGTCGGTGGCCGCGCCCGCCCGATCGATGGGGTGCCGAGCCTGCTGGGCTTGTTGGTGCGCGATATCGAAATATTATTCCTTGCTAACAACGAACATGTTCTCAAAAATGCCGCCACCAAAGGCACCGCCATCGCCTATGCCGAATGCAAGGATATTCCAATTTTCGATGTCAATATCACTGTCAAAACCCGCGAATTTCTGATCGAGTCCGGCTATCGAGCCGCCAAATCAGCCCTCGCCACGCTTGATCGTGAGCAAACTGCCTGAGCGGCGTAGGCGGTTGAAGCACCCTGCTTACACCACGCGATTACCCGGCGTGCGTCCAGCCAATATCGCCTCAATCCCGTCTAACGCGAGCATACCCATCGCCACCCGCGTCTCCAACGTGGCACTGCCAATATGCGGCAGTAGCACCACATTCTCTAACGCCAGATAGGCGTGCGGCACTCTCGGCTCCTGCGCGAAAACATCAAGCCCCGCAGCGGCAATCTGCCCCGAGCGCAATGCCGCGATCAGCGCATCATCATCAATGGTCGAGCCACGACCGGTATTTACCACAATCGCACCGTGCTTTATCTGCGCGATGCGCGCTGTGTTCAGCCAATGAAGCGTCGCCGCTCCGCCCGGCAAATGGATGGAGAGCACATCGCAGGAACGCAGAAAACTCGCTTCATCAGCGATAAACACGGCACCGTCCGCCTGCTCGGCCTCACGGCGATTATGATAAATAATCCGCATCGATAGCCCGCGCGCCATCCGCGCGAGCGCCAAGCCGATCCGTCCGAGCCCCAAAATACCGAGTGTTTTGCCCTCCAGCGTGCGGCCCATCATGAAATCGGGCGTCCAACCGCGCCAGCCGCCCGCCCGCACCAGCCGTTCCGCTTCACCGGCCCGGCGCGCCGCCATCAGCATCAGGGTCAGCGCCAGTTCGGCAGTCGCAAATGACAGCACATCCGGCGTGTTGACCACCGGCAAACTCCGCGCGCGCGCTGCCTCTAGATCAATATGATCGGTGCCCACCGAAAACGTCCCTAACACGCGCACTGACGGCGGAAACCGCCCAATGATCACCGCGTCAATGCGATCGGCGGGTGTCACCAAAGCGGCATCGGCATCCTTGAGCGCCGCCAGAAACGCCTCCGCATCAAAGGCGCCGGTTTGATCTAACATGATCGGGCGATAATGCGCAGCCACCCGCGCCATCACCGCTTCAGGCAAAGTTCGGGTCACCACCAATTGTTTCATCCGCCGCGCTCCAATGCTTCTAACGCCTCAATCGTGTCAAAATCCCGCAACACCGCATCATCCGCCATCGCGACTTCCGCAACGGCCTCGGCGTGTTGCGCAAATAGGCTGCGCGCCCCTTCATCACCATTAAGTGCCGCCATCAACGGGAAAAATCGCCGATCCCACAATACCGGGTTGCCGCGCTTGCCGCGATGGGCGGGCACAATAATGGCGCGGCCTTCATCCGGATCATAGGCCGCGATGATCTGACGCAGCGAAGCCGCGTCAACCAGCGGCATATCGCCCAGACAAATCAGCGCGGCATCAATCGCCTCGGGCAACGCCGCAATCCCCGCCTTCAAACTTTCAGCCAACCCGGCTTCATAGTGTGGTGCTTGCACAAGCTGAATGTCACGCCCCTGCACGCTTTGTTGCACCAAGGAGGCGGCGTGGCCGGTCACCACAATCACCGGGCGCACGCCCGCCGCGAGTGCGTGATCGACCGTGGTTTCGATCAATGTACGCCCGTCGCGCAATTTTGATAATAATTTATGGCGCGGCGCGGCGCGGGAGGATTTGCCGGCGGCCAGAATGATCGCCGCAATCCTCGGCATGCTGCGCGGCCGATCGCGCACCTGCCGACGCGCTGGCCGTGCAGCAAAATCCTTCAGCAAACCGCCAACGCCCATCTGGGCAATGGCCGCAGAATCAAGCGGTTCGTCAGCAAAGGCGCGGTCTAACACAAAATCAATACCATTGAGCTTCGGGCTCCGCGCACAACCCGGCAACACAATCGCGGGCACAGGGCCAATACGGCCAAAACACAGCAGATTGCCAGGATCGACCGGCATACCAAACCGCTCAATCATCCCGCCCGCCGCAACAATGGCACCCGGTGCGACATCGCCCCGATCCGTAACGGCGGAAGCTCCGGCAATCAAGAGGAGCTCGGCTCCCTCCGCCAGTAGTCGCTCGACGGCAGCGGCAATCGGGCCGGTCTCATGGGGCTCAATGCGCGGGGCGAGCAAATGGCCGCCACGAGCCTGCACCCGCGCTTTGGTTACCGCAATTGTTGCGGTAATCACACTATCTTTGACATGCGGCAATTGCGAGAGCACCAGCCCAACGCGCATCGGACGGAAGGGCCGCACCAGCAGCGCGGGCGCGCCGGCCAAATGCTGCGCTGCGCGCTCTAACACGGTTTCAGGCACCGCAAATGGAATGATTTTAAGCGTTGCCACCATCTCGCCCTCGGTCAGGCGCGTGGCATCAGGAAGCGTCGCGAGGGTGATCGCCTCATCCAGCCTATTGAGCGCGTTAATCCGGTCTGGTTGCAGGACAAGAATACCGGCATGCACGGCAAAAAGATTGACCCGCCCATGAACCGGCGCGCCTGCCCGTAATCCTGTGCCGGCGAGCATCACGCCCAAACGGCGTGCCGCCTCCGCCTCGGGGCAATCGCCCGATTCTAACATCGCGATGCTGATTTTCTCGATCCCCGCCGCCTGGATGGCGGTGAGATGCTGTTCGGTGAGAGGGGTGCCTTTGGCGATTAACCCACTGGAGAGCCGCAGCGAATGCGCCAAAATGGCACCGATCAACGTCGGCGCGGGGGCGCGGGTGGCAAAGATCACGCGCCGCGCTCGCGCCGTTTGCCGCGCCGTGCGCCGACCACTTCGGCAATCACCGAGATTGCAATTTCGGGAGCCGTGCGCGCGCCAATATCCAATCCGACGGGTGCGGCAATGCGGGCAAAGGCGGCCTCATCAAAGCCAAGCGCACGCAAGCGGTCCAGTCGCTTGGCGTGGGTGCGGCTGGAGCCGAGGGCCCCGATATAGAACGCATCCGAGCGGAGCGCACTGATCAAGGCGGGATCATCTAATTTCGGGTCATGGGTGAGCGTGACAATGGCGGTGCGGGAGTCCGGCTGCAACACCTCTAACGCTTCATCCGGCCAGGCTGTGTCAATCCGCACACCGGGGAATCGCTCCGGTGCAGCAAAGCCGGTGCGCGGATCAATTACCGTTACATCAAACCCAGCGGCAACCGCTAACGGCGCAAGAGCCTGCGCAATATGCACAGCCCCCACCACCACCAAGCGCGGTGCCGGGTTGCGCGCTTCGATAAACCAAGACTCCCCGTCAATCTCCACAACGCCAATGCGGTCAGCGCTTAAGGCGTCAGCGCCAGCCTGATTGATCGCTGGCGGCGCCGCTTGATCGGGCAGCACAAAGCCCGTGCCATCAGCGAGCCGCACCGCATAAGCAACCGGCTCGCGTTCGGCGGCGGCTTGGCGCAGCCGGAGCAGATGGGCATGAATCATGTTAGTTTCTCAACCAGCACACTCACCTGCCCGCCGCAGGCCAGCCCAACCGCCCAGGCGGACTCATCGCTCACGCCATAGGTCAAAACCTGGGCAATGCCGGTCTTCATCACCTCTAAAGCGGCATCGGCAACCGCACCTTCAATGCAGCCACCGGAGACCGAGCCTTCCATCTTGCCGGTTTCGGTGAGCGCCATACGGCTCCCCGCCGGTCGGGGTGAACTGCCCCAACTTTGAATAACCGTGGCGATGGCAATTGTTTCGCCGGCGGCACGCCAATCGGCGGCGATGCCCAAAATATCCTCAGCACCACGCACCGGCAGCGCTCTGTGATCAGTGGTCATAGCTGGCACTCCTTGATGGCAAGCGGCCGCGTGCAGGCGCGGGGCGCGACAGGGCTTCGATCAATGAACGTAAACTCGCGAGGCTATGCACCGGCCTGAACTCATCGATATGCGGTAACATCGCTTTCGCCCCTTGAGTGATGGGTGCAAAACCGGAATAACGTAGCAATGGGTTCAACCAAATCAGTCGTCGTGATGAGCGGTGCAGCCGTGCCATGGCTTCCGCCAAGCCGGCAGCGCCATCGCGGTCCAGACCATCGGTGACTAACAATACAACCGCCCCTTGCGCCAGGGTGCGCCGCGCCCAAAGCCGATTGAACTGCTCGATCGCTTCGCCAATCCGCGTGCCGCCCGACCAATCAGGCACAATGCCTGCCACCGCCTCAAACGCGGCCTCAGGATCGCGCCGTGCCAATTGCCGGGTAATGTTGGTCAATCGGGTGCCGAATAAAAACACCGTGACGCGGTCGCGATCATTGGCCACAGCGTGTAAAAAATGCAGCAGAATTTGCGCATAGCGCGCCATTGAGCCGGAAATATCGCACAGCACCACCAAAGGGGGTGGTTTGCTGAGCGGCGCACGGCGGCTGAGATCGAGGATTTCGCCTGAATGGCGCAGCGAGCGGCGCAAGGTCGCTTTCAAATCAATCGCCGTTCCGCGCGCGGCGGCGCGGGTGCGCCGGGTGCGCCGTTCATCAAGCGGCAAGCTAAGCCGGGCAATCTCGGTTTTGGCATCATTGATTTCGGCGGCGCTCATCGCCTCGAAATCCATGGTTTCCAATTTTTCTTGGGTGGAGGCCGTGAGTTGCGCATTAATCTCACGCTTTTCATCAGGGTCTGGCGGGCGCTCGCGTGATTTCGCGGCAGACATCGCCTCGGCCAACCGGCGTGATCCGGCAGGGGCTTTTTCCTGGTTGGGCGCACGGCCTTCCATGGCCGCCAGAATTTCGGCAAAACGCGCCGCATCAGGATTGCGCCAGAACAAATCAAAAGCCTGGTCGAACAGCAATTCATCCTCATGGCGGCGCAGCATCACTGCTCGCAGCGCCGCGCGCAGGCTGCGCCGATCACTGATATCGATCGCGCTGAGGGCCTGCACCGCGACGATGGTTTCACCCGGCCCGATGCGCAAGCCGGCCCGGCGCAATAGCCGGGCAAAATGCATCACATTCGCGCCCAGCACCCCCTGATCCGGCGCGAGCGGGGCGCTGGTCATGCCGCGCCCGTCGCCTCCGCGGTGAGTTTCTCGATGGCCTCGCCTTGGAGTTTTTCGATGTCATCTTGATATTTCAGCAGCGCGCCAAGCGTATCTTGCACCGCCCCCGGCGCGAGTTCGTGCGCGTCTAACGCGGCAAGGCACGAGGCCCAATCGATGGTTTCGGCAACGCCGGGCTGTTTGAAAATATCCATCTTGCGTACTTGCTGGACAAAACTCACCACCTGCGCAGAGAGTTTGGCAGGAACCCCCGGCGCCCGCGCCGCAAGAATCGCCCGTTCGCGCGGTGCATCTGGATAGCCTACCCAATGATACAGGCAGCGCCTGCGGATCGCATCATGCACCTCGCGCGTGCGATTGGAGGTGATCACCACAATCGGCTTGATGGCCGCGCGAATGGTGCCAAGCTCCGGGATGGTGATTTGGAAATCGGCAAGCAATTCCAGCAAAAATGCCTCGAACGGCTCATCGGCACGGTCAAGCTCATCAATCAGCAAAACCGCTGGGGGCAAGGCCGGATCAATCGCTGAGAGCAGCGGGCGGGTGAGTAAATAATCGCGACTATACAAGCCCGCAGCCAAGCTTTGCCGACTGGCCCCATCGGTTTCAGCAAGGCGAATCGCCATCAACTGGCGCGCATGGTCCCACTCATAGGCGGCGGCGGCCAAATCAAGCCCGTCATAGCATTGCAGCCGCACCAGTCGGCGGTCCAATCCGGCGGCGAGCACTTTGGCGATTTCAGTTTTGCCAGTGCCTGGCTCACCTTCCAAAAACAATGGCCGCCCCATCGCCATCGCCAGATGCACGCTGGTGGCCAGCGCGCGGTCAGCCAAATAATTCTGCCCGCGCAACAGGGTTTCGGTATCCGCAACGCTGTGGGGTAAATCGACCATCAGCCGAGGAACCGCCAGAGCACGATGGCGATGACGGCAATCGAAATCACCATCGGGATCCAAATCCCAATCGGCAAGCCCGCGACTTTGGGATTGCTCGGGTCCGGCGCGTTCGGATCGTGGCCGTGATCATCATGACCGGCGGCGTGGTCCACCGCATCGCCGTCAGTAACGACCGGCGGCGTCGGTGCCACGCGCTCGGAAAAGCGGGTGAAAAATGTCTCGGCGAGCGATTTGGCGACCGAATCAATCAATCGTGATCCAACCTGCGCCATTTTCCCGCCGACTTGGGCGTTGACCTGGTAGGTTAGGGTGGTGCCGCCCTCGGTCTCGATCAAATGAACATCCGCCGAGCCTTTGCCAAAACCGGCGCCGCCGCCTTGGCCTTCGCCGGTAATTTTATAGCTTTTGGGCGCATCAATATCCGATAGCGTCACTTTACCGTTGAATCGCGCCGAGATCGGCCCGACTTTAACGGCAACAACCGCTTGCAAATCGGTATCGGAGAGCTTCTCGATGGATTCACAGCCCGGAATACAGGCTTTGAGCGTTTCGGGGTCGTTCAAAGCGGCCCAAACGACGGTCCGTGGTGCGGCGATCAGCCGCTCTCCATTCATATCCATGCTCTGCGTCTCCATTGCGCTGGCGGCCATCGCGCCGCCTCCCGCAATAGGATAGTTTGCCGTTGGCCGACATGCAAACCTTGATGCAAGTGTGACACTCATACCGCTCCTGCCCTTTACCCTGGTGCTGCTCAGCTTTGCGCTGCTGCCCAGCTTGGCGCCGCATTTCTGGCACCGGCGGATGGTGTCCTTGACGCTGGGGCTGGTGGGGCTGGCGGTGATCATCGCCGTGGTTCTGCATGGCCCGGTTGCGGCGTTTGCGGGGCTCGCGCGCACGACATTCGAGGATTTTGCGCCGTTTATGGCGGTGCTGATGGCCCTGTATGTGCTGAGTGGTGGAATTTTGATCGCCGGCGGCCCGTTTGGGCGGCCATTCGGCAATGTTTTGCTCCTCGCTCTTGGCACCATGCTCGCGAGTGTCATCGGCACGATCGGGGCCTCGCTGTTGCTGATCCATCCGCTGCTCGCTTCGAATGCGGCGCGGTATGAGAAGCGCCATTTGGTGATTGGCTTTATCATTCTGGTCGGCAATGTTGGCGGCGCGCTCTCGCCGCTGGGTGATCCGCCGTTGTTATTGGGATTTTTGCGGGGTGTGCCGTTTTTCTGGCCGACCACGCATTTGCTCGCGCCGATGCTGGGGATCACCGTGCCGGTGCTCGCTTTGGTGTATGGGATCGATCGCCGGTTGGCCGCGCGCGAGACGCTGCCCGCTGCGCGCAAGCTGGTGCTGCGCGGCGGATTGAACGGGGCGATGCTGGTTTTGTTCGTGGCTTCCATCGCCGTCAGCCCGCTCTTGCCCTATGGCCAGGCGGCGCTGAGCTTCTTGGCGTTGCTGCTGATCGGGATTTCCGAGGCGACCAGCTCGAAGCGGGTGCGGGCGCGCAATCGTTTCGCTTGGACGCCGATGCGCGAGATTGCTGTGCTGTTTTTCGCCATTTTTGCAACAATCCCGCCGGTGTTGCAGGCCGTGTCGCGCCTGCCGCTTGGGCGCGATCCGGCCTTGTGGTTTTGGGCGTCGGGCATTTGCTCGGCGCTGCTCGATAGTGCGCCAACCTATTTGATGTTTTTTCAGGCGGCGGGGCCTGATCTGGCGCGGCTGCTCCCATCGTTTTCGGCGGGCTCCGTGCTGTTTGGCGCGCTGACCTATTTGGGCAATGCGCCGAATTTGATGATCCGCGCCATCGCGGCGCGAAGGGGCGTCAAAATGCCCGGATTTCTGGGCTATGCGCTGGTGGCGAGTGCAATGCTGGTGCCGATTTTGCTCATCGAAACCCTGGTGTTTTTTCGATAAATTCGCGCCGTTTCAACGCGATTTCGGGAAATTCGCGAACACCGCGCGATTTTTATTATCCTCCATCAAGACCCGGAAGCCTTGCAGGGTGGTGAAGCCGAGTTGGGTCGGCAGCTCGGCGATGGGGTCCATCTCGATGCTGGCATAGGGGGCGCTGGCGAGTTTTTCCCATTTGCCCGCGGGTTTTTTCGCTTCGAGCTGCGCCACGGTGGCTTTCAGGATCAAGCGCACAATGGCCTCCTTCGGCGCGGAGGGCTTGGTCAGGCTCGGATGGCCCGCGATCATTTGCCAGCCATTGGCGAGCGCCCAGTTGGTGAGGTCTTCTACGGTCATGGTTTCGCTCCTATTCCGATTAAAAATCAGGCGGCATGGCCGGCGGCGACGCCGCTGGCCCAGGCCCATTGGAAATTATAGCCGCCGAGCCAGCCCGTGACATCCACGGCCTCGCCAATGGCGAACAGGCCGGGGACAGAGCGGACTTGCATGGTTTGCGAGGAGAGCGCGTTGGTGTCGATCCCGCCGCTGGTGACTTCGGCTTTGGCATAGCCCTCGGTGCCGGTGGGTGTGATGGGCCAGGCTTTGAGCGATTCGGCGAGGGCGTTGAGCGTGCGGTCCGGCAGGGTGGTCAGCGGTGCGGCGGCGATGGCGGCGGGGGCGAGGGCGGTGGCCAGCCGGTGCGGCATGGTTTCGCTCAGCGCGGTGCGGAGCGCCATTTTCGGGTTGGCCTGTTTGGCGCGGCGCAGAAAATCGGGCGGGCTGTTGGGCAGCAAATCGAGCATGATGGTGCCTCCTGGCCGCCAGGGTGTTGAAATTTGCAGAATCGCCGGGCCGGATAGGCCGCGATGGGTGAACAGCAGGGCTTCATCGAACGCGATTTTGCCGGCCTTCGCGCGCACCGGCAGCGAAACCCCGGCGAGTGGTTGGGTGAGGCTGAGGATCGGATCGCCGAGGGTGACGGGAACCAAGGCCGGGCGCGGCTCGATCACGGGGAGTGCAAATTGGCGGGCGACCCGGTGGGCAAAATCGCTCGCGCCGAGCTTGGGGATGGATAATCCACCGGTTGCGAGGATCAGCGACTCGGCGCGAACCGGGCCGGTGCTGGTTTCCAGGTGAAATTGGTCAGGCTTGCTGATCGCGCTGATGGTGGTGTTCAGCCGGATGATGACCCGGGCGGCTTCGGCTTCGGCGAGTAGCATCGCGACGATGGCGCGGGCGGAGCCATCGCAAAAAAGCTGGCCGAGGGTTTTTTCGTGCCAAGCGATGTGGTGTTTTTCGATCAGGGCCAGAAAATGCTGCGGGGTGTAGCGGCTGAGGGCGGAGGTTGGGAAGCGATGATTGGTGCCGAAAAATCGGTTCGGCGCGGTGTACAGATTGGTGAAATTGCAGCGCCCGCCCCCCGAGATCAGGATTTTTTTGCCCGGCTCGTCGGCATGGTCGAGCAGCAGCACGCGCCGGCCCCGCTGGCCTGCGGTGATGGCGGCCATCAGCCCGGCGGCGCCGGCGCCGATGATGACGATATCCGTGATGGTGGGGCTGGGCGGCAATGCGAATGACCTTGCTATTTCGAGGGGCTTGGTAGCACGGTTGGTGCAGGCGGGTTATGGGGGTGAGATGGCAGGGCAGATCGGGGTGCAGGCACGGCTGGACGCGGCGGCGGCGTTATGTGTGCGGCGCGGGGCGCGATTCACGCCGTTGCGCCGGGCGGTGTTTGAACTGGTGCTGAGCGCAAGCGGGCCGGTGACGGCGTATGAGTTGCTGGAGCGGTTACGCATTTTGCATCGTGGTGCGACGCCGGCGACGGTGTATCGGGCGCTGGAGTTTTTGCTGGCGGCGCGGCTTGTGCATAAGGTGGAGAGTCTCAGCGCGTTTATTCCTTGTATTGATGATGAGCAGCATGACCATGCCGCCCAGTTTTTTATTTGCGCACGCTGCGGGGCGGTGGCGGAAATCGAAGATCCGGCGATGGCGCAGGCGTTAGCACAGGCGGCGGCGCGGCTGGGTTTTATGGTGTCGGCGAGCATGGTGGAGGTGAGCGGGGTTTGTGCGGCTTGTGCGGCAGGTTAGATTTCGGCTGAGGCGGGGACGGGGCGGAACAGGCGCAGCAAGGTTGCGATCAGGGCCAAGGAGCGGCGGCGGGCAAAGACCAGCAGGGTGGCGGCGAAGGCGGCACCGGCTGCACCGCCGGCGAGGAGCAGGGTGCTGAACGGGTCGGTGCTGGCGGGGATGGCGCGGGTGACGATTTCCCCGGCGAGGCGGGCGATCAGCAAGCCGAACAGCGGGGCGATTAGGAGCGAAAAGATCGGTTTGGCGGAGCGGCCTAGGCCGATGGAAAAAGCGGGCAGCAATAAACCGGCAGCGAGCGCGCCGCGCGCAGCCAGGGTCCAGGCCAAGGCCATCAGCCCGAACGGGGCGGCGAACCAGGCGGCGGCGGCGATGGTTGCGGCATTCAAGGCGGCGAACAGCGAAACCAGGCCGGGGCGCTTGAGGGCGGTGAGCATGGGATTGACGAAGGCATAGAGCGCGGCGGCGGGCACGATCAGGCTCATCGCGCCAAAGACCGGGCCGGCGGCGGCCCAGCGTTGGCCAAACAGCAAAATGGTGATCGGTGTGGCGGCGGCCCCGGCCACGGCGGCGACGCCGAGGGAGAGGATTGCCAGCGCATCGCAAAGTTTTTTCGCGATGGCAAAGCGCCGATCCGGATCATCGCGCACGGCGACGAAGACCGGGAGAAACACTTTGCTGGTGGGAAAAATTGCCAGTTCTTGCAACACTTCGGCGAGGCGTTGGGCGATGCGAAATTGCCCGACCGCGACGATGGGCAGGCGCGCGCCGACCAGCACCACATAGCCGGTATTGGCGATGTAATCGACAAAGCCCGCCGCCATCATTGGCAGATTAAACCGCAGCGCCGCGCCGATGCGCGCCAAGCCCGGCGGGACCGGCGGATGCCAACGCGCCACGATGGAGGCGGCGACGGCGTAAAAGCTGATGCCCACGATGCGTTGGGCGATTAGGGCCGGCAGATTATAGCCCGAATACACCAAAGAGAGGGCGACGATGCCGCCGAGGAGGGTGCTGCCGAGTGACATCAGGCTGAGGGCGCGGAACCGCATGATCTGGGCGAGGCGCGCAGAGGGCACGATCAGGAAGGCGCCGATAAAAATATTCGCGGCCAAAGCGCGGGTGACCCAGGCCAAAGCCGGGTCGCCATACCAGTGGGCGATGGTGGGGGCGAGGGCGAACAAGGCGATGGTGAAGGCCAGGGCCAGAATGATTTGCGCCCAGAACGCGCCGGCCTCCACCGCGCGGTCGCCGGGCGAGGCAATCACCTGCTCGCCCGCGCCGCCGGAGGTGATCATGCGGCCAATTTCGGAGATGGCGGACGCGATGGCGACGATGCCGACATCCGCGATGGTGACGTGCCGGAGCAAAATGGCGAGCACGGCCATGCCTACGCTGCGTTCGATCAGAACGGTCGCGAGATTCCAGGCGGCACCACGGGCTGCACCGCGTCCGAGGCTCATGTTGGGTGGCTCATCGGCATGCAGATAACCATTGATTCTGGCGCGCCGATAGCCCCCACCCTTTACGAGCGCGGCGGCGCCCTCTAGAACGCCCTGGCATACGCCGTGTACCCCGGCGGAGGGGTGGCCGAGTGGCCGAAGGCGGCGGTTTGCTAAACCGTTAAACGAGTCAAATCGTTTCGTGGGTTCGAATCCCATCCCCTCCGCCATTTTTTTGCTCGTTTTGCTCCTTTTTATTTCTACTCCGGAACGATTTGGGCGTGATTGTGCGCTCAACGCTCGAAGTTGATTTTCGCGCGGGAGCGTGGCTCGTAAATATGGCCGGGGAGCGTGGGGCGTGGCGGCGGAGCAGGATATTTTGCCAGCATATAGTCGTAAAATGACGGCTCTGGTTTTTTGCTTCGCCGCGCTGGTTTGCGCTGTGGTTTGGGGCGAGGTGTGCGCGGTTTGCGCGGCAATTTGAGGTAAGCGGGGAGCGGAATCGCGAGCATGTGGCAGATTGGGCGCAGCACGCGACCGATTCGGGGGTTTGCGGCGTGGAGGAGCGACAAATCGGGGTCTTCGAGGAAGCGGATCAGATGGCCGCGAACATAGGGGATGTGGTGGCCGGGGAATGTTTGCAGCAGCCAGCCATTTTGCCCCGGAATTTCGCGCCTTTTGGCCGTGCGGGGCTGTGACGCTGGCTCCGGCGCGGTTTGAGATTTCGCCCCGGGTTTCCGTTTGCGGATTGGGCGGGGATTGCAGGAGAGAGAACGGAAACGGAGGGAGAGGAGCGAAATACGGTGCCAGATGGCCCATGTGTGGACGGCCCGGTGAGGTCAAGAGCTGACGTTGCAAGATTTAGCGGCGGTTCGATTGCGATCATGTGTCCGGCTTCTTTGTGCGGCCAATGACCGCCAGCCTAGATAGGTTCCGCGAACGAGATCCAAACATTTGAACGGCATGGGTGCGCCTTTGGGCCTTACGGATTCTCTCGCTCGTCGGATCGACCGATTACTATCTCCTGCTC
>NZ_BAABMR010000022.1:0-12289 GCF_054767495.1 Acidiphilium sp. MT5
TCGAACCAACATCAGATTCCGCTTCACGTACTTGAACCCAGCGGGCCGTCCACACATGGTATTCAAGATCGTCTTGTCCTTTCCTGGGGTCAAGCCTTCATGATGGGGGTAACGACGTGGTCGGAATTAGCCCGAATTAGGCAAGACTGGCGACGAGCATTTGGTGCGTCACCATAGTGATTCCATCCACATCGCCTAGACGCTAGTAGTTTTTTTAAATGCAGATGTCTTAATCCGGTAGGCTGCCGGAATTAGATAATGAACTGTTTGTTCTATTGCCTTATTATTGCGGTCGTACGAGGTTCGCTCAAGCGCGAGTATCGGTGTGTTGCTCGATATCCTCAACCATTGACACAGAGCATCGCTCGGCAGCTGACTGCTAATTTCGAAGTCCGCCCGGAAGGGCTCGACACCCAATTTCGTGCTCAATAACTCGTAAATACCCATCGATGCGGTATCGGCACGCGAAATACGCTCCCCTAATTCAGGGGGTAGAGTAACCTGTATCACTGCATGATGGGTGCCGCGTGTCTTATAGAGTCGGCTATAACACAGCACCCTGTCTGTCGTGTCCCGAAATACCTCCGGAATAGTGTCGTTTTTCCAATTAAAATCTACAACAGTGATATTGACGGCCTCGCCAGCACTTAGAAAAGCGTCGATGAACGGGCCGAATTTGTCGATTTCATAGGTCACTTTCGGCACGTATTGCGCCAAAAATGTTCCCTTACCTTGCCGACGAACCAGCACACCTTGATCAACCAAAGTTTGAATCGCACGTCGGACTGTCACGCGGCTCAATTTGTAGCGAGCACCAATCTCTTCTTCGGTTGGAATCTGGTCTCCCGGCCGGTACGACGCAAAGATCTCAATACGGAGTTCGGCGCTGAGTTGCTCATGCAAGGCTACCGAATCCTGGCGCTTTAGGTTGTCGTTCTGACTCATTTTTGCGTTGGCCATTCAGTCTAACCTCTAAGCTAAGCGATGCACAAAAAATGTGTTGCAACAATTTAAGATGTCTTATATCGTCTTCTAAACAGAGTCGTCCATTAATTTCATCCTAAGCCGTAAGGCCCGGATAACTATGGGAGAAGACAATGAAAACAACCAAGTTTCCGAAATCGGGGTTAAACCAAGAGGCGCGTATATCTCCAGAACGAGGACGACAACTCGGGCGCCGCACTGCGCTGAAACTTACTGGATGTGCGGGAGCGTTAATGGCAGTCGATGTGGCGCAGGCGGCGTCGGCCCCCGTGATCCTAAGATTGTCAACTTGGGGCGCGTCAAAAGCACCGCAAGTTGCCAGCTTCGTTGGTCCTTTCATAAAGCAGGTCGAGCAAGCTTCGAAGGGGCGTATCAAAGTCCAAAATTACCCCGATGGTGCGCTGGTTGGTGAACAAGATGTCCCCTCGGCTATACAATCCAAAATTGTTGATATCTCATTGACAACAATGGGAAGTTGGGCGTCGATCGTCCCGGAAGCGGGTGTTCTCAACACCGTATTTTTTTCACCAACTGGCCAGGGCTTCGAGAAGGCCATTGGTCCTGGAACAAAGTTGTTCAATGCTCTGGATGCTGGAATGATGAGGCACGGCACAAAGATGCTGTGTGCTCTCTATAACGGCCCCGTTGTGTTGGTTTCGCGTGCGCCTCTCGACAGTCCGGCCTCCATTCGTGGTAAGACCATTCGTGTTTTTGACAGGTTGACAGCCCAAATCGTTCAAACGTTGGGCGGTGCACCCTCTACAATTGGCGTAGCGGATGTATATCCAGCCCTCGAACGTGGGACAGTCCAAGGGGCGATTGGGGGATTGGAAGGAGCCGTAGGGCTTAAGGAATATCAAGTCGCCAAATATGTGTTGGCAACAAATGGCCTGTTTGGATTATTGATAACCGGCTATGTCATGAACCTTGCGCGCTTTGAGGCGCTGCCGGCCGACCTCCAGAAAATAGTTTTGGATGCGGCTTATGGCGTTGGTAGAACGGCTAATCAAGCGATGGTCGCCGCCTACGCGAATGAGCTTGACAAGATGCGAAAGCATCATGCCACGGTTTATGTTCTCAAGCCTAAAACGCCGAGCTACCATGCCTTTAAGGTGGCGTTAGAGCCATTGGCGCGCAAAGAAAAATCTAGCTTCAGTCCAACATTGGTAAAGACGGTCATGGAATCATTACGATGATCGGAGGGTCCCGCCGACCATGACTTACGCCTTAAGGGGGCGCGTTTGGCTGGCTTCCCGTCTCACCATAGTATCGCGGGCAATCGCAGGCATATCTCTGGCATTAGCACTAATATTACCTTTACCCATTTTGTATGAAATCTTGATGGAGCAGTTGCAACGTCCGCCTATTTGGGTATTTGAGATCTCTGGTTATGCAATCATCATGATTGGCTTTTGCGCCTCCGGCTATGGACTGAATACCGGGCATCATTTCCGGCTTCGAATCCTTGCTCAAATGCGTCCGGAGCTTGATCTGCCGCTGGCGCGATTGTCTGGTTGTTTTGAATTTATCTTTGGCCTAATTTTACTTATATCTGGTTGGAATCAGGCGCATGCTGCTTTAGCCCAAAATCTTCTGTCCAATACCATATTACAGGTGCCGCAATTCTGGCCCGAATTGGCGTTACCGATTGGGGGCATAGCCATTGCAGTTCAGGGATTCGCACATATCCTCGCACCACGGGTGTCAGTTCAGTGAGCCTTCTAGCGGGTGGCGACGTCACGTTAATCATCCTCATCTTCAGTATGTTTGGGCTCATGGCGCTCGGCGTGCCAATATTTATCTCGATCGGCATAACGGCTTTTACAGGTCTTGCCCTAGTCTTCGGAGTCAACCAAGCTAGCGTCGATTTTGCGTCATTCCTCTGGCAAAGCTTAAATAAATTCGAACTAGTGACCATCCCTTTGTTCGTATTTGCGGCCATGTTGGTGCAGGCGGCGCGCTTAGGCGATGAGCTGTTCGAATTTGCCAAGGTTTGTATTGGCTTCGTTCCCAATGGACTTGGGGTCGCGGTAATCCTGACCTGCGCGATCTTTGCAGGGATTACCGGGTCTAGTCCGGTGACCGCGGTCACAGTTGGGTTGATTGCTCTTCCGGCGTTGGCCCGCGAGGGATATTCTGATCGCGTTCGCGGTGCATTGATCGCTGGTGGCGGAACTTTAGGTATCCTGCTTCCTCCCAGCCTACCACTGATCATTTATGGTGTCTTGACTGAAACTTCGATCGGTAGCCTGTTTATGGCAACGGTGATTCCAGGTCTGCTCCTGGCGTTTCTATTCTCGCTTTATGTGATTATTTTTAATCGCCCAGCGGTCAGGGTTCAATCCTATGACTGGCACGAACGTCGGCCGATATTGTTGAAGGGCGCGCCGATCGTCGCGCTGCCTATTTTTATCATCGTTTCAATCTATTTCGGTGTGGTCACGCCGACCGAGACAGGTGCCGTGGCCGCGACATATATTCTCGCGATTGGTCTTATCCGTCGACGCCTCAATGCACGACTGATCCTGAATGCTGCTATGAATGCAGCATTGACCTCATCCATGCTCCTTCTGATCTTTGGAACCGGTTCGGTCTTCGCCCGCTACAGTGCACTGTTGCAATTGCCGCAGTCTATTGCGTCTGGCGTCTCCACATTGCCAGGTGGACCCTTAATTATTTTTACGGGCATCATCGTAACCGATCTATTGCTCGGCACGTTTCTTGAATCTGGCGCTTTAACAATCTTGACGATTCCTATTTTCTTTCCCATTGCGCATGCAATTGGCATCAATCCAGTGCAGTTCGGCGTGATCATCGCCGTAAATCAGGAAATAGCTCAAATTCACCCGCCAGCCGGTCTGAATTTGGTCACCGTAGCCTCGATTTCGGACATACCATTAACCCGAATGATGAAGAGCATTTTGCCGTTCATCGCTATCGAGCTTGTAATGGTCTATGCGCTGTATTTCTTTCCAGAATTGACACTCTTTCTGCCCAGCCACATGCGCATGCCTTGACGGCATGGAGGAATATACAACCCAATATGATCGGAGATAGGAAATGAAATTGACCGACGAAGATCAAGCGATGCTTGCTGGAGACTATGGACCTTTGCGCCAATGGGCCGTGACTCATCAGATCCAAGTTGGACGTTATTTTCACGCAATGGATTTGGTTCCTATCGCGCAGGCTCATATCATGTGCGATACCGAATCACTCGGTGATGCCGGCGTTCAGTGGTTGGAACATTGGATGGACCTGCCCGCCGAGCAGCGCCGTGTAAAAGTGCCCACAATCACGGATCCGCGCGGTACTGATTTCTTTGCAGCTGATAAGCTTAACCAAGCGCGCTGGATGGTCGAACGAGAACAGCGTACGACCGCAGCGCTCGAAGCTTGTGGGATATTGATGACAAATACCTGCATCAATTATCAGACGATCATGCCGCCGCTGTTGGGCGAGCATGTTGCCTACGGCGATACGGGTGTCGTTATTTATAGCAACAGTGTGCTTGGCGCCCGATCAAATTTCGAGGGTGGACCGTCCGCGTTTGCCGCGGCACTCACGGGGCGGACCCCCCGTTACGGTTATCACCTTGAGGCACGCCGACAACCAACGATTCATATCCGCTCAACCTTTACCCCGGAATTGCTCGATGAATGGGGTGCTTTAGGCGCGATGGTCGGAAAATTATCAGGTGATTATTGGAGTGTCCCATTGGTGAGCGGCCTCGATCGGGTTCCGACATCCGACGAAATGAAACATTTTGGTGCGGCAGCGGCGAGCTTTGGATCGGTGGCGCTATTCCATTTGGTAGGTATTACGCCTGAAGCCAAATTAAATCGAGACTTTCACGATTTGATCCCCACGCTGCCGCAATTGAATATTGGTCGATCAGAGTTCAATGCGTTTCGGCTTCAATTCAGGCGCTCTAATAGCAAGATAGACTTGGTCGTCTTTTCCGCGCCGCAATTGAGTATTGTCGAAATGCAACAACTGGCAGATGCTTTAGATGGCAAACGCGTTAAGATCCCGTTGCTTGCAGTGACGAGCCCGCAAGTCAAGCCAGATGCCGATCGCATGGGGTTAACGGCGCGAATTGAGGAAGCAGGTGGAACCGTGTTGGCGGGCATGTGTTTTTATAACAGTTACGCACGCGAAATGGCCGAAGCCAACGGTTGGAAGTCGCTCGCCAGTAACTCAGCCAAGTTGGTGAATATAATTGGTGGCTACGGATATACACCGACCCTTTTGTCGATGGAGCAATGTATTGATGTCGCCTGCAAAGGAGGGGTAGCTTAATGATGGGCAGGGTATTTTATGCTGGTTGTGCGATGGGTCACAAGGTCCGTGGGCGTGCGCTGGTAGCGAAGGACGGCTTTTCTGCGCGTTATGATCTTGATCGCCTTAAGGGTATTTTTTCGCGCCCCGAGCATGCGTTGACGGGGCAATCCTATCAGGGACGGATTCTAATCTTGGACGCTGCGAAAGGCGGCGTCGCGACGGCTTGGATGTTGTTCGAAATGGCATCCCGTGAGATGATTCCACTTGCACTCGTCCTAAATCGAGCAAATCCTATCATGGCACAAGGTGCGGCGCACGCTGGCATGCCGCTCATGTCGGATTTCGATTGCGATATCACTTCGGTCGTTCCGTCAGGCGCATTGGTCGAACTCGATCCTGTTGCCGAACGCCCTTATCTAAAGCTGCTGTCCAGTTCTTAGTGTCTTACCTAAAAGGGCGGCCAAGCGACTTCACCAGTTGCTTTGGGAGGTGCGGCCCACTTCGAACGCTTCACGCCTGATTTTACCCTTGCCAAATTTAATAAATTGTGACGAAATGCGTGAAGCGGTGATCCTAGGAAATCACTCTAGCGTAGGCCGCTTTAGTGATGCTTTACAGGCCAACAACCACTCTCTCGACTGCAATTGCTACTTTGGGAGATTTTGCCTCATGCATGTGCCGATTCAATCAATCTTGGATATGATACCGAATAAGGGCGACGCCAGCGCCCAGCCGTGGCGCTGCACACCGGGATGCACAATCGGCAATCGAGATTTGTTTCCTCGGCTTTACGCACTTCTCGGCAACAGAGAAATCGCATTCGATTATGAATAGGAGTGAAAACATGAAATATCCAACGCGGCGTTCTCTCTTGTCCTCAGCAGCGTACTTGGTCGCTGGGATAACCGCCCTCAACGTAAATGAACACGCGCTTGCTTCCACAGGCACCAAGGTTCGGTTTGGCTGGCAACCAACGCTGAATGGCGCCCGATACTTCGCAGCGCACGATGGAGGAATTTTTGCGGCTCACGGTATTGATGTCGAGCAGATTGAGTTTCTAGCTGGCCCACCTTTTTTTGCGGCGTTTCAGTCTGGCAGCATTGATGTTGGTTTCATGGGCACCCCGCCCGCTAGTATTGGCATCGCCCAGGGGGTGCCGATGAAAATCTTTGCGGTAGAAAATTATGCATTCGCATCAGAAGGACTCGTGGTCACACCTAAAAGTGGCATCAAATCCCTTAAAGATTTGAAAGGTAAGAGAATAGCAGCAGAGCGCGGGACATCAGGCGAATATGCGTTGGTAAGAGGTTTAGAATCGGTTGGCATGACCCTCAAGGATATCGATTTCGTTGACTTAAATGTGAGCGTTCTTTTGCCGGCATTTTCAAAAAATGAGATAGACGGTGGCTGGTACTGGGAGCCTTGGCAAGGCGAAATGCGGCAAGCCGGTGGGATCCAAATTGCAACCGATGAAGACGTGGGTGCTGCTGGGGCGATTGTTTGGGTCGCACGCACCGAATGGTTGGACCAAAATCCGGAGGCAGTGCAGAAGATACTCGCCTCGCTTGATGTCGCCCAGGCCGTTCTAACAAAACACCCAAACAGAGTAGCCGCTTATCTAAGCCATGACACCGGCGTCAGTCAGGCGCTGGCACGCACCGTGATTACTAAGGAGGCGAGTTGGCCAACGATGCGAGAGGAGTGGGCGCCAGATTATGTGCTCTCGATTAACCCGAAGTCGATCCAGAAAAAGCAGGGTCTTATCAAAGTTCTCGACTCTTTGGCTGACTTCCAACGACAAGTTCGCGTAATCGACGCTGTGCCCGATTTCGCCAAGGCAATCGATGTTGGCCCCTTGGCGACATACATTAAGAGGCACGGATGATTTCGCAGCGGCAGGAAGAACGTTCTCCTTTAGTTGTAAGCTGGTTCCTGCCGTGATGCGCATTTAATGCGCTGACGGCCAATCGGAGGTTCTAGATGCCAAGCGCCAATCGGTCCGCGATAGATATCCAGCGCCCGGAACGTTCAATCTTTGACAGCTTTACTAAGTTAGTTGGTTCAACCTATTTTTACAGCGCACTCAGCGTTTCAACGCTGTTCCTCATCTGGATCGGCACAACGCAATGGTTCGGGATCGTCTCGACTAAGCTCCTGCCCTCGCCTACCGCGCTTTTTGATGAGTTCATAGTGGTTAGTCGATCAGGCTATGCTGGGACGACGCTGCTTGCTGACATTCTTGCTAGCTTTTTTCGTATGGTTCTCGGATTTACTCTTTCAGCCGCCGTTGCGATTCCCATAGGGATTGCCATGGGCATGAGTGGTAAAGTGCGAGGATTACTCGCGCCGATATTCAACGGCTTGCGGCCAGTGCCGAGTATTGGCCTCATTCCGCTGATGGTGCTTTGGTTTGGAATCGGTCAAACATCAAAAGTTGCTGTAATTTTTCTGGCATCATTCCTATTTGTGGTGCTCAATACGGCAGAGGGTGTGCGCAGCGTTCCGGTGGGATTAATGCGCGCCGCGGCGAATCTCGGCGCTGGGCGGATCCAGATGTTTTGGCGTGTTGTTCTTCCAGCCTCATTGCCTTCAATTTTTACCGGACTAAAGACTGGTTTGGCTGTTAGTTGGGCAGTCGTTGTAGCTGCTGAATTACTAGGCGCCCAACGTGGATTAGGTTTTATGATTGAGGATGCCGCGACATTCTATCGGATTAAGGTTGTCTATATCGGTTTGATACTAATTGGGTTGATTGGAATATCAATGACTGCCGCAATCAATCTACTTGAGAAGCGGATTGTCCATTGGGTTGGGAAGTCCTGATGGCGTATCTAGAAATTAACAATGTCGACAAGATATTTGGCGCAAGTGGAAAGCCAAGTCAAAAGGTTGTGGCACTCGACGGTATTAGTGTTACAATTGAGCAGGGCGAGATATATGCCCTTCTTGGACCAAGTGGTTGCGGCAAGAGCACAATTCTTGAAATTGTTGCAGGCTTCGAACGACCGACACACGGCGCCGTTTCATTTGACGGAAGGCCGATTATCGGCCCTGACCCCGACCGCGCCATGGTGTTTCAGCAACCCAATCTGTTCCCGTGGCTCACGGTCATCGATAACGTCATGTTCGGCCCTCGTGTTCAGCGCCGCAGCGATATGAAATCCACAGTCAAACGAGCAAATTATCTGCTAGAAATTTGCGGGTTAGGTGGCTTTGAGCGGCGATACCCGTACCAGCTGTCAGGCGGTATGCGTCAGCGCGTCGCGATTGTTCGGGTACTGATGAACAATCCGCGGGTTCTGCTGATGGACGAGCCATTCGGAGCGCTGGACGCACTGACCCGGCTTACGATGCAGGAGTTGCTTTTAACGATCTGGTCGGAATTGAAGCCAACGATCATCTTCGTGACCCACGACGTCGATGAGGCTTTGTTTCTGGCTGATCGGGTCGGCGTTATGTCACGGCGGCCGGGGCGGATGAAGCATGAGGTGCGTGTCGATATTGGACGCCCCCGGGATGTTGATGTGATGATCAAACCGACATTTACCGCTCTAAAATCGATGCTTATCCATGAGTTACGCAATGAAGCACAAGAGTTGAGCGCAACGCAGCCGTATCACACCGTGATTTCGACCGCCTGAACGCATACGCTGGCGACGTGATCGATCGGATCGAGGAAGTGTCGCACAATAATTGACGTTTGGAGTTGGGAGTGAACGCGGTTCACGCGAGGGTTCTGTGGATCGTAATAGGAGGATGAGAATGAGATCTGCGATCAAGGTATTTCGAGCAAAGCGTGTGCTGACGATGAATCCATCACAGCCATTTGCAACGCACGTGGCAGTGATGGATGGCCGCATTCTGGCGGTGGGCGGCGAGGCCGAGATGGCGGATTTGGGTGTTTTCGAGACTAATGACCAGTTCGCAGACCAGACGATTTTGCCTGGATTCGTCGAGGGCCATACTCATTTGTTTGAAGGTTCAGTCTGGCGTGACCCGTATATTGGCTATTTCAATCGACGTGATCCTGATGGACAAATTGTGCCGGGCCTGCCGAGTATTTCATCCGTCATTGATAGGCTTCGTCAAACGAATTATGCCGACGATGTGGATGGCCCGATCGTCGCATGGGGGTTTGATCCAATCCATATCAAAGGGCCAGGGCTTACCGTTGCTGATCTAGACACGGTCTCCCAAGAGCGTCCGGTGGTCATCACCCATGCATCGGGCCACATCATGAATGTCAACAGTGTGGCTTTGCGGCGCGCCGGACTTGATCGCGATTCAGATATGGACGGCTTGGTTCGCGATCAGACAGGTGCATTGACGGGGGAATTACGTGGCTTTGACCTGCTGGGCCGCATCCGCCAGACTGTGTCGGCAGACGGACTTTCCCGAAAACTGGATCTGGCATCGATGCACCGCTTTGGCAAACTTGCCCGGCGCGTCGGTGTGACCACGGCGACCGATTTGGTAAGCGACATGTCCGACGAGACAATCGAAGTTTATCAGCAAGCCGTTGCAGCGCCCGATTTCCCCATTAGGATCGTACCCGCGATGGCTGCTCGATTTTATCGCATTGAGCCGGGCTTGGCGCGATTGCAGGCGTTGCGGCTGCAGAGCACCGATAGGTTGTTTTTCGGACTGGTGAAGCTCCATGTTGACGGTTCGATCCAGGGTTTCACCGCGCGCATGCGCTGGCCAGGCTATCACAACGGAGCGCCGAACGGCCTGTGGTATCTTGCGCCCACTGAACTTGGCGAGGTGATCGAAGCCTATCATCGTGCCGGCGCAATAATACACATGCACACAAATGGTGATGAGGCCACCGAGGCAGCGGTTGAGATGATGGAGCGGGCGCTGATCGCACACCCGCGCCCCGATCATCGCCATACGCTGCAGCATTGCCAAATGCCAGATCAGGCATTGTATCGCCGCATCAAAACTCTTGGCTTTTGTTGTAATATTTTTGCCAACCATATCTATTATTGGGGAGAAGCGCATGTGCGCGAGACGATGGGGTTGGCGCGCGCCCAGCGAATGGATGCGTGCGGCACGGCACTTAGGCTGGGAATTCCATTCTCGATTCATTCGGATGCGCCAATTACCCCGATTGATCCATTATTCACCGCATGGTGTGCGGTGATGCGCGAGACGGCGGCCGGGCGCGTGCTCGGGGAGGGCGAGCGGATTCCGGTCGAGGCGGCACTACACGCAATTACTATTGGCGCTGCATATACATTGAAACTAGATCATGTGATTGGCAGCATTGAAGTCGGTAAGTTTGCCGATTTTGCGGTGTTGCGCGATAATCCGCTCGAGGTTGAGCCGTCTGCTCTCAAGAATATTGAAGTGGTCGCTACGGTAAGTGGTGGCAAGGTGTTCGCGGCAGCGGCATGACGATTCCGGTTGTTATTATCGGTGGCTTTTTAGGGGCTGGCAAAACCACAGCGATCAATGAAATATTGCGCAGATCCAGCCAACGCGTTGCTGTGCTGGTCAATGACTTTGGAGCACTCAATATTGATGCCCACCTGATTGAGGCGCAGGATGGTGAGATATTCGCGCTTGCGAACGGTTGCGTTTGCTGTTCGATTGGACCCGATTTCAGCGTGATGCTGGCACGCATGCTCTCGCTAGCACCGCCGCCTGCGCGTATCATTGTTGAAAGTAGCGGCGTGTCGGATCCGTGGCGGATTGCCCAACTGGTTAAGCTTGAGATGGGGGCATCGCTCGAAGCGGTGATCGTGCTAGCTGATGCGATTGACTTGCCGCGCCTAGCTGCTGACCGTTGGCTTAATGATACAATTTACCGACAAATCGCGCGTGCAGATCTAATTGCGTTGAGCAAATGCGATATTGCGAGCACCGTCATGCGGGCTGATGCGCGGGCTACCATATCTGCTATGAGGGCTGATGCACCGATTATTGAAATTGCCGGCGGCGCATTGCCCATGGTCATGGTTAATCCAAGCAACGAACTGCGACCCAGCCGATTTTTCGCAGATAACCCCGGCCACGGTTACCGAACATGGAGTTGGTGCCCTGATGGTCCGCTGAATGGCGAGCTTTTGCGCGAGGTTTTACACAAGATGCCCCCGGGCGTTCTACGCGGGAAGGGTGTTCTGAATATTGATCCAGGGGCATTGCCCATGGTTCTACAGTTAGTTGGCCGCCGTTGGAGTTTGACGCCAGGACGAAATACATTTGATAGACAGGAGTTGGTGTTGATTGGCACCGACGCTTTGCCCACGCCGGAGTATCTTGAAGCGATGTTCTCGGCGGCGCAGGTCAAGTATGTCAAATAAGCCGGTAAAGGCCCGCTGGCGTGGTTCCACGTGGCATTGCTCGCGACTCAGGGAGATCTTGCAGAAGTCAAGCTGGTTGAAGTAGTTGACGATCAGGTTACCCTCTACCGCTTTGGTCGCTTTGCAGTCTTTAGCGGGACATCAGAACGCACGGCTTTTATTCATTGGCGGTCTATTCCGCTACTCCGGCCCGATGAGCGACAAATCATGTTGCGTCTCGATGGGAGTGTGTGCGTCGCCGAAGTTGAACCCCGCCTATCGAACCGGGAAGCTCCGGATCCCGCATATGGCCACCGCCAGACCATAGCTAAAGCCGGAAAATCTCGGTTCGGTATAAGTGGCTTCGAGTCCCCGCAACCACCGATAATAAACCCTCGGGAACATAACGTGACCGAGGATTTTTACCGCGTGCCCCACCAACACAACGCCGTAACGGCGCCGGCTCCGACGCCAAAACAAGAATCTCAGCAAGGTCGCCATAAAGCTCGGCCCTCATCCCGTCCGGCGCTGAAACATCAGGCGTTAAAATAATCCCATCGATCAACGTCCGGTAAGCGTCGTTTCTCTGACCTTGTTGAAAGACGCGTGTAGCGCGACTATGCGGCGGCTTGAACGATTTCGGTTGCTGCGTGACCGGCCTTCCAATGCCATGGAAGCAGCCTGTCGATTTCGGTGGCCTTGGTTCGCCCAGAGACAATGCGCTCGAGGATGTC
>NZ_BAABMR010000023.1:0-10489 GCF_054767495.1 Acidiphilium sp. MT5
AGGTCAGGCAATGTCTGGGATAATGCCGCCATGGAGAGCTTCTTCTCTTCAATGAAAACTGAAGGCATCGCCCGCAAGGTTTATCGCACCAGAGATCAAGCAAGGGCCGACGTGTTCGACTATATCGAGCGGTTCTACAATCCACGACGCCGCCACTCGACGATCGGATATCTCAGTCCTATGGAATTCGAACGAATGGCAGATTCGGCTTAGGATGGTGTCCATCAAACCGGCAGCAGCTCACATCGCTATCGCAGCAACCGTGATTTTTTGGATCAATCAATGAGTCCTGACCGTAAATAGATACCTACACTTTGACGGCCTCGAACTTCAACATCTCGGCCAGACCGTTCGCTTGGTGGTGGCAGGCCACGGAACGCCTGTTGTCGCCGATCTTGCTACCAAAGCCGCCGTTCTGGACTTTGACACCGTCCGAAGGGATCTTGACCGTGCATTGGCCAGTGCCGAGCACGACCCTGAAGACGCCGTGACGGCAGCATGCTCGACTGCCGAAAGCGTTTGCAGGTCCGTGCTAATCGAGCTCCAGCTACCACTGCCTGCCAAGCGGGATATCAGCAGCCTATATAAGGCGATCCGCGATCCACTCGGGTTGTCACCAGAGCGGACGAATTTAGCGCCCGAGATAGCCGAAGACGTGCGGAAGGTATTAAGTGGTTTGATAACCAGCATTGAAGGCATTGGTTCTTTGAGGACCCATGGTGGAGATGCCCATGGCCGTGAACGAGGTTTCAGACGTGTCGACGCCAGGATAGCACGACTTGCAATCCATTCGGCGAGTACGGCGGCATTGTTCATCCTGGAAACTTGGCAACAGAAATTCCCAGCGAAGCCGCTGATAGCCCATAGGTAGAAAATATGTCACTGTCTTTTGTCAAACCAGAGCACCTCTCGCTCAAGGCTCACCAACAATACAACGAAAAATGGGTCCAAAAGCTTATCGCCGATGATCCGGCAATACTCGGCCTTGGAGATCTGGTGCTGCGGGATCAGGAGCGTATCCAACCACGCGCCGGCCGCCTCGACCTGTTGCTTCAGGATCGGGAAACCAAGCGCCGCTATGAGGTCGAGCTCCAGCTCAGCGCCACCGATGAAACGTCGAAACAAGCGCAGGCGGTGAGCGTGTGCGCGCTTATGTGCCCTCCCCGCTGCCGCCGAATCCGCCGCTCGAGCTGGGGCGGTTCATGCACGTCTACGAACGTGCCATAGCTGCTGTCGGGCGCCTGGACGGCGTGACAACGATCCTACCTTCAACACTCTTGTTCCTTTATATGTATGTCCGCAAAGAGGCTTTGTTGTCCTCGCAGATCGAGGGCACGCAATCCTCGCTTTCCGACCTGCTGCTGTTCGAGAATCATGAGGTGCCCGGCATCGAGCTAGTCATTGGGTCGCTCGGGTTGTTTTTCCATCCGGTCCCTCAATAAGGGGATGCGCATTTTCGAGGAGCGAATGGTCGCGCGCCGCCTTTGACAACGGCACCAAAATTCCCCCGATCAAGCATTTGATGTGCTAAATATCACATCTTCGCGCCTGTCCTCGCGCTATCCATCATCTCAACGCTGCACACCCCGAACCACACCCCGCCAGGAGCAACCGCCATGACCGCCATCGCCCTCACTCCCGCCCCCGCCGTCACCAGCACCGCCCGTCCCGTCAAGCATTTTCGCACCGACGCAAAAATCGCTTTTTCGCGCCCACAAACCATTGTCGATCGGGATTTCGACCTGTCGCACCGGATCAAATATGTCGGCACCCTGGCCGCCACCGCCGTCACCCTGATCACCGGCGCTGTGTTCCTGTTCATGTAATTGTCGCGCCGCACCAATCGCCGCACCAAATTTCGCACCGCTCCCGAGCGCCCTACTGCCCGAGTTGGAGCTCCAGCGCCGCACGGAGCGACAAGGTGTCACCTTGCGCCATCAGCGTGATGCGGGTTTCCGCAGGCAGCGTGCCCGACGCCGCCGCCGTCCGGAGCACCGGCACCACTTCGTGCGCGGGTGATCGTGCGATGAGCGCGCCGAGGATGTGATCCGCCTCGATCCTCCCGGATCGCTGGATATCCCTCAGCATCGAGGCGGCGAGCGGCGATCCTTCGGCCGTGACGGTCGCGCGGGTTCGCCGTATCGCCGCCTCGCGCGTGCCGCGCGACGAACAACCTGAGAAACGCACCTGTTTGTCGCGCCACACGCGCGCTCAATTCGCGCTGGCGGGTGCCTTGACCAGTCTCCGAGCGCCTGTGATTGTCGGCTGGCCGTGCCCGGCAACCGGGACTGTGCCGTGGCTGCCCGGCGATTATCCGCCGCTTTCAATAATGGCTAATTCTGACGCATCACCTACCAGCTAACGACCCCCCAGCCTTATTTCACGCTGGGTAGATCGCCCCTCGATCCATGGCGGTGAATTTGTCGGGATTCTTTACACTCACGATATCACGGATTTATTACGCTCTGATTTTAATAAGAAATTTTCGGTGGCACGAATATTGCTTAGTAACTTTATGTCCATGGTGTGGGCAGAACATGGGGCGAAAGGCCCCACAGCGAAAAACTGAACAGTATCGCACTGCATGCAATGTTGCAGGGACGGTTTGACGGCGGGCAACGCCACTACTTCAGGCAACGGCCAGTACTCGCCGCCTGATGCACGTAGGGTTATCCTCCGCGTTAAGCCTCCCGATTGACTGCGTGCATTCCTGATCACGCGCAATAAATCGCCAATTCGTGCGGATACCAGAACGTAAGCGTCCCTTGCACCCCGGATACATTGAAATCCCAGCCCGCGTTGACGTTTCTTGCCGTGGAAAATGACACGGCCGCGCCTAGCAACCCAACATCCAGAAAAAAGGTTCCATCGAAAATGGCCATAGAAAGACGCTCGATCAGATATCTGATCACCACCACCGCCCTCGCCACCCTGCTGGGGGCCGTCACAATCGCACTCACCCCCCAGGCCCATGCCACGCCCATCCCCAGCAACACCATCGGCACCGGCACCACCTCCATCACCTATTCCGGTAGCATCGTTGACTAC
This sequence comes from Acidiphilium sp. MT5, assembly GCF_054767495.1. Lineage (NCBI taxonomy): Bacteria > Pseudomonadati > Pseudomonadota > Alphaproteobacteria > Acetobacterales > Acidocellaceae > Acidiphilium > Acidiphilium sp. MT5. Next base: position 3,049 of record NZ_BAABMR010000023.1, read on the forward strand.
ACCGTCCTGACCGCCGGAACCTATGAAATCCAAGCCATCGGCGGCGGCGGCGGCGGCAACGGCGACGGCGGCGGCGGCTTCGGCGGCGGCGGCGGCGGCGCGACGATCATCGGCGATTTCAGTCTTAGTGCCAATCAAGTGCTCCAGGTCCTCGTCGGCGGCGGCGGCGGCGATAGCGGCGGCGGCGGCGGCGGCAGCTTTGTTGTGGCAAACGCGGGCGGCCTGCCCCTTGTCGTCGCCGGCGGAGGCGGCGGCGGCGGCATCAACTACTACGGCAACAGCGTCGGCGGCGGCGGCGGCGGCGGCACAAACAGCACTGGTAATGGCGCCAGCGGCAGCGGCGGCGGCCCAGGTGGTGGCGGCGGTGGCGGCGGCTTCAGCGGCTTCAGCGGCACCAGCGCCAGCAGCGGCCACGTTGCCAGCGGCAGCTTCACTGGCGGCGGCGGCGGCGGCAGCTTCAGCGGCGGCGGCGGCGGCGGCGGCGGCGGCAGCTTCACCTTCATTGACGGCGGCGGCAGCTTCAGCTCCGGCGGCGGCGGCTTCGGCGGCGGCGGCGGCGGCGGCGGCTTAAGCGGCGGCGGCGGCGGTGGCGGCTTCAGCGGCGGCAGCGGCGGCAGCGGCGGCAGCGGCAGCAGCGGCGGCAGCGGCGGCAGCGGCTCGTTTCTGGCGACCGATGCCGCCAACATCATGCTGACCGCCGGAACCGCCGGAGTTTACTCTGGAAACGGTGCCAATGGTTCAGTGACCTTCACCGACGTGCCTGCGGCAACCCCGGTGCCGGAACCCGGTTCATTGGCATTACTCGGCACCGGTCTGATCGGACTGGGACTGGTTTTGCGGAAAGGACGCAAGAACACCTGATCACACGCGCCGTGGCCAGTGTGGTGCGCACAATTTGAATTGCGTAGCACGCTGGTCGGTTGATCGAGCAATGGTCTCGCCGGCCCAAAACCTGTGGCTAAATTTTGCCCACGCTTAGTCTACAACGCAGGGTCCACTTCAATATTCAGACGGACCCATCAAGCCATCACCAGACACGCTCATCTTAAATCCGAAGTACAACTATAGTTCTAAATTAACTTTTAGTTAAAATTAATATCTTGATTTGATGATTTTATGTAGAACTGTTGTAGCGCTCTGGTTCGTAGCAGTTCCGAACTGAAACTGCCCGAATCCCATCATCGATTGATCGGCTAAGCCGATACTCAACCACCACCAATCCCAAGCCAACGCCCGAATTCCCTAACGCGCCAAAAAATCCTGGCGCGCAATTACACGCCCAACCCCTTAATTAACCAACCATCGCCAACTAGCCGCCAGGAATCCCCCCACCATGACCAACACCCTTTCAACATCAATCTCCATTGGCATTTCTCTTTCCTCCACAGGCGCCTACCAAACTCCCTTCACCATCACCAGCACCGGTACCGTCGCCCCAACGACCGCTGCCTACGGTATCAGTGGTACCATCGGCGTTTATGGCACAGCCGCCTCCGGCCTGACCCTGATCAATCAAGGTGTTGTCAATGGTGGCACCGGTGGCATCAGCGGCGGCGCTGGCGGGAGCGGCGTTGATCTTTTGGGTGTCAGTTCGTTCAGCAATAGCGGCGATATCACCGGCGGCTTCGGCGGCTTCGACGACGCCGGCACCGGCGGCACTGGCGGGACCGGCGTTGACCTTTCGGGCGCGGGTTCGTTCGGCAATAGCGGCAACATCACCGGCGGTAGCGGCGGCTACGCTTACGACGTAGGTGGTGCCGGCGGCAGCGGCGTTGATCTTTCGGGAGGAGGCACATTTAGCAATAGCGGCACCATCACCGGCGGTAATGGTGGCTCATTTCAATTCCCCGGCATCGTCGGCGCTGGCGGCGTCGGCGTGTTGCTCAATGGCGGCACCCTCCTCAATAGTGGCCTGATCTCAGGGGGCGCATCGGGTTCCGGTGTCCAGACCGACGCCGTGTATTTCGGCACCAATGCCAGCACCCTCATCGTCGAAGCCGGCGCAACCTTCACCGGCCACGTCGTTGCCAACAGCACCATATCGGACGTTCTCGCCATTGGCGGTTCTGCTCGCGTTTACCTTTCCAGCCTCGGCACCGAATATCAGAATTTCCGCTCGCTCGCCTTCGATCCCGGCGCAACCGGCACCTTCGCCGGTTCATACACCGCCCTGTCCAACGACAGCATCACCGGCTTCGCCCGTGGCGATGGTCTCTACCTCAACGGCTTCACCGCTAGGAGTGAAATCACAACCATCGGCACCGGAGGCATCCTTGCCATCGCAGGCAATACCACAGGCCAAACCCTCAACCTCACTTTCGCGGCCGCCGCCATCGGCGATGTGCTCGACCTGATCACCGGCACCAACGGCACCGCCATCACCTTCGACCCACATTTCCTCAACCAATCAATCTCCACGGGCATTTCTCTCGCGACCACAGGCACCTACCAAACTCCCTTCACCATCACCAGCCAAGGCCACGTCGCCCCAACTGCCGCTGTCGTCGGTGCCAGTGGTACCATCGGCATTTATGGCTCAGCCGCCTCCGGCCTGACCCTAATCAATCAAGGTGTTGTCAATGGTGGCACCGGCGGCACCGGCAGCGGTGCTGGCGGGGGCGCTGGCGGCACGGGCGTTGATCTTTCGGGCGTGGGTTCGTTCAGCAATAGCGGCGCCATCACCGGCGGCAGCGGCGGTTACGCTTACGACTTGGGCGGCGCTGGCGGCATCGGACTTGATCCTTCGGGAGGAGGCACATTTAGCAATAGCGGGACCATCACCGGCGGTAATGGTGGGCGCATTGAATTCGGCGGCACCGGCGGCACTGGCGGCGTCGGCGTTGATCCTTCGGGAAGAGGCACGTTTAGCAACAGCGGCACCATCACTGGCGGCAATGGTGGCGGCAATGGCCTCGGCGGCGGCGGCGCTGGCGGGACTGGCGGGGCGGGTGTTGATCTTTCGGGAACGGGCTCATTCAGCAATAGCGGTGCCATCACCGGTGGCACCGGCGGCTTCGGCTCCCTAAGCCTCGGCAGCGGCGGCATCGGCATTTCTCTCTCCGGCGGCACTCTCGTCAATAGCGGCCTGATCGCAGGAACACAGGGCGCCGATGCCGTGCAATTCGGCACCAATACCAGCACCCTCATCGTCGAATCTGGCGCAACCTTCACCGGTAATGTGGTTGCCAACAACACCGTGTCCGACGTTCTCGCCATTGGTGGTTCTGCGCCCGTCACAATCTCCAACATCGGCGCAGGCTATCTCAACTTCTCCACCCTCGCCTTCGAACCGGGCGCAACCGGCACTTTCGAAGGGTCTCTCGCAGCCCTATCCAATGACAGCATCATTGGCTTCGCCCGTGGTGATAGCCTCTACCTCACCGGATTCGCCGTGAACACCACCGCTACCATCGGCGCTGGCGGCATATTCGCCATCGCGGGCAATGGCGGCCAAACCCTCAACCTCACTTTTGCGTCCGCCGCCATCGGCGACGTGCTCGACCTGACCACCGGCGCGAACGGCACCGGCGTCACTTTCGATCCCCATTTCCTTAACCAATCCATAGCCACCGGCATTATCCTCACCCCAACCGGCACTTACCAAGCCCCCTTCACCATCACCAGCAACGGCGCGGTTACGCCGGGCACGAGCAGTGGCAATGGAGCCAATGGCGTTTACGGCGCGGTCTTCGGGCAGATTGTGCATAATTATGGCTATGTGAGGGGTGGGGCAGGGGCGAACGGCGCCTATGAGCCGGGTTTCCCCGCGTTTGACACAAATGGCAGCTTGGGCGGCGCAGGGGTCGATCTGGTCAGCGGCTCGAACATGAACGCCGGGACGATCGGCGGCGGCGGCGGTGGTATAGCGTATGGTCCCAGCGCCCAACAGGGTGGCCTGGCCGGCGCGGGCGGGGTGGGAGTTAGCTTGTCGGGGGCTGCAACCCTGACCAATTCCGGAACCATCTCTGGCGGCACCGGCGGACCCAACTTCAAGGGTATTGTGTCTTATTTTGGTGCAGGCGGTGCGGGTATTTCAGTCAATGGCGGCACCATCCTCAATTCCGACTTGATCGAGGGCGGCTTCAGTGACTCCGGCGTCCGCGCCGACGCCGTGCAATTCGGCTACACCGCCAGCACCATCATCGTCGAACACGGCGCAACCTTCACCGGCAGCGTCGTCGCCAACAGCACCGTGTCCGACGTTCTCGCCATCGGCGGTTCCACGCCCGTCACACTCTCCAACATCGGCGCCGAATACCAAAATTTTCGCTCGCTCGCCTTCGAAACCGGCAGCTCCGGCATCGTCTCCGGCACCTACACCGCCATGGACAACCAAAGCCTCACCAACATCGCCGGTTTCGCTCAAGGCGACACCCTGATCCTCAACGGCTTCGCCGCCACCAGCGACACTTACGTCAGCGGCACTGGCCTCGAACTATCCAACGGCACATCACAAATCACGCTCGACATCACCGGCAATTTCTCCACCGCCAATTTCAACGTCATCGATCCCCCTGCAAACACCACCATCTCCCTCAACCCGCCCTGCTTCGCGCAGGGAACCCGCATCCTCACCACCCGTGGCGAAATCCCCGTTGAACAACTCCGCGCCAACGATCACGCCATCCTCCACACCGGCGGCACCGCCCCCATCCAATGGATCGGCCACCGCTCTCTGTCACTCCTCCGCCATCCCAACCCGGCGCAAGTAAACCCCATCCGCATCCGCGCCGGCGCTCTCGACAACGATGTGCCCAGCCGCGACCTTTTTCTCTCGCCTGACCACGCCCTCTACCTCAACGGCGCCCTGATCCCGGCAAAATCGCTCCTCAACGGCTCAACCATCCGCCAAGAATCCCGCCGCACCATCACCTACTACCACATCGAACTTCCGCACCACGCCGTGCTCTACGCCGAGGGCACCCCCGCCGAAAGCTACCTCGAAACCGGCAACCGAAGTGCCTTTGAAAATGGCGGCGGCGGAGCGATTACCCTCCATCCCGATTTCGCACAAACGCTGCGCGAACAAACCAGTTGCTCCCCCTTCGCCGAATCCGGCCCCATCGTCGAGCAAACCCGCACCCAAATCCTCGCCCGCACCCACCAACCCCTCACCAATGACCCAGCTCTCACGCTCCAACCCAACCAAGACGGGAGCGTGACCATTCACTCGCGGCGCGCCATCCCCGGTTATTTCTCTCCCGACCCGCGCGACCAACGCACCCTCGGCGTCAAAATCCTCTCGCTCCACGCCGGAAGCCGCGAAATCAATCTCGACCACCCGCTGCTCACCGAAGGCTGGCACACCCCCGAACCCGATGGCCGCTGGACCAACGGGAGCGGACTAATCCCCGCCGCCCTCGCCCAACACGGCCCCATCACCATCAAACTCGCCGCAACCACACAATACCCCAAACCCCAACTGACGCGGGTGCATGCGCAAGGTAACGAGCGAGCCTGGCGGTGACTGTTGACCCCAAAATGCGGGTGTGACACACACATGTGTCACATCCCGATGGCGTACAAAATTTAGTAGTAATTTCAGTATTTGCATCAATAGGTTGTGGGCATTTTGGGTTCCCGTCCCCTACGGGACGCCAACATCCTCAAGTCCCTCTGATTAGCATCGCTGGCTGCTTCTCGGCGCCCAGTCGCGGTGAGAAGCAGGCTATGGCAGCCAGTATCAAAGCGCCGCTGTCGCTTGTGATGACGGCGCCGCTGGTGTGTGCGGACGGTTACAGGAGAAAAAACACGGCGCCGGTGATCAGTGTGATTGCTGTTGTCGCTGCCAGACCGATGAGTTTGATCCGGTTGGTGATGTCGAAATCACGATCCATGATGGTCTGCGGTAGCACGAAGGCGATTTTTGCGGCGACTTGATCGCGTTGGGCGGGGAGGGCGGTGTTGGTGAGGGTCAAGTTGGTCATCTTGGTTGCTCCTGGGTGCGATGGGGTGGGACGCTGATGACGTCCTAAGTAGCACCATGATGCTGAGATCGATGTGATTTTTGTCACGTCAACATCAACCATTCGGCGTGGCGATGCTCAGTTGCTGCTGGAGCCAGGCCGAGAAGCGGGTAATCATGGGGTTGGCCTGATGGGTTTGTGGATAGACCAAGAAATGGGCGGTGTAGTGCAAATCAACCGAGCATTGGCGCATCGGCGCCATCAGGCGGCCGGTGGCGAGTTCGCGTTCGGCGAGACGGGTTGATTCGAGCGCAACACCCAAGCCTTCTGCCGCCATCGTGATCGCCAGAAAGCTGCGATCAAACCGCAGCCCATGCGGCGAGGGTGCGCTCAGGTGGTTGGCGGCAAACCAGTCGGGCCAGCGGAGCATTTTATTGTCGCTATGAATCAAGGTTTCGCGCAGCACATCGGCAGGGCGCCGGATGCGTGCGGCAATGGCCGGCGCGCAGAGCGGCACCACCGTTTCCTCGCCGAGGGAAATGCGCACCAAGCCGGGCTGCGCATGAGCGGTGCGCGCTGCCGCATAGACGATATCGGCATCAAAAATGCCCTCGCTGAAATCCGCGTAATCGGTGCTGGCGGCAATCCGCACTTCAACATTCGGGTTGGCCTCAAGAAAAATCTGCAACCGGGGGGGCGAGCCATTGGGTAGCAAAGCTTGGCGCCACGTGCAGGCGCAGCAAGCGCGGCGCCTGGGTTGAAACCGCCTCCATGCCATGGCGCAACATGTCGAACGCATCGCTGACATGGCGCATGAGCGTTTGGCCTTCAGTGGTCAATTCTATCGAGCGTGCCTGACGATGGAACAGCCGCGCGCCAAGCAAATCTTCAAGTTTGCGGATGGCGTGACTGACCGCGCTGGGCGTCACGCCGAGTTCGGCGGCGGCGGCGCGGAACGATCCTGAGCGGCCGGCGGCCTCGAACGCGCGCAATAAGGCGGTGGGGACATGATTGGTCATGAGGATAATACATGAACCAAATTCATCAATTCATGCAAATTATCCTTTTGATATTTCATCTCAAGCAGCGCTTAACGATCCGCATAGCCACGGAGGAAACCAATGCTGCTGCAAGGCAAAACGGCCATTATTTCGGGCGGCGCTAGCCCCAAAGGAATCGGGTTCGCAACGGCCAAATTATTCGCTGAGCATGGCGCACGCGTTGCAATTCTGGATTTGAACCACGCGAACGCGCAAGCAATGGCGGCCTCGCTTGGCAACGGGCATCTCGGTGTAGGCTGCGATGTAACCGATCCCCGCGCCTGTGCGGCTGCGGCGCAAACAGTGCTCGCCGCTTTCGGTCATGCCGATATTCTGATCAATAATGCGGGCATTACCGAGCCGCTATGCTTGTTAGAGATCAAACCCGAGAATTGGCGCCGGGTGATGGATGTCAATTTGACCGGCGTGTTCAATCTCAGAGTCTGACTCGTAATTTGGTCTGATTTTTTCATGCGCGTGCGACAAATCTGACGG
>NZ_BAABMR010000024.1:0-9158 GCF_054767495.1 Acidiphilium sp. MT5
GTCAATCGTGGTTAACCCATCGAGGAAACAATCGCCCTTACCCCGGGGCGCCTTGCTGGATGAGCGGGTTGGCCTGCACGAATGCCGTCTGCTGCTCGCACGCGTGCATGATCCGCTCGATTGTCGGGATCGCCGCAACCTCGATCTTGAATATCCGCATCACCACGAGGATGCTCGCAAGGCAGATATCGGCAATACTCACCACATCGCCATGGCAGAATACCCCGGTCTCCACCTCGCGCGCCAGGCGCGCCTCGACCGCCTGCAGCCCAACAGTGAACCAATGCACCTGCCAGGCCCGCCACGCCGCATCGTCGAAACCGCCGGTCCCGGTCAGATATTTCTTCACCCGCGGCGTAATCAACGGATGAGTGTCGGCCGCCAGCATCGCCGCAATCGAACGCACCCGCGCCCGCCCATGTGGGTCCACCGGCAACAGCGCAGGCGACGGATAGCTCTCCTCCAGAAACTCCAAAATCGCCAGCGATTGGGTCAATGGCACTCGGCTCTGACCCTCGCCCCGATCGATCATCGCTGGGAGCGCCCCGAGCGGATTAATCGCCAGGAACGCCGCACCTCGGTGCTCCCCGGCATCGATATCGACAAACCGCTCCGTCACCGGCAAGCCCTTCAGGTTCAGCGCGACCCGCACCCGATACGTGGCCGATGTGCGCCAGAACGCAAAAAGCTCAAATCGCGGTTCGTTATCCATATCACGCTCCTGTCCTTGCTTTATTGCCCGAGACGTCATTAGTGCGATAACCATTCACGTCAATGGCCGAGCCCGGAACCCGCCACCCCAGGAGAAACAGCAAGTGCCAAAGCCAGCTCCCACCGAAATCGTCTTCATCCCCGCCTTGCTTTGCGATGAAGCGCTGTATCGCGACGTCATCGCCACCGCCGGCGACGCCATCAACGCTCATGTCATGATCTCGCCTAAGCCGAACCTCGTCGACAGCGTGACTGACATCCTAGCCAAAGCACCGCCAAAATTCATAGTCGTCGGCACCTCCTACGGCGCCAACCTTGCCCTCGAAGTCGCCTTCGCCGCCCCCGACCGCGTCACTGGAATGTGGCTGATGGACTTCGACCCTGGCGCCCCCAAAGTCGGCGGCACCGACCTAGCCGACGGCCTCAACAACCAGCCTGACGCCGTGATCGACATGCTCGCTGGCCTCGTCGTGCACCAGAACCACACCAAAGCCGCCGCAACCTTCAAAGCTATGGCGCACCGCATCGGCGGCAAATCCGGCGCCGCCCAGGCAACTGCCCTCGGAACCCGCGCCGACGCCACGCTCCGCCTCGGCACCCTCCACATCCCAGCGCTGATTGTCTGGGGCAAGGACGACGCCCTGGTCCCCGTCAGCACCGGACGCAAACTTGCCGACGACCTGCCCCACGCCCACTTCCACACCATTCCCGAATGCGGCCACCTCCCCACTCTTGAAAAACCTGCCGAAGCCGCCGCTCTACTGATAGACTTCCTGAATGATGAACCTCATCACGGGCACTGAAGACTAGGGGCCTCTACCTCCTGGACTTCGGCATTGATCGCCCGACCGATCATCGCCGATGCCAGTGCGGACTTGGTTACGAAAATGATTGTGTCAGGCACATGGCCCGCCTGCATGCGCGCCGGATCGGGTGTCCAAGCTTTTGGCAGATACAGCGCCCGGTCGATGAATGCGTGGCCCTTGTGCGGGACATAGGCTGCAAACACACCAATCTCGCAGTTGGTGATCCTGCCTGCGGAGCCCGTATATTGTCGCCCAAGGCAAGGCCCACAAACCTTATCAATTCGACGTCAGAGTCTCGGTCGCCACCCCGATATATCGCTGCAATGGCGGTCAGTTCGTGGCCCATATCCCCGCATCGCCGGGCAACCCGTATGACGGCCACACGCTGGCGAAAAGGGTGCCCGAGATCACACGGCAGATTGGCGTCAACCTGCAACGCGGCATCGCCGATGCCCGATACTGCGGCCATAACGCCCCAAGGGCCAGGGCTAGCGCGCGTTCGTATCCGGCCAGAAGCGAGGTGTCACCGACAAGATCAAATGAGAGCTCCGCTGACGCTCAGTGGTTAAGCCCGTCATCGGCCATCTCAAATCAGGCCACAGAATGGACCGCAACCACCTCAAAGGCCGCACCGGCGACGCCACCAACGCCCTGCTCGCCGCAATCGGATACAACTTCCGCCTCCTGATCGCCTGGATCACCCTTATCTGGGACTTCATCCAAACCGTCATTCAAGGCAATGTGAAAAGCCAATTTGTCTGAAATCAGCGTCCTTCACCAACGATTCTTTATATTTGGCAGAAGCCACTCGAAACGACGAGTTTCTCGGATGTATACTTTGTGGGCGGCGCGATAGCGCCGCCCAAACATCGTCATTCAGCCGTTCGGTTGCTGAAGCCGGGCACCATCCGCGAGTGCCATTGGCGCGACGCGGTTGATGCGACCGATCTGTGCGTAAGCGACACCGTTGGTGCCGTTGGCGCCATTGTCGGCAGGCGCGGCAAAGGTCGGTGCACGTTCGCCCAGGGTTGCCTGTGTAAACGTTTCGGCAACCACTGGACGTGGGGTTCCGTTGAAAACGGGCATTGTCTCACCCACGACACCCACGGTCGTCTGCGTCGTCAGCGGTTGCGCCGGAATATTCGGGATACCCATGTCGGCTTGGGCAGTGCCAGCGAAGCCGACCAGGGCGGTCACCAACGCGGCGGTCAAAATAAACTTGCTCATCGAGCTCTCTCCTTACTCTCCGGGAAACCTCGGCTCCACCATGGGGTCGGGATGTGTCGTCCGGGAACAAATTCGATGTAGACCAAAGGAAAAGATCGTAATAGCATATGAAAACGATGATTATGATCGGTATAAAAGAATGATACGTCCTTATCCCGAGATGGTGGTGCTCCCTTGCATCGTGCGCCAGCAGTCGCCACGACGCTGGATCAGTTGCCCATATTTGCGGCCAACGCGGAGCGAGAATACGTCACGCAGGTCGCTGAAGCGCTTGAAATGACGCAATCGTCAATATCCGCAGCTGTAAGCTCGCTGGAAATAGAATTTGGCACCAAATTTTTCCATCGCCTTAGCCGCGGCAGAGATCCGGGCCCCGCTGATAAAGTGGGGCCCGGTCATCGCCGATTTTTGGTCGATATAAGGAATGGAGCCGGTTGGGATCGACGTGGATTTATCATGAGCTGAGCGGGAAATCCCCAGCACAGATCGAATCATTGGATGGTTGGGCAATCAAGGTTGAATTTGGACGTAACCTTGTTGGGTAAGTTCGACAATGCGTCCGACGGCACCCGTAGTAACTTGAACGCCAGGGAGTAAGTTGTCGTTGCCCCAATGGTGGACGCCCATTGAATAGGCGCATTCTTCGATGTCGACACCTTGTTTCTGTAAGTTAGCAATTGTCGCGCTATAAGGATTGCCGGTCGTCACATGCTTAAATGCATCATAGGACTTGTTGTTTAACAACATGTAGGCCGCGAGGCTGTGAAACACGCCAACGATGTGGCCGGGAACGTGATTTTGTTTCATACGCTGGCTCAGCAAATGCATATAAAGCATTCCAGTCGGCATTTTACCCGCGAATGCAAGATGATCCATGTTGAACACAACGTCCGCATGTTTTAGCACGACAGGGACGGTGATTGTAATTTTGTTAGCCGGCGTCGACGCCGCAAGCGAAGGCACCGCAACACTTAGCGCTGCGAAGCCTACTCCAAAGGCGATAGTTTTCATGAGCTTCATGGACTTCCCTCAATTTTTCGTTGTTGATACGCTGGCAGCGAAGTTAAAAATTTTACGCTCCCGAAACGAGGGATATTCCTGTCGAAGTATTAAGTCAAGCGAATGTGTTGTGACTTTATGAATTGGTTCATTTTTTGGGAATTGAACTGGGGCGGGAACGCCACGCAAAGCCTATGAGCGCGTGACCGAGCGCCTCTGGAGCGCAAGGGTGGAGCATTCACATCGTCAGGTCCAGCGAAGCCAAAACTTACCGTAGCGCCGCTGGTTATGCCCCGCCCTAATTTGGGAAACATTCACCGTGCATTGGCGCATATATCCCTGAGCGGGAAGACAATTCCGATTTTGACCAGAAGTCTCTTGCGAGACATTGCTTGTCTGCCCTGCCAAAGCCGGTAGATCCCGAGCAAGTTCGGCGTGGTCAGCGCAAGGCCGACGGCGTCCAAGTTCAGAATATGCAATGCGAAGCGACGGGTTGGCTACTGAAATCCCTCTCTATGAGTTCGGCATAACTTCAATCCAGAAATTACCAAACGAATAGCAATGCGGATGATTTCGTCCGATCGTCATCTGCGTGGGTGCCGAGTTGCTTTGCATCGAAGAAAAAATCTCGATATATTCCAGGCAAGCTATAAAAGGGGAGTGAAACATGAAAAAAATACGCTGTTTTGGTCTGGCCTGCTTGGCATTTGGGTGGGTCGGAGTGGCGCACGCCAATCCATCGATGCTCAAGACCTTTAAGTTTGATCAGCCAAGCTATTTGCAGCCGCACCCGTTTGCGAAGGCGCATGTGGTGATCCAGGTCGATCAGGATAATCCGCAGCGCTGGGGCTTAGTGCTCAATAATGTGCAAAACATGCTCGATTATATGGGCAGCGATAAAATCCAGATCATCGTGGTGGGGTTTGGTCCGGGCTTGAAGATGTTACTGGCGCATAGCCCGGAGGCCAAGCGGATCGAATCGATGGCGGCAGAGGGTGTGGAATTCGATGCCTGCCATAATACGATGGAAGCGATGGCGCGGAAATTGGGCCATATGCCGGTCTTGTTGCCGCAACCGGTTATTGTGCCGGCCGGAGTGATTCGCATTGTGCAGCTTGAGCAGCATGGTTTTGCGTACATCAAACCGTAACGGTTAAAACGATGATGCGAAGCTGATGTCCACGGCCTGCGGTCTTCCATAACCACTTCGCGGCAGTCCGAGGCCCTGGGCGGGGATACCCGTGGGTGGTCAGCCTCTCACGCTGCGGTAACGGTGTCGGCGCACCACGCGGCTGACACCCTTCTCATGGTTGAGCGCGTTCGGCACAGCAAAGCCATCGGGCGCTGATGTCACGCGGACTTCCGCCTGATGGCAAATGATGATTTCGGCATCGATGCACTGTAGGCTGCAGAGCACTGGTCCCGGTAAAATCAGCGACTTAACGCAAGCGATCGTTGCAGCCTTATAGAGGAGCTATAATTGGTCAATCAACTTACCAGTGTGCTCAGGCGCGCCGAGGATTTATTCTCTCCCCGGCGCTTGCAATGCTCGGACAATACAGGCGTGCGGGATCACGTTCTGGATGATCTGCAAATCAACAGGCGCAGTGCAGGGCGCGCCGGGCGTTGCCGTAGAGGCCCCAGAGCATCAGCATGATAGCAATGGTGTATAGCCACGTTTCATGGGTGGCAACAAAACCCTGGATTGGCAGACCAAGTGTGCCGGCTGCCGGCAACACCGAGGCAATGGCCGCAACGGCCAAAGGCAGCACCGGCGAGCAACATAGCAGCGTGGGTAATACAGCGACGATCGCGCCCAGCATGGATTTACCCGATGTCGCGCTGCCTCCCTGCCGCAGCCCATAGATCCCGAGTGCTGTGGTCAACCCAAGTAAACCTGCCATGATCAGAGCCAAAAGCGTCTCGCCGACAGAGAGGAATTGGAGCGACACCAGGCCGATCGCACCACCAGTATCCGTGGCAGGCAGGACCAGGAGATAGAAAATCAGCCCGATAAGGAACGTCGCTACGCCCCATAGCAGCGCCCGCCGGTCAGCGAATGCCATGCGGATCGCAATCGGCATCTGCGCGATATTTTGCATCGTCGCGGTCATCATGATTTGTTCTCCGCAGCGATAAATGCCTTGATCTTTCCGAACGTTGCCGATGGTGTCGAGGAAACAGTTTTGATCTTCCTGTCTTTGCTGATCAGGTCGTAGACATCGACATAATGATGTGGGTTGTAGAGCGTGTAGAGCGCCTTGGTGTCATCACCGAAAATAAAATGTGGATCATGCATCAGGCTCGGCGCGGCCTGCGTGGCGAATTTGGTAATGCCGATACCCGGATAGCCACCATTTTTGTAATCCCTAAGGACAATCACTCTGATATTGGTTTTGTCGATCATGGCCTTTTTCTGCGCAAAGACGCGCAGTCCGGCCCGACAACTGCCGCACCAAGTAGCAACCTGCCACAGCATGATCGGATGGCCTTTATAAGTGTCGAGCGAGATGGTGTTACCATGGCTCACGAATGACGCGGCGGGCGCTGGCTGATTGCCGGGGCTTGGTGCATTCTTCGGGCCCATGACTCCCGAAGGGGAGGCGAAGGCAAAGGTCGGCAGCGCCATTAAAGCGGCAAGCAGCGCGAGGCGGCGGGAGGTTGAGCCGGTTGGGATTAGGGATGCGTTCATCATGTAGCTCCTTTCGAGGGATAAAAGATTTAACCTGCACAGCAGGAAAGCTGTGAGACGTCCTTAGTGAAGGTTTGGGCAGCAAGCTTGAGACCCTCCGTCATCACCAAATGATCGGCAGCGCTACTCTTTCGAAACCACCAGTAAAATTCATATCTGATCCCACGCCCCTATCCTCGAAACAGAGCGAGCACGAGACCGCCTGATACAATCAACGTACCACCGACGATGATCGGAATGGACGGTGTGATGCCGTAGACGAGGCGATCCACGATCTGTGCCACAATGAAGAAAAGAGCGACGTAGACGCCGAGAACACGACCGAAATCCCATGGCCCGAGATTTACGGTGATCCCGTAAACCAATAGCGTGAGCGCGCTTGCGAAGAGAAAGAGATATCGGGCTGTGCCGTGGCCGTGCAGCCCGGAACGAGCCAGCGCATCGCCACCGACTTCCAGACATGCGGCGAGCGTCAGTAATCCAAAAATGACAAGCTTGCTCATTGAGAAGCCACGCACAGATCGGGAAAACTATCATGCTCGTAGAGGACATCGCGCATTCTCATGCAGTCTCGACTGGCAATCCGGCTTCAATCCAGTCAGCCTTGCCTTCGTGGTAATCGAGCACGTTACGATAACCCAGTTTGATCAAGCGTTCTGCTGCAAGATCAGAGCGCCTGCATGGCCCGTTCGCGCAATACACAACGATTGTTGCCTCTTGATCGGAAATTTGCCGAGGAGCGGCGGTAACGATGTCGTCGGAAACGATGTTGATCGCACCCGGTAAATGGGATTTGCGGAAGATCGTTGCCGGCAGAGTGTCGATCAGGATGAAATCCTCGCCTTGTTCCATCATCCGGTGGAGTGTGTCGCGTGAAATTCGGGAAATCATGGAAAAACCTTTGCGTTGTTTGAACAAAATGATTTTATTACTTCAGGTTTGTCCTGAAATGCCCGCTGCGTGATGTCCCGTTTGCGGAAAAAAGACCCGGCAAAGTCCCCAGACAAATATGCAGAACAAAGAATGCGTGATGAAGAGGCCAAAAATGATCTGCGGCCCGACCTTGAGCCCGAGCATGCCCCAGCCGACGATCGGAACGAAGACGATCAACGCGAAGATCCACAAACCGGCTGCCAGCATTGCCGCCCTGGCAAAGGTGAGGTGCGGCCGGAACAGCGCCACGAAGACAACCGACCAGAAGGTGACGTAGTCAAGATGGAAAAGAAGCCCGATCGGCAGCGGCAAGTGACGTCCGAATATCGTATTAGCGAAAGCCAAGCCGAGCGGTGCAGGCATCGGCGACAATCCCGACGTTTTGAGCGTGACCATGATGACGGCGAGCAAAATGCCATTGATCAACCCAAGACCGATGGCTTTACCCCATGCTTTTTGTGTCATTGGATTCCTGTGAATCATGATTTGATTTTCACGTGGGTTATTGACTGCGAACGCTCAGCAACCGGAGATCTGGAAGGTCTGCGGTTGCCACTGCATCCGGGCAGACACCCGCTAGGTGCTAAGCCGCAGCAATCGTCAGTGAGGAATTCGGTGATTGCTGTAATTGCCGCATAGTTGGCAGCGTAGAACAAATGCCGCCCTTCGCGTCTCGCGTGGATCAGGCCAGTCTGTTTCATTCGGTTGAGGTGAAACGACATTGCGGTAGCTGGAATGTCGAGATGGGTAGCGATGTCGCCCGCTGTCATGCCGATTGCGCCGTTTGGAATAAGGAGGCGGAGTAGGCGGAGTCGGACAGGATGGCCGAGAGCTTCAAAGGCAACGGATGCGTTCTGATCATCAATCATTCAACATATGTTGGATAATTGGTATTAGATGTCAAGTGATGGTGCCGTTAAGGGTCTGCAATCCAAGTTCCGCGCAGAACTTGGCTAAATATTCCAAGGCTAGGTTAGCCTCGCAGGTCTCTCGCGCGGCTGGTTGTGGTGCAAAGAAATTAATACCGAACTCCAACCTCAGAACCAGGCAACCACATTCCACGCGCCACCAGACCACCACCAGCTCCAGGCATCATCCGTCTGCGAAGGCACGCCAACGACCGATACCGGTCCTCGGTTCTGAAAGCCACGCCGGACGAGACCTTTCAGGCGGTTTTCCGCTCCATCCCTTATCGGGTGCCCCGCCACAACCACGGCTCGGCGATACCCAGCCCCCTGACGGGAATGCCATTGGCGGTGTGACCTTTGTAACTCCGGTGATGATGCCCATGCACCACGAGGCTGACGCCCATCTCATGGGCGAGTGCGTCGATCGCGGCAAACCCATGCCGATCCGATGTCGGCGCTTCATGGCAAACCAGGATGTCGGCCCGAATAGACCGTAGCGCCTGGTGATCCTCCGGAAAGATCGTCGCCCGTGCAGAGCGCGGTAGCCCACCTTTGAGCCGATCCGCCCGGGCGGTGACCTTGATCATGTCGCGCCGGGTGCGGAATTTGGGTGGATCATCGTCGGTGCCCCCGAATTTGGGATACCAAACTTGGGCGCGATAAATGCCACCCAGCCCCGCGACGATATGGCCGTCCAGTGAAGCCCAGGTTCCATTGAGATGGCATTGTCAGGTTGACGATACCTCCCGGTGCCCGTAGCCCTTTGGCATGATGGATTTGACCTCTATGTTGCGATTGAAGGGGTATCGCTTCCCCCGGTCGGTGATCGCCTACGCGGTCTGGAGCTACTACCGGTTCAACCTAAGCCTGCGCGACGTTGAG
>NZ_BAABMR010000025.1:0-8699 GCF_054767495.1 Acidiphilium sp. MT5
CAGTCCGATTGGAGTATCTCATGAGCATTCGCTATCGACACCGCCGTAAATCGCTTTAATGGCGCTGATGCATCGGGAATGATAACCGACATGCTCGGTGCCCTCAGCAACACCAGTCACGGCGTAACCTTGCGCTGCTGCCGTTGGGCCAGTGCGGCTTTAATAACGCTCTGAAACATCTGCCTGCCGGGCGCAAAATGCTGGCTTATCAACTTGCCAAGTTCTTCCTCCGCCCAATCGAGGGCCCCAATTTCAAGCGCGGCGGCCCAAAGATAGGTCACCGCATCCGATGCATCGCTCGGGACCGGATCATACCCACCCCCCGAGAGCAAACTGGAAAGGGCAAACAGGGCGACCGTTGCCGCGAATTTCGGCTCTGTTTTCTGAAAATCCCTTGCGGCACGAACCAACGTCGATGGATCGGCGCCGGATGTTGCCGCGCACTCGATGGCGATATCAAAGAACCCAGCATCCTTCGCTGCGGCAAACCATTTTGCCTTATCACCGCGTGAACTGATTAGATCCAGCAGCATCTGGCGCCGGTCACGCTCAGGATACTGGCGGATCAACGAGCGGTAGATGGCAAGGTTTGTGGTCCCTCGCGCGGTGTTAAGGCCGTAACGCCGATAGGCTTCGTCCGAACGACCGTGCTTGATCAGGACGGCTTCGCAAAACCGATCAACCGCCAGGTCGTAGAAATTCGAATTTGTCTTGCCTCGGGCAGCCTCGGCATAGGCAATCGCGCTCTCCCATAGTCCCTGACGGAGCAAAGCTTCCGCGCCGAACCGCTGCCATGGCCAGAATTTCGATTGATTGACGGCGAGAAGTTCTTGGAGCTCGTCATATCGGCCGAGTTCCAGCAGGCAAGACAAGCAGATGGATGTGCCAGTGACATGGGAGAACGTCGTGTGGTCGGCCCAAGCCCGGCGCAGCATGCCGATCAAGAGGGTCGCATATTCTTCCATCAACTCGGGATATTGGGCAATTTCGCCCCAACGATCCTCGAGCGGCGACAGATAATCGACGCCATCGTCCTGAACCGCCTGGAACAAACGCGACAGCCACTTCCCTCGCGTCGCCGGCGTCGCCGGGGCAGCGATGAGGATGGGGATCAGCTCGTCGAGGGTACGCGACACTGCCGAGCCGAGAGCACCAGATGAGCTGTCGATGCCTTGGAGAGATGGCCAGATTCGCTCCGCCAGCAACACGATTCCTTCGCCGGCCAGGAGGGAATCTGTCTTTGCTACGGACCTGAGTTCGGAGACGGCGGCCTTGAGCCGGTCGATGGCCAAGTGCGACCCGTTCCAACCATAAGCATTGGTGCGGAACTTGGACCTGAACTGCCATTTATGAGAAGCGACCATTTCGTCAGACCGAGCCTATTCAGATGCGCGCTTGAACTACCGACCGATTTTGCTCTGATGCTATCCCACGCCCCTACGCGCCTATCAACCTTGTTGCATTAAGGCCATTCCGTCTCTTTCTAATCAACCCCGTTGATCAACGCGCCCCGATTGGGTGCCAGCGCAGGGTTCGATGTGACGACAATTTCGCTCCGGTCCGAGATGTTTGCCCGCGGTGCCCGCATGCTCCGCACGGCGCTTGGCGCGGCTGTCGCCGATTATTTGGATGATGATCGTGTCGTCGAAGTGATGCTCAACCCGGACGGCAAGCTCTGGGTCGATTTTCTTTCCGGCGGCTTGGAAGATACCGGCTATAGCATTCTGCCCGCCGATGCGGAGCGCATTGTTCGTCTTGTTGCGCATCATGTCGGCGCCGAAGTCCACGCCGGTGCGCCACGCGTATCTGCCGAACTGCCTGGAACGGGAGAGCGGTTTGAGGGGTTATTGCCGCCGGTCGTTGCCGCCCCCAGCTTTGCCATCCGTAAACCTGCCATCGCCATCTTTTCGCTCCAGGATTACGTCGCGACTGGCATCATGACGCCCGAGCAGGCGGAGATTCTGCGCAACGCCGTCGCCGAACGCCGAAACGTGCTGGTCGCGGGCGGCACCTCGACCGGCAAAACCACGCTGGTCAACGCGCTGCTTGCCGAGGTTGCAAAAACATCAGACCGCGTCGTGCTGATCGAGGATACGCGGGAGCTGCAATGCGCGGCCCCCAATCTGGTTTCGCTCCGCACCAAAGATGGTGCGGTTTCGCTCCGCGATTTGGTGCGCTCGGCGCTGCGACTGCGCCCCGATCGCATTCCCATCGGCGAGGTGCGCGGACCCGAAGCGCTCGATCTGCTGAAGGCGTGGGGCACCGGCCATCCAGGCGGTATCGGCACACTGCATGCGGGCTCCGCCATCGGCGCACTGCACCGGCTGGAGCAGCTGATCCAGGAAGCCGCTGTGACGGTCCCACGCGGCCTGATCGCCGAGACAATCGATCTCATCGCGGTGCTGTCCGGGCGCGGATCAGCGCGGCGAATAACCGAACTTTCGCGCATCTCGGGCCTCAGCCCCACCGGCGACTACGTTCTCACCCCAGCAGAAGGTTCGCTCCAATGAATTTTTGCGCCGCCCGCCAACGATTTGTTGCGTCGATGGTCATAATTCTCATCGCACTCGCTCTCGCAACCGCACCAGCCTATGCCGCCGGCTCAAACATGCCGTGGGAACAGCCGCTCAACCAAATCCTGGCATCCATCGAAGGCCCTGTAGCCAAAGTCGTGTCGGTCATCATCATTATCACCACCGGCCTAACCCTTGCCTTCGGCGAAACCTCCGGTGGGTTCCGTCGTCTGATTCAGATCGTGTTCGGCCTATCCATTGCTTTCGCGGCCTCCAGCTTTTTTCTATCCTTCTTCTCCTTTGCGGGTGGAGCTTTGGTCCGATGAACCAGGGCGAGTTTGCGCCTAGCTATTACGCGCCGGTGCATCGCGCGCTGACGGAGAAAATCCTGCTGGGTGGTGCGCCACGGGCCGTGGCGATTATTAACGGCACGCTCGCAGCCGCCCTGGGCCTTGGTCTCCGGCTCTGGATTGCCGGCGCCGCCATCTGGCTGCTGGGGCACCTCGTCGCAGTCTGGGCGGCGCGGCGCGATGCCGATTTTGTCGACGTCGTGCGCCGTCACCTCCGCTACCCGCAGCATCTGCAGGGGTGAGGGCGCAAAAATGATGCATCTTGCGGAATATCGCCATCGCCCAGATCGGCTCGCTGATTTTCTCCCCTGGGCGGCACTCGTGCGGCCCGGGATTGTGCTGAACAAGGACGGTTCGTTTCAACGAACGGCGCGGTTCCGGGGACCCGATCTCGATTCCGCAACCCCCGCCGAACTCGTCGCGATCACCGGCCGCCTGAATAATGCGCTGCGCCGCCTTGGTTCCGGTTGGGCGATATTCGTGGAGGCCCAGCGCCAGCCCGCCAACCTCTACCCGGCCAGTATCTTCCCCGATCCGGTGTCAACCCTCGTTGATGCCGAGCGCCGCGCGCAATTCGAAGAAGAGGGGGCTCATTTCGAGAGCCGGTACTTTCTCTCCCTCCTCTGGCTACCACCCGCTGATGATGCAGCCCGTGCGGAAGCTTGGCTTTACGAAAACCGCGCCCAAACCGGTGCCGATTGGCGTTCGGCTCTCGATGGTTTCGTTGACCGCACAGACCGTGTTCTCGCGCTGATCGAAGGCTTCATGCCCGAAGCCGCATGGCTCGATGATGCCGAAACCCTGACTTATCTTCATTCCTGCGTCTCAACGCGAACCCAGCGCGTGCGCGTGCCGGAAACCCCGATCTATCTCGACGCTATCCTCGCCGATGAGTCGTTTGCCGCCGGGCTCGAGCCACGGCTGGGCCAGGTCTCGCTCCGCACCCTCACCATCATGGGTTTTCCGACGCAAACCTGGCCCGGGCTGCTCGATGATCTCAACCGGCTGGCCTTTCCGTATCGCTGGTCCACCCGCGCCATCTGCCTCGACAAGACCGATGCCACCCGCGTGCTCGGCAAAATCCGCCGGCAATGGTTCGCCAAGCGCAAATCGGTGATGGCGATCCTCAAGGAGGTGATGACCAACGAAGCCTCCGTCCTGATGGATAGCGACGCCGCCAACAAAGCCATCGACGCCGATGCAGCCCTGCAGGAACTCGGCGCTGATCTGGTCGGCACAGCCTACGTCACCGCCACCATCACCGTCTGGGACGAGGATGCCCGCATTGCCGAGGAGCGATTGAGCCTTGCGGAGAAAGCGATCCAGGGGCGCGACTTTACCTGCATGCGCGAGACGGTCAACGCGGTCGAAGCCTGGCTCAGCTCCTTGCCAGGGCAAGTCTACGCCAATGTGCGTCAGCCGCCGATCTCCACCCTGAACCACGCCCATATGATGCCCTTCTCCGCCGTCTGGGCCGGTCCCACGCGTGACGATCATTTCGCAGCACCACCGCTGTTTTACGCCAAAACCGAAGGATCGACGCCGTTCAGGTTTTCGCTGCATGTCGGCGATGTCGGTCATACGCTAATCGTCGGGCCAACCGGCGCGGGCAAATCGGTCTTGCTCGCGCTGATGGCACTGCAATTCCGGCGCTATCCAGGCGCTCAAGTGTTCGCGTTTGATTTCGGCGGATCAATCCGCGCAGCGGCGCTCGCTATGGAGGGCGATTGGCATGATCTCGGCGGCGCTCTGGCCGATGGGAGCGAAACACCGATGGCATTGCAGCCGCTGGCACAGATCGATGATTCCGGCGAACGGGCCTGGGCCGCCGGCTGGATTGTTTCTCTCATTGCCAGCCAATCGGTCACCATCACGCCGGAGCAAAGAGACCATCTCTGGTCCGCCCTGACCTCGCTCGCGTCCGCGCCAGTGCCGGAGCGAACGCTGACGGGCCTGTCGGTGTTGCTGCAATCGACAGCACTCAAGCAAGCCTTGCAGCCTTTTACCCTTGCGGGGCCCTGGGGACGGCTGCTCGATTCCGAGCAAGAACATCTCGGTAGCGCCGACGTACAAGCTTTCGAGACGGAGGGGCTCATTGGCGCGGGTGCCGCGCCCGCCGTGCTCGCCTATCTATTTCACCGGATCGAGGCGCGATTTGATGGCCGTCCTTCTCTCCTGATCATCGACGAAGGCTGGCTGGCGCTCGACGATCGAGGCTTTGCCGGTCAATTGCGTGAATGGCTCAAAACGCTGCGCAAGAAAAACGCCTCCGTGATCTTCGCCACCCAGTCCCTGGCCGATATCGATGGGAGCATTATCGCGCCGGCGATTATCGAGAGCTGCCCGACCCGGATTTTACTCCCCAATGAACGCGCTCTGGAGCCGCAAATCGCCGCGATCTATCGGCGCTTCGGGTTGAATGATCGCCAGATTGAAATTCTGAGCCGCGCCACGCCCAAGCGCGATTATTACTGCCAATCCCGTCGTGGCAATCGGCTGTTCGATCTGGGACTGTCTGAAGTTGCGCTCGCTTTCTGCGCGGCCTCATCCAAGAGCGATCAAGCCGCCATCACCGAATTTTGCGCTACCCATGGCCGTGAGGGATTTGCGGATGCGTGGCTCCGCGCCAAAGGGCTGCATTGGGCGGTATCGATGCTGACCGATTTTGGCTCTCCGTCAAAATCGGCTTTTCCGCGGGAGCAAAAATCATGAGATCGAGCCGTGCCCTGATCGGAGTGATCTGTGCTACGGCGCTTTGCGTTGGCGATTTTGCACCACCAGCGCGGGCGCAATGGATTGTGTTTGATCCGACCAATTACAGCCAGAATGTTCTCACCGCCGCGCGCGAACTGCAGCAGGTCAATAACGAGATCACCAGCCTGCAGAACGAAGCGCGCATGCTGATCAACCAAGCCCGCAACCTAGCAAGCCTGCCATACTCCTCGCTCGCCGAGCTGGAGCAGACCATCAACCAAACCCAGCAATTGCTCGCGCAGGCGCAGAACATTGGCTACGACGTCTCCACCATCAACGACGCTTTTGCGCAGACTTATCCGCAAGCCTATTCCAGCGCGACATCCTCGCAGCAATTGCTCGCTGATGCCCACACACGCTGGGAGAATGCCCTGGCAGGCTATCAGGATGCGATGCGGGTGCAGGCCGGTGTGGTGCAGAATCTCAACGCCACCAGCACCCAGGTTGATGCGTTGGTCTCTTCCAGCCAAGCCGCTACCGGCGCACTGCAGGCCGCGCAATCGGGTAACCAGCTCCTGGCGCTGCAAACCACCCAGCTTTCCCAATTGACCGCCGTCATGACCTCAATGGCCCGTGCTGAAAGCTTACAAGCAGCGATGCATATCGAGAGCAAGGAGCAGGCCCAGCAGCAGCTTTCGCGGTTCCTGAATTATGGGCCGGGCTACCAACCCCAGACCGTTCATATGTTCCCATGATCGCCCGTTATCGAGGAGCAAAAAAACGATGGGCGCGCGGGGCAGCTTATGCGTTTGTCGCGGGCGCAATTACTTTCGTAGCCTTGCAATTCCAGCAGCGAGAAAGAGCGCATAAGCTTTTTCGCTCCGTTACCGCGCAGGGATCGAATAATCTCTCCGTCGAGTTGGCGCATTGTCAGGCCATCGGCATGGCAGCGGCCCAAAACCGGCAATGCCTTGCTGCCTGGGAGAGGGAGCAAAGACATTTTTTCTCTTATCGACCAGTTCGCTCTGGTGCGAGCACCGCCGCCACGTCCGCAACCTCCACAGCCAACATCACCAAGACTTGTGATTTGCCCAAGGTATCCGTAACGGGCGCAAAAACCGCTCCGCCAAAATCCGGAGCGCCGTAGGCCATGGGCGGCACCGGCATCATCGATCGTTTTCTCTCCGTCTTCACCCTTTATATCAATTCCGGCTTCGGGTTGGTGCAGGGCGATGTGCATTGGCTCGCCGGCATCCTGATCGCCATCGATATCACGCTCGCTGGCCTGTTTTGGACCCTTGCGCCCGACGAAGACATTCTCGCCCGGCTGATCAAGAAGACGCTCTATATCGGCGTATTCGCTTTCATCATCGGTAATTTCAATAATCTCGCCGCAATTATTTTTCATTCCTTCGCCGGGCTTGGTCTCGAGGCAGGCGGGAACACGCTCACGTCGGCCCAGCTTCTGCAGCCGGGCCGTGTTGCCCAGGTTGGCATTACCGCAGGCATGCCCATTCTGGCCTCGATTGCTGGGTTGATGGGCTATGTCAGCTTTTTCGATAATTTCATCCAGATCACCATTTTGCTCCTCGCATGGCTGATCGTGGTGCTGAGTTTTTTCATCATGGCGATCCAGCTCTTTGTCAGCCTGATCGAATTCAAGCTGACCACGCTCGCGGGTTTTGTCCTGGTGCCGTTTGGCCTGTTCGGACGCACTGCCTTTCTGGCGGAAAAAGTGCTTGGCAATGTCGTTTCCAGCGGCGTCAAAATTCTGGTTCTCGCCGTGATCCTCGGCATTGGCTCAACGGTGTTTGGTCAGCTCACCACAGGTATCAGCAATTCACCGACAATCGCCGATGCGTTGACCCTGATCCTTGCCTCGCTTTCGCTGCTGGCCTTGTCGATCTTCGGCCCAGGCATCGCCAATGGCCTGATCGCAGGCGGGCCACAGCTCGGCGCAGGCGCTGCCGTGGGCACCGGCCTTGCCGTTGCCGGTGCAGGCGCTGCTGGTGTCGGTCTCGCTGCCGCCGGTCTTGGCGCTGTGGGCGTGGCAGGCAGCACAGTTGCGGGAGCTGCGCGTGGCGGTGCAGCCCTCGCCGGGGCGACCACCACCGCCTACAGCGCGGGCGGTCTGTCCGGCGTCGCCGGTGCGGCTGGTTCAGCCGCGATCAGCCCACTCCGTCGCGCGGCCAACAGCATGCGTGAGAGTTTTGCGAGCGGCGGACGCGCCGTCACCGCGATGCGTTCGGGTGGATCGGGCGGAACAGGAGGATCATCTGGATCAGGGGGCTCAGCCGCTGCAACAGGTTCCGGCGCCAGCGCAAGAAACGGACCAGCAGCAAATAACGGCGCTTCCAACCCGCCGGCCTGGGCCAAACGCATGAGGCGGAGCGAACAAATAAATCGTGGTGCTTCGTCCGCCAACCACGCCATCCGCTCGGGTGATTCGCCCTCCAGCGGCAGTGGCGTTGATCTCTCCGAGGAGTAAAAATGTTCCGACGCCCGACCGTGCGCTATGGCAGAACGCCCGAACCCGAGACACCCTATCAGCGGGCCGCTCAGGTCTGGGACGAGCGCATAGGCTCCGCGCGCGTTCAGGCAAAAAACTGGCGGCTCGCTTTCTTCGGCATGTTGATCATGAGCGCGGGGCTGGCGGGCGGTTTGGTTTGGCAATCCGCGCGGGGCACCATTACGCCCTGGGTGGTGCAGGTCGATAAGCTCGGCCGCGCCCAGGCCATCGGCCCAGCCACCGCCGCCTACCAACCGACCGATCCGCAGATCGCCTGGTATCTCGCCCATTTTATCACCGAGGTGCGCAGCATCCCGGACGACCCAGTCGTGCTCCGCCAAAACTGGCTCGATGCCTATCACTATGTCACCGACAAAGGTGCCCTTGCGCTCAGCACCTATGCCCGAGCCAGCAAGCCGTTTTCCAAGGTGGGGCACAAACAGGTTTCGGTCTCGGTGGTGAGCGTGATCCGCGCGTCAAAGAGCAGCTTCCGGGTGGTCTGGGTGGAAAGCCACTATGCCGATGACGCGCTGACCTCCACCCAGCGCTGGAGCGCGATCCTCACCATTACGCTCCGCCAGCCGACGACCGCGACCCAACTCCGCAACAATCCGCTCGGCATCTACATCACCG
>NZ_BAABMR010000026.1:0-8526 GCF_054767495.1 Acidiphilium sp. MT5
AGGCCAAGCTTGGGGATTATGGTGGTGCGATCGCGAGCGCAAAGCGCAACGTTTCTCTCAGCCGCACGGGGCGCAACTGGGCGATTCTCACCCATAGCCTTGTGAACCTGGCCAGCTATGCGCTGCTCGCGGGAGATGATGCGGCGGCAGCGCAGGCAGCGCGGGAGGCGGCACCCTTGGTCATCGAGATGGAGGATCACCAAAACGGAGCGTGCTTCACCGGTAGCTTGGCGCTGCTGGCGGCGCGGGCGGGCGCGCTGGCGGTTGCGGCACAACTCGCCGGACACACCGAGAATTTTTACGCTACCCATCAACAGGCCATGGACCCCACCGAGCAAAGTGTGTGGGATGCGCTGATGGTGCTGTTCGACGCGGCGGCGGCGGCGGGCACGCTGCCCACGGAAACTCGTGCCGCGCTGATGGCGCAAGGGGCCACCTTGTCGTTCCGCGCGGCGCTGGAGCTCAAATTCGGGCTGTAGGGTGCTCGGGAGCGGTGCGAAATTTGGCGCGGCGATTGGTGCGGCGCGACAATTACATGAACAGGAACACAGCGCCGGTGATCAGGGTGACGGCGGTGGCGGCCAAGGTGCCGACATATTTGATCCGGTGCGAGATGTCGAAATCCCGATCGATGATGGTTTGCGGGCGCGAAAAGGCGATTTTTGCGTCGGTGCGAAAAGGCTTGACGGGAAGGGCGGTGGTGGTGCTGGTGACGGCGGGGGTGAGGGCGATGGTGGTCATGGCGGTTGCTCCTGGCGGGATGTGGGTTGGGGTGTGCAGCGTTGAAATGATGAATAGCGTGGGGACGGGCGCAAAGATGTGATATTTAGCACATCGAATGCATGATCGGGTGAATTTTTGGCGCCGCGGGGCGGGTGCTGTGGGTTTAGATGCGGGCATTGATGTTCGATGTGACAACGGCGTGGTTGGTTTAGGTCACGCGTTGAACTATGGTGTTGGGCATGGTTATGCTGGCGATCGGGTTCGCCCATCCTCATGTCATGGCTCAAAAATTCAGATCGGGGGATCGTCCTATGACATCAGCTTCGCATCGGTTCGTCATTGTTACGTGCGCATTATCGTTGGGCGCGTTATCGTTGGGGCTGATCGGCACCGCCGCGCTTTCGTCGGCGCAGGCGGCGAGCATGAAGCCGGCGACATCGCTGGCCCAGGTGGCCGCGCAGGGCGAGCAGTTGTTTAATCATGATAAATTCGGCGGTGTGCGCACCTGTTCATCCTGTCACGTCAATGGCGGCACCACGATGGGGCAGTTGCCGAATGGAGCCAAGATCCCGAGCTTGATGGGTGTTGCTGCGCAATTTCCGCGTTATAATCCGGCCAATCACCACGTGGTGACGCTGGAGCAGCAATTGGCGCATTGCATTACCGGGGGGCTGCAGGGCAAGGCACCTTCGGCCCATAGTCCACAAATGACGGCTCTGGTCACGTACCTCACCAAATTGTCGACAGGTGCGATTATGGGGCAGCAATTCAAATAACAGTCGGCTCACGGCGGTTGGTTGGCGCATACAAGTTTGTGGCTGCGACCGCGATTGACGCCGACGGCACGATCCCGCAGGTGATTGCTCATGAAATCCGCCGCCTTCGATTATGTCAAAGCTGGATCGGTCGCTGAGGCGATTGCTCGGCTGACCGCCGACCCATTCGGCACCAAATTGATTGCGGGCGGCCAAAGCCTGTTGCCCGCGCTCAATTTGCGCCTCTCGGCCCCTTCCTTGCTGGTGGATATTGGTCAGCTGCCGGAACTGGCTGGCATCACCGTGACGGGCCGGATCTTGCGGATCGGCGCTGGTTGCACCCATGCCAAGCTGCTCACCGCCCCTGACATTGCGGGCTACGCGCCGCTCATCGCCGAGGCGCTCGCGCATGTTGCGCATCCGGCGATCCGGTCACGCGGCACGCTGGGCGGCAGCCTCGCCAATGCCGATCCGGCGGCTGAATTGCCCGCCGTGATGCTGGCGCTTGATGCCACGATGATCGTCGAGGGGGCGTTGGGCACGAGGCTGATCGGAGCCTGTGATTTCTTCACGGGCATGTTTGAAACCGCCTTGGCGCCGGATGAGATTTTGGTTGCCGTTGATATCCCGATCCGCGAGCGGCGCTGGGGGTTCGCTGAACTCGCCCGTCGTCATGGTGATTACGCCATCATTGGCTTGGCTGCGACGATCACCCGCGCTGAGACGCGGTTGGCCTTCTTTGCGGCGGGGCCGACGGCGCTGCTCGCCCATCGCGCCGCTGCCGCGCTGGGCACCTTGCCTCTGGATGCTGAGCGGATTGGCGCGGCCTGCCGGGCGCTCGCAGAGGATTTACCTGCGCATGACGACCCTGAGGCCGGAGCGGCGATGCGCCTGCATCTCGCGCAAGTGCTGCTGCGCCGGGTTGCCACCGCATGGATGACGCCAGGGGCGACAGCTGGGACCGAAGCGGGGACCGACGCATGACTGGCATTACACTCACCATTAATGGCGCGCTGATCCATGCCGAGATATTGCCACGGGTGCATTTGGCTGATTTTTTGCGTGAGCATTGCGGCCTAACCGGCACGCATCTTGGGTGCGAGCACGGGGTTTGCGGCGCGTGTACCATCCGGCTCAATGGCGCGATTGTGCGGTCTTGCTTGGTGCTGGCGGTGCAAGCCGACGGCGCGACGATTGAGACCATCGAGGGCGTTACCGATTCCGGCGAGGCCCAGGCGCTGCAAGACGCTTTCGCGGCCCGCAACGCGCTGCAATGCGGCTATTGCACGCCGGGCATGGTGATCACCGCGCTCGATTTCCTTGCCAACGCGCCTGACCGGTGCGACCGCAGCGCGATCCGCGCGCATTTATCCGGCAATTATTGTCGCTGCACCGGCTATGAGGCGATCATTGATGCCATCGCGCAGGTTGGCAGCCGATGAAATTCAACGATCCTGATCGCCCGGCGCGTCAAATTGGCCGCTCTGTGCCGCGCGGCGCCTCTCGGCGGCTGGCTCAGGGGCGCGGGCGCTTCGCCAGTGACATTATGTTGCCGCGCATGGTTCATGCCGCCTTTGTGCGCTCGCCCCACGCCCATGCCGAACTCGGCAATATTGCGCTGGACGTCGCGCGCGCGATGCCAGGGGTTGTCGGCGTGTTCGATGCGGCGGCGATTGACCCGTGGTGTTCCCCGTGGGTCGGCACGCTTACCCATCTCACCGGGCTGAAATCCGCGCCGCAATATCCGCTGGCGCGGGGCCGCGTGCGCTTTCATGGCGAGCCGGTGGCGATGGTGCTCGCGACCAGCCGCGCCGAGGCCGAGGATGCTGCCGAACAGATTGCCGTTGACTACCAGCCGCTGGCACCGGTGGTTGATGCTCTGGCGGCGCTGGCACCGGATGCTGTGCCGATTCATCCCGCGCTCGGCGATAATCTGGCGTTTGAACGGCGGATCGAGGCGGGCGACATCGACGCCGCAATGGCCATGGCCGATGAGATCGTGACCCTTGATTTCGACTTTGCGCGCCATACCGGCGTCACGCTCGAGCCGCGCGCGGTGGTGGCCGATTGGAATGAGGGCGAGCAACGCCTGACCGTGCATGCGGGCACCCAGGTTCCGCATATGTTGCAGGATGTCTATGCTCGGCATTTTGGTCTCGCGGCGCATCAAGTGCGGGTGCTGGCTCCTGATGTTGGCGGCTCATTCGGGATTAAAATCCATATTTATCCCGATGAAATGGCGGCCATCGCCGCGAGCCGCGCCCTGCGGCGGCCCGTGCGCTTTGTTGCTGACCGGCTGGAGAGTTTCATCGGTGACATTCATGCGCGCGGTCATCAGGTGCGCGCGCGGATTGGGGTGACCCGGGCAGGGATGATTACCGGATTTGATGTTGATGACCTCACGGGCATTGGCCCGTATTCGGCGTATCCCCGCACCTCGGCGGTTGAGGCGAATCAGGTGATCAATCTGGTCGGCGGGCCGTATGCGGTGGCAGCTTACCGCGCCCGCGCGCGGGTTGCGTTTCAGACCAAGGCGATGATGTCGCAATATCGCGCGGTTGGTCACCCGATTGCGACCACGGTGACCGAGGCGCTGATCGATGCGGCGGCACGGCGGATTGGCGTTGATCCGGTGCTGATCCGGCGGCGCAATCTGATCGCTGACGATGCCTACCCGACTTGCTCCGCCAGTGGCATGCGGTTCGAGGCGCTATCGCACCATGCCTGCCTGGAAAAACTCCTGACGATGATGGGCTATGATGCGTTGCGTGCCGAGCAGGCGGCTTTGCGCGCACGGGGGATCCGGCGTGGCATCGGCATTGCCAGTTTCATTGAAATCACCAATCCGGGTGCGGCGTTTTATGGTGTGGGCGGCGCGCATATCTCGGCGCAGGAGGGGGCGACCATCCGGCTTGATGCCGCTGGGCATGTTGTGCTGCAGGCGGGCGTTACTGAGCAGGGGCAAGGCACCGAGACCATTCTGGCGCAAATTGCGGCGGAGGCGCTGGGCTTAGCGCCGGAGCAGGTTTTGGTCCGGCTCGGCGATACGGACGCGACGCCTTATGGCGGTGGCACCTGGGCCTCGCGCGGCGCTGGCGTAGGCGGCGAGGCGGCATGGCAAGCGGCGTGGGCGTTGCGCGGTCAATTGCTCACGCTGGCGGCGAGCTTATTGCAGGCCGATCCATCGCAGCTTGATTTGCGTGACGGTCAGATCACCGATGCTGCCGGGGTGCCGCGCATGGCGCTGGCTGATCTCGCGCGGATCGCGCATTTTCGTCCTGACACGCTGCCCCCCGGTATCGTCCCCGAATTGGCGGCGACCCGCCATCACGTGCCGCGCGACTATCCGTTCGCCTTTACCAATGGCGTGCAGGGGTCGCTGGTCGATATCGATACCGAGACTGGGTTTATCACGCTGCGCCGTCATTGGGTGGTTGAAGATTGCGGCACCATCATCAACACGCTGCTGGTCGATGAGCAAATTCGCGGCGGCGTGGTGCAGGGGCTCGGGGCCGCCTTGTTCGAGGCGTGCCGGTATGACGCGGCGGGACAGATGACCAACGCGACGATGGCTGATTATCTGGTGCCGATGGCCGCCGAAATGCCCGATATCGAGATTGGCCATGTTTGCACGCCGACGGCGGAAACCGCGCTGGGCGCCAAAGGTGCGGGCGAAGCGGGCACCGCCGCGGCGGCGGCGGCGGTGCTGAACGCGGTGAACGACGCGCTGGCGCCGGATGCCGCCTTGCTCACCGCCTTACCGCTCACCCCGACCCGGGTGCTGGCCGCACTCGGCGTGATCGGCTGAGCGTCAAACTCTGGCGCGCGCTGAGGTAGGTGCCTCATTCGTCTGGCGCGAAGGGGCGGTTGCAACAAGCTGATTCGCAACAATGTTCGCTGCATGCTCGATGTCAGTCAAATTATCTCCCATGCCGAGTTGGATGTGCAAACCGTGGTTGGGATCGCCCGCGACGTTAGCGGCTTGATCGGCGATCTGCGCTCGGATCATGCCGGAGAAACGGGCGCTGTGGCGATCTACGTCGGGATTCTGGCAATCGCTCACGATCCAGGGGTCCGGCAATTTACCGAGCGGCATCTCGCGACCGAGTGTGATCACCTCGCCCGGCTGGATGCGTTGCTGGTTCCGCATCAGCGCAGCGTATTGCTGCCACTCTGGAAGGTTGCTGGCTGGCTTACCGGTGCATGAACTGGGCGCGAAAGTGGGACCAGTTCACGGCGCCAGTGCGGCGAGGCGGTATTGCGCACGTTGTTGATCCCCGGATCAGCGTTCCGGCCCTGCAGGGCAAAGGATGGTGAGGGCATCCCCCAGCGCGCCATGATCAGTTCTCGCCCGTTGGGCTGGTTGCGCATAATCGGTGGCGCATAATGGGGGGAAGATGCAGGGCAAGCGGGGCATCAGCGGCGCGTAATGCCATGTGCCGAGCCTCAGATGCACGAGCTCGCTGGCGATGGTGTATGCCAGACCGAAGGCGGTGGTTGCCTATTGGTTCAGAACTCGCCATAAAATACAACAGCAGTGCTAAACGAGTATATAGATTTGGTTTACGTCAAGTTTTTTATTGTATATTAGGTTTTTTTCTTGAATATATAGCAGAAATATAATGCAAATTATTTAATAGTGAGCACATAAATGATCGATATGGCAAATCTGTCAGATTTTGCACATTCGAAAAATGCAGAATCTGACAGATTTAGCATTTTTGTGATACGTTAAATCTGACAGATTTAGCGTGCTTTTAAGAGTCATGACTTAGAGTCTTCTGTGGTTGCCGCCCGTGATGCAAGAAGTTTCGAAGTCGAAGCGCATGTGATCGAGTGCGGTCTTCTGTCAGGCCTATGAATGCGGCATTTACAGAAGCCGCTGGCCGGTATGGTGATCTGCGAATCAGGTCCAAATCTGACTCTCGAGCTGCAAGGCTCACGACTCTAAGCTGGTTTTCCTGGTCCAGATCTGTTCGATCATTTTGCCCATTCGGGTCGTCGTCTTCTCACACCCCCTTTATCCGGCGTCAGGCAGTTTCTGCGGCATTGCGATCATGCTGCCACAGCCTGAGCCGGAACCCGATAATCCTCATTTTTCGTCATCAAGGCCCAGATTGTCCGCGCCATCTTGTTGGCCAGTGCAATTGCCACGAGCATCCTCGGCTTTCGCGCGACCATACGCGCCAGCCATGAAGCTTCCGGGATCGATTGCCGACCCAGCCAATTCAGCCGCGACATCGCGCCAATAATCAGCAGCCTCCGGATGTCGCACTGCCCAGCCTTGGAGATTCGCCCGAGCCGTTCCTTGCCGCCGGAGGAGAGTTGGCGTGGAACGAGGCCGAGCCACGCGGCAAAATCGCGCCCACACCGGAAGTTCTCCATTGGCGGGGCAAAGGCTTCGACGGCCAACGCGGTCAATGGACCAACGCCAGGGATTGTTTGCAACCGCCGTGCCGTGTCAGCTTCAGCCGCCAGCGCCTTGATCTTCGCAGTTCGTAAATTGATGCGCGTCGTCTGCTCGGCAATCTGGTCCAGCAAGTCCCGGCACTCCTCGCGCATCAAATCGGGCAGATCGCTGCCGTGCGTATCCAGAATTTCTGCAATGCGTTTGATCTGATGAATCCCCTGCGGAACGGTATGGCCATATTCATAGAGGCAGGCCCTGAGTGCGTTGACCAGTTCAGTGCGTTGGTGGACGAGGCGTTCTCGGGCACGAAACAAAATCGCCCGGCTTTGCCGCTCTGCCGACTTCGGCTCAACGAAGCGCATTTCAGGCCGTTGCGCCGCAACCACAATCGCCTCGGCGTCCGCAGCATCGTTCTTCTGGCGCTTCACAAACGGCTTAACATACTGTGCCGCAATCAGCTTTACCTCATGGCCAAGCCGGATCATCTCGCGCGCCCAATAATGCGCGCTTCCGCACGCCTCCATCACCACCACCGCGGGCGGTTGATCGGCCATGAACTTGAGAAAACCCTGCCGTGACAGCTTCTTTCGGAACTTTGGCTGTCCAGTCATCGACGCGGCGTGCAATTGGAAAACATTCTTTGCCAGGTCTACCCCGACCATCGTATCTTTCGTCACGGTTGTCGTCCTTTCTGCTCAGTGGCTGTAGACACCACTATCTTGGCACATCGCGATGCCGTCTGGGGAGGGCGGCAACCACCCCATCTGACTCGTAATTTGGTCTGATTTTTTCATGCGCGTGCGACAAATCTGACGGTTCGGCGGATGGAGGCGATGAGCAGCCAGGCTTCTGACGAGGCGATGGAGGCTTCCCAATCCTTGGCGAGGCGTCGGCAACGGTTGAGCCAGGCGAAAGTCCGCTCGACCACCCATCGCTTGGCGATCACAACGAAACCCGAAGCGCTGTCGGATCGTTTGACGATATCAATGGCTAGGCTCTCGATGTGAGCGACGGCAGTTCGCAGTTTCTCGCCGGCGTAGCCGCCATCGGCAAACAACTTGACGAGGCTGGGATAACTGTCCCGCACGCTCTCGATGACCGCAGGCGCACCGTCGCGGTCCTGGATGTCGGCCGTATGCACCACCACTTCCAGTAGATTGCCCAAGCTGTCGGTAACGATGTGGCGCTTTCGTCCCTTGATCTTCTTGCCTGCATCATAACCAGCCGGGCCACCGCTTTCGGTCGTCTTGACTGATTGGCTGTCGATGATCGCCGCGGTCGGCGCAGCGTCCCGTCCCTCGATGATGCGGCTCGCGGCAACCAGCGCCTCGTTGATCAAAAACAGCACGCCGCTGTCCCGCCAACGGTAAAAATGATACTGAACCGTGGTGAAAGGCGGAAAATCCTTGGGTAACATTCGCCATTGGCAGCCCGCAGTCGCCTGATACTGGATGCCATCCCAGATGGTGCGCATGCTGTGGATCGATGGTCGCCCAACCCTGCTCGCGCGCGCCAAAAACGGCCCAATGATCGCCCACTCCTCGTCAGTGCTGTCACTTGCATACCGCAACGCGCTCCTGTCATGATGTCGCCGAGTGATTTCAGTCCAGGCCACATGATCCTCCATTGTCTTCGCAA
>NZ_BAABMR010000027.1:0-8076 GCF_054767495.1 Acidiphilium sp. MT5
GGCATTGTCAGGTTGATTGGATGAGGTGCGATTGGCCTGGGTTACGATCGATCAGGCGACCACGTTGGCGGCATAATCGGCCCAGAGTGAAAATGCGTCAGCCCGACTATGACGGAATGATCGGGCGGAGAGGCGGTGGCGTTTCGGGCGGAACAGGGTGATGATCTGGTCGTGGGTGGCAAGAAATCTCTGGGCTTGGCCGGCGGACTTGAACCGGGCCATAATCTTCTCTCGTCGTCTTGTATGGCGATGAGAGGCTTCGATCCTGTTGTTCAGCCGCTTGTGGGACCGATGATCGGCACTGCGGCAATCGTTTCGGAGGGCAACCTCGTAGCTCCGCAGCTTGTCGGTCACCACGACGCGCGGCTGGCCCCATCGGCGCATCAGCTTGCGGAGAAACCGTCGGGCAGCACGGGCATTGCGGCGTTTCTGGACCAGGATGTCCAGCACGTCGCCCCGGTCATCGACGGCACGCCATAGCCAGTGCGGCTCACCGCCAATGGTGATCACCATCTCGTCGATATGCCATTTGTCGCCCGCCGGCGGTCTGTCGCGCCGGATCCGTGCTGCGATCTGCGGCCCGAACCGATCGACCCATACCCGGATCGTCTCGTAGCTCACCGTCACACCGCGTTCAGCCAGCAAATCCTCAACGTCGCGCAGGCTTAGGTTGAACCGGTAGTAGCTCCAGACCGCGTAGGCGATCACCGACCGGGGGAAGCGATACCCCTTCAATCGCAACATAGAGGTCAAATCCATCATGCCAAAGGGCTACGGGCACCGGGAGGTATCGTCAACCTGACAATGCCCGCGTCATAGTCGGGCTGACGCATTTTCACTCTGGGCCGATTATGCCGCCAACGTGGTCGCCTGATCGATCGTAACCCAGGCCAATCGCACCTCATCCAATCAACCTGACAATGCCTGCAGCGTTGTCCCCCTGGCTGCACTGAATGACCAATGCGCCGAGGACAGCTTGCATCGTGGTTAAGTCAGCAATCTTACTTGCGATTTCGGTGAGGTGATATTGGGCCAGTAACTGCACTTTCTCGCACGCATCACCAGTCCCTTCGGCAAGAGCGAGCAATCCACGCACTTCATCTAGGGAAAAACCAAGTTCACGCGCCCGGCGGATAAAAGTAATCCGAGCAATATCACTTTCATTATAGACCCGCCGACCAGTTTCAGTGCGCAGCGCCAGGGGAAGAACGCCAGCTTTTTCATAAAACCGGATCGTGTCGATACTGCAGCCACTCCGCTGCGAAACAATGCCGATTGGAACAGTCTGCTTAGCCGACCGGCTCAAGGGTCCATGGGGTGGTAAATTTTTTGTTGAAACCATCGAATACCTCTTGCTTCTGGAGTAACTCCAGCACCCATACTACAATCTGTTGGAAGGACCAGTCCGATCTCGCATCCCAGAGGGATAAATTTTTAGCGCGATCGCTAAGGCACTTCGGAATTCTGAGAAGGATATGACGCATGGAGACATTATCACTACGGGTCACCGGTATGACCTGCGAGCACTGCGCGCGCAGCGCCGAAGCGGCGCTCAATCAGCTGCCAGGGGTCGAGGCGTCAGTATCGTATCGTGATGGGATTGCCAAAATCCGTGGAGAAGCGCTGGGCGGCTTGGCAACCCTGAGGGCGGCGGTGGCCAAACGCGGCTATAGCCTTGAGCCCTTGACGGATGCGCAATCTCCCGACGGGGATGGTTCAGGACTGCATATCGCAATCATTGGCAGCGGGGGGGCTGCCTTCGCCGCTGCGATCCGCGCGGCCGATGAGGGGGCGCGAGTTACCATGATTGAGCGCGCTCCGCTCATTGGAGGCACTTGCGTCAATGTTGGCTGCGTCCCCTCGAAAATCCTCCTGCGTGCCGCTGAAATCAGGCACGAACAAGCGCATCACCCCTTTGCCGGGATCGGACGATCCGACACTCCGGTTGATCGCCCCGCCCTGCTCACCCAACTCCGAGCTAGGGTCGATGCGCTACGGGGTGCAAAATATGAGAGTATTCTCGACGACAAGCCAGGAATTACGTTGCTGCGTGGGTCAGCGCAGTTTGAGAACGCGAGGACCGTCATGGTGACGAATGCAGCAGGCGCGGAAACTCGGCTCACGCCGGACCGTATCCTGATTGCCAGCGGAGCGACCCCGACCATTCCAGCGGTTCCTGGATTAGCGGATACGCCCTATTGGACCTCAACTGAGGCTCTGTTCGCCGCTGCGGTTCCAACAAGTCTCATCGTGATCGGCTCGTCATTTGTCGCACTCGAACTCGCTCAAGCCTATCACCGACTTGGTTCCAAAGTCACTGTTCTTGCACGCGCCACTCTGCTCACTCGCGATGATCCGGAACTCGGCGCCGGATTGTGTTCGGCGCTTGAAGCCGAAGGCATCAAAATCTTAACCGAGACGAGCGCTCGGGCCGTAAGCTATCAAGACAATCGGTTCAACCTGACGCTTAAAGGAGGCGTCCAGGACGGCTCGATACTGGTCGCCGAACAGCTCCTCGTTGCAGCGGGGCGGCGACCGAACACGGACGATCTCGCGCTCAATCAGGCCGGGGTAACGACCGATCCTATGGGCGCCATCGTTGTTGACGATCACTTGCGCACCTCGGTCGAGCATATCTACGCGGCTGGCGATTGCAGCACGATGCCCCAACTCGTCTATGTTGCCGCGGCTGCTGGCACCCGTGCCGCGATCAACATGACCGGGGGTGATGCCGCTCTCGACTTGTCGATCGTTCCGGCAGTCGTCTTTACGGATCCTTCCGTTGCTACCGTTGGGCTTGATGAGGTTCAAGCCAAGGCAGCGGGCATCGACACCATCACCCGTCGCCTTGACCTTGAGAACGTTCCTCGGGCTCTCGCCAATTTTGACACAACTGGCTTTGTCAAACTCGTCGCTGACGCGGGGTCACAACGCCTGATCGGGGCTCAGATCCTTGCCCACAATGCCGGGGAAATGATCCAGACCGCTGCGATCGCCATAAAATATCGCATGACCGTGCAGGAGCTTGGCAGCATGTTGTTCCCATATTTGGTGATGACGGAGGGTCTCAAGCTCGCTGCCCAAACCTTCACTAAGGACGTCTCACAGCTCTCCTGCTGTGCTGGTTAAATCTTTTATCCCTCGAAAGGAGCTACATGATGAACGCATCCCTAATCCCAACCGGCTCAACTTCCCGCCGCCTCGCACTGCTTGCCGCTTTAATGGCGCTGCCGACCTTTGCCTTCGCCTCCCCTTCGGGAGTCATGGGCCCGAAGAATGCGCCAAGCACCGGCAATCAGCCAGCGCCCGCCGCGTCATTCGTGAGCCATGGTAAGACCATCTCGCTCGACACTTATAAAGGCCATCCGATCATGCTGTGGCAGGTTGCTACCTGGTGCGGCAGTTGTCGGGCCGGACTGCGCGTCTTTGCGCAGAAAAAGGCCATGATCGACAAAACCAATATCAGAGTAATTGTTTTACGCGACTACAAAAATGGTGGCTATCCGGGTATCGGCATTACCAAATTCGCCACGCAGGCCGCGCCGAGCCTGATGCATGATCCACATTTTATTTTCGGTGATGACACCAAGGCGCTCTACACGCTCTACAACCCGCATCATTATGTCGATGTCTACGACCTGATCAGCAAAGACAGGAAGATCAAAACTGTTTCCTCGACCCCATCGGCAACGTTCGGAAAGATCAAGGCATTTATCGCTTCGGAGAACAAATCATGATGACCGCGACGATGCAAAATATCGCGCAGATGCCGATTGCGATCCGCATGGCATTCGCTGACCGGCGGGCGCTGCTGTGGGGCGTAGCGACGTTCCTTATCGGGCTTATTTTCTATCTCCTGGTCCTGCCTGCCACGGATACTGGTGGTGCGATCGGCCTAGTGTCGCTCCAATTCCTCTCTGTCGGCGAGACGCTTTTGGCTCTGATCATGGCAGGTTTACTTGGGTTGACCACAGCACTCGGGATCTATGGGCTGCGGCAGGGAGGCAGCGCGACATCGGGTAAATCCATGTTGGGCGCGATTGTCGCTGTATTACCCACGTTGCTATGTTGCTCGCCGGTGCTGCCCTTGGCCGTTGCGGCCATTGCCTCGGTGTTGCCGGCAGCCGGCACACTTGGTCTGCCAATCCAGGGTTTTGTTGCCACCCATGAAACGTGGCTATACGCCATTGCTATCGTGCTGATGCTCTGGGGCCTCTACGGCAACGCCCGCCGTGCGCTGCATTGCGCCTGTTAGAGCGGGATGAGTTTTGAGGGAATCGGGTGGGATTCCCGAATCGGCTTTTACCTGGTTCGATGTTTGGACTGGATGGGGGCCAGTTTGGATGACGAAGGCTTATTCGATTGATTTACGCGAGCGCGCGGTTGCGCGTGTATTGGCGGGTGAGAGCGTTCGGTCTGTTGCATCTGTTCTGAGCGTCAGCGCGTCAAGTGTTGTGAAGTGGGCGCAACGGAAGCGCTCGACGGGGAGCGTGGCGCCTGGCCAAATGGGTGGGCATCGGCCGCGGGTGCTGGTCGGCGAACACCGCGAATGGCTTTTGCGGCGTGTGGGATCTGATTTTACGCTGCGTGGTCTGGTTATGGAGCTTGCAGACCGTGGCTTGAAGGTAGACTACCGGACGGTTTGGAATTTCGTTCACGCTGAGCGGCTCAGCTTCAAAAAAAAGCGTTATGCCCGCCGAACAGGATCGGCCAGCTATCGCCCGTCGGCGGTTGTTTTGGAAGAAATATCAGGGTAAGATTAATCCGAGCCGCTTGGTCTTTGTTGATGAGACATGGGCTAAAACGAACATGGCGCCACTGCGCGGATGGTGCCTGCATGGCCAAAGGCTGGCGGCCAAGGTGCCGTATGGACACTGGAAAACGATGACCTTTATCGCCGCTCTGCGCTGCGACGAGATCACCGCACCTTCAATAGACTGGAATTAACGGCATTGAGCATTTTGCTCATGCACTCTCGTCGATTGATTTTCCGCGCAGTTGCCCTCTGTATTCAAATGAACCGCCGACACGATATCGCGAGCCATGGGGTTTCTCATGGGGCGTGGTCTTGGCTGCGCGCGATCCGATCACAAATCTCGGGTTCATTCAAAAACCATCCACGGAGGATCAATCATGACAAATCAGTCAGCCCCAAATCGCATCACAAAAGCGTCACTCGCACTGGGTTCCGCCGTAGCCATTGTCGGGCTGGTTGCGACACTTCCCGCCCATGCAGCGACGGCCCCTAATCCTTGCAGTGGCAAGAGCACGACCTCGAAATCGGTGGGCAAGATGGACAACATGAAATCATCGCACGCGGCGATGTCAAAGCCCGACAAAAAGATGGATACCATGAAATCGACCCACATGGCGATGTCGAAAAAGAAGACAAAGTCATCCAACTGTGCGGCCTGCTCCGGCAAATAATCCTGTCGCCATGGTCAACTATGACCAAGATCGGATTGCAGCGGGCGCCGCGCTGGTTGCCGCGCTGCGTTCGATTGAAGACCGAGGTTCAAATTTAGTTGCCGAATTTCTCAATGATGGATCGTTCATCGCATTCGAACATTATCCGCCCGGCGATGTCTTTGATTCGGCGACTGGAGCGCAATATTATTTTCATGCCCATGCGCCGGATGAGCATCGCCAGGGCAACGCAGGCTGGGCTGAGATCGGTCATATTCACACATTCATCCGGCCCGAGGGTCGGCATGAGGATGCGCCGATCCATCATCTGATTGCGATTGCCCTTGATCGGTTTGGTCGCCCCATAAGTCTATTTACCACTAATCGCTGGGTTACTGGCGACGATTTTATCCCGGCGCCAAAAGCGATTGAGTTTGCGCAAGCCTACCACTTGACGGACCAAGCGCCTGCCAGCCGATTTATCAATGCTCTATTCGCCTTGTTCACCACCGATATCAAGAATCTTCTCCGCGAGCGGGATGCAAAGCTTGATGCGTGGAAGCGCCTGCATCCAAACGATGACGCGCTGGAAGAGCGATCGCTCGAGATCACATCATCGCGCATGATCGATATTACTGCTGTGCTGGCCGAGCTTCAAAACATGGTTGATTGACTGGTTAGGTAACTGAGCACCAACTGAATTGGCCCCAGCAACGTGGCTGTGACAATGGATTCTGGCCCACTTGTGCTGATGAATATTGGCCCACCTCCGGGGGGTGGACAGGCATTGCCGCCCCGCGGGGCGGCAATGCCTGTCAGCGGGTGTTTTTCTCCTTCCTGTTCATGATTTGCTGGCCGTCCGTTGCGCCGTGGTGCGGCGGAAGCGGTAGGAGTCCGTGCCGGTTGTGATGATGTGGGCACGGTCGGTCAGGCGGTCGATCAGCGCCTTGCACAGGCGCGGATTGGGAATGACCTGCGACCATTCGGAGAACGGCAGGTTGGTGGTGACAATCACCGCCGCCTTTTCCGCCCGATCGGCGATCACCTGGAACATCAACTCGCACGCGGTCTCCGCCAGCGGCACGTAGCCGAGCTCGTCGATGCAGATCAGATCGAGCCGTTCCCAGCGGCCGAGTGCGCGGCTGAGCTGGTTGGCGTGCGCCGCCTCAGCCAGTTCGTTGATCATCGCTGTCGCCGTGGTGAACCGCACCCGCTGGCGCTGACGGCAGGCGGCCACGCATAACCCCGTCGCCAGATGCGTCTTCCCGGTGCCCGCTTCGCCGACCAGTAGGATCGGCTCCGCCTTGGTCACGTAATCGCCCGCGGCCAGATCCCGCAGGTGCGCCGCTGAGACGCCAGAGCGGTCGAACTCGAACCCTTCCAGGGTCTTCATTCTGGGCAGCTTTGCTTCCTTCAGCAGCCGCGCGATCGCATGGCTTTCACGCTCCTCCATCTCGGCCGCCAGAAGGGCTTCGAGATACCCGACATGCGATTGCGTCTCGCGGATCGCCGCCTCGGCCAAGCGTGCGAACTGGCTGCCGATGGTCGGCATCCGCAGCGCCTTGCACTGCTGGCGTATTGTCTGGTCCTGCATGTCGCCCATCACGCGTGCCCCTGGCAGGGGGCTGTGAGCAGCGTGTCATAATCGGCGACGCTCGGCATCGGCCGGTCGTAACGGGCCAGTTCGCCGACATCGATCGGCGCTGCTCTGGGCTTGTTCAATCGCGCCTCCGTCAGCAGGTAACGCACCGCCCCTACGTCGCAGGCCCCGAGCGAGACGGTGGTAGCGATCGCCGTGCACAGCCGATCATGGCCAAATTCCTGGCCGAGCAGCAGCACGGTGATCATCGCGTGCGTGCCCTTCTCCTTGCCGTGGCGTGCCCGCAACCGAGCCCACAACTCGTCGTAGCTGTCGGGCCAGCGGCCTGCCGTGCGCCATTGCGCCAACGGCTTGGAGCCCGCGAACGCGCCTGGCTTGTGGTTCAGCACCTCGAGATAGTGCTCGAGATCAAGCACATGCTGGTACCGCCGATGGCAACGCTCGTGGCGCGCAATCTGCTTGCCGGCGTGCCAGATCTCGACATGCAGCGGCCGGATCCGCGCCTCCACCCGTGTGCCGACCTTCACCGGCACCGAGTAGAAATTTGTTTTCAACGTGACACAGCCGTGCTTGTCGACCAGCGGGAAGGCAATCTCTGCGATGTCGAACCCCTCGGTCGCGCATGGCAGCAGATGATCGCGCTCTATATTCATCGTGGTGCCTACCGTGTCGATCCGCCCGGCCAGAACGCGCGATTCATCGGCCCGGCAATCGGCGAGCAGACTGGCGTTCAGCGCATCGAGATCGGCCATGGCGGGGACCGGCACCAGATGATTGCGCCGGAAATATCCGCCTTCGCCCTCAATGCCGCCCTTCTCATGACCCTGGGCCGGATTGCAGAATTCAGCGCTTAACCGCCAATGCGAGCGGAACGCCACGAACCGCACCGTCGGCATTGTCAGGTTGATTGGATGAGGTGCGATTGGCCTGGGTTACGATCGATCAGGCGACCACGTTGGCGGCATAATCGGCCCAGAGTGAAAATGCGTCAGCCCGACTATGACGGAATGATCGGGCGGAGAGGCGGTGGCGTTTCGGGCGGAACAGGGTGATGATCTGGTCGTGGGTGG
>NZ_BAABMR010000028.1:0-7683 GCF_054767495.1 Acidiphilium sp. MT5
CAGGGTCAATTTGCACAAAGCGATTATGGCAAAAATCAAGGCATAAAGCCAATGACTCTGGCGTGATCGACGCCTATCCGAATGATTATTCCGCATTCTCCTACACCGGTATCAGCCGGCCACCTCCGGGCGCAGACTGCGAACCGGCGCCCACCTCCGGCGGCTTTCCACCTGCTTCGCAGGCGGAACCTTTCGCCGCCTCCGCCACTCGCACCCTTCAAGCAGCGTCGCCAGCTGCGCCGGTGACAGGGAAATCAGCGCGGCACCGCTCTGTGGCCATGGAAAACCACCCCGCTCCAGCCGCCGGGTCAGCAGGCAGAACCCAACACCATCATGCCAGATCAACTTGATCTGAGAGCCCTTCAAACGCAATGTCGTGGTCAGATCTCCCATGCCAAATCGCTACGGGCACCTGCTCCCCTCGTCAACCTGACAATGCCCTCCGACAGGCTGCTAGCCGAACGAGCAGATTGCTACCTTAACCCGGCGTGCGGGTGGGATTACCCAGGAGGACAAACGCGGCCCAATTGACTGGGGCGCGCAGGGCGGGGTCGTCGCTGGTGATCATGGTGATTTGGGCGTGGCGGAGCGCTTGTGCCAGATCGGCGCCGGTGCGGATGGCCCGGTAGAAGGCGGTCATTAACGCCGGCGTGCCATCATCAAGCACCGGCCACAGGCTGGCCAGCACGGCGGCGGCGCCGCGACGGCGGATGAGTGCGGCGAGACCTTCGAGGTCGGCTCCTTGATCGCTGGTTTCGATGATGCCGATGGGGATGCCGATGGGGATGGAGGTGGGCATGGCGGTTTCGCAGGCTGACAAGGCGACCAAGGAAACGCCGCCGAATTGAAACGCGGGGCTTTGCAAATCGGCCAAGGTGAGGGTGCTGCCATCACCCAGC
Source organism: Acidiphilium sp. MT5 (assembly GCF_054767495.1). NCBI lineage: Bacteria > Pseudomonadati > Pseudomonadota > Alphaproteobacteria > Acetobacterales > Acidocellaceae > Acidiphilium > Acidiphilium sp. MT5. The sequence continues at coordinate 900 of NZ_BAABMR010000028.1, forward strand.
AACAGATGCGAGCCTTGGGCGTGCGCGGGATCGAACCGGAAATGGCTGGCGATATGCACCGCGCAATGATCCTGCAAGGCGTTCGCGAGGCTGGCCTGGGTGAAGGCGGCATCGAGATGGATCTGGCCGGGGAAAATGCCGTGTTGCGCGCCGGGGGCTGAAGGATCGGCGATGATGGCGGTGAGTTCGGCATGGATGGTGGCGAGTTGCGGGTAGCCGGGCACGGCGCGGGCGACACCAAAGCCGGCAACGCGCCAATCGGCGATGGGCACGCGCTGGGGCTGACCGCGAGGTGCGGTATGGCGGGCGGCGGCGGTATCGAGGGTGAGGGTGAAGCGTTCGATCAGAAATGACGTGCCGTTATGCAAGGCGGCGAACGGCACGGTGCGCAACGCGCCGCTGGGGGCGAGCAGCAGGCTGGTGATGCCGGTTTCGGCCAGCAGGTCGGCGATCGGGGCGATCAGCAGACTATGGAGGGTCATGGCGATCCGGTTGAAATCATTGGTTTGGTGTTCGATTTGATGCTCGATGGCGAAGCGGAACTCATGAATCAGGCGGTGCAGCGCGCCGCGCGAAACCCCGACATCGCGGCTGACCTGGTAATCGGCGGTGGTGACCAGGATGATCAGCCGGTCATCGGCGGCGAAATGATGCACTAAGGCGGTATCGTGATCCTGCAAAGCCAGGTTCGATTGCATTTGCGCGCGGGCGGCTTGGTTGAGGCGGCGAATATCTTGGGCATCGACGGCGCTGCGGGCGGCGAAGGCGGCGCAGAGTTGATCGAGCCACTCATCGAATGCGGCAATCGCGGCGCGCACCGCCTGTTGCGCGGCGGGCGCGCCGACTGTGGTTGTGTTAGCGGTCGCGGCGGCGGTTGTGGCCGCGTGAGCGAGGGCGGCGATGATGTCATCGCCATAGGATTGCCAGCGTGCTTCCAGGGCGGTCAGTTGCAGAAAGGTCATTCTGGGATCGGCGGTGCCATCGCGCCGGAGCAGGTTGAATAATTCCTCCTCTTTGAGCATGGCGAGCACGTGCTCGGCTTCGCCCAGGCGGCCTTCGCGCACCAATTGATCGGCTAAATGATGATAGATTTTCGCATTCGAGGCGGCGTAGTGCTGTTGCAAAGCGCGCTCCACCGCATCGAGGCGACCGCGTTGGCGCTGGATTAGATTAACGGCCTGTTTGCCGAAGAAAATTGCGGCGCCGCTATTACCGGCGTCGGCTTCGAGTTCGGCGAATGTTTGGAACACGTGATGGCGAAGGGCTACGCCACTCGGCAGGCTTGCGATGCGCATGGCGTCACGCAGAAAGCTGCGGGCGGCGGCGGGTTGAGCGTTGGCTCGGGCGGCGCGGGCCAGCCAATAGAGCGACAGGCCGGTTTCGGGATGATGGGGGCCGAGCCGTTGTTCGCGTATCAGGAGCGAGTCGGTGAGATAGGTTTGGGCGGCGGCATGATGGCCGCGCGCGGCTTCGATTTGGCCGAGGCTTTCGAGCGCGGCGGCGATGTCCGCGTTGCTGGAGCCGAGTGCTTCGCGCCAGATCGCAACGGCCTCGCTATGGCACTCAAACGCGGCGTCATAATCGGCAAGGCCAATCAGCGCATTACCGAGATTATGCAGGCTGTTGGCGATGTTGGGGTGCTTGGGCGGGTAGGTTAGCCTGCGGATGCGCAGGCTTTCGCGATGGCATTCGGCGGCTTCGCGAAAATCGCCAATTTCGGCGAGCACATTGCCGAGATTGGTTCGACCGGCCGCGATAAAGGGATGATCCGCGCCGAGGCCACGCTGCCAGATGGCGATGGCGGCACGGTGATCTTCCATCGCACTCCCATAATCGCCCATGGCGCGGGCGACGCTGCCGCGATTGGTGAGGGAGAGGCCGATGAAGCGGTCATGAGGATCGAGGATGGCGCGGCGGATGGCGAGGGCTTGATTGTGATAGGCGCGCGCCGCCTCGAAATCGCCGATCTCTTTGGCGAGGATGCCGAGATTATTCAGGCTGGCGGCGACATCGGGATGGTGATCGCCCAGTATGTCGCGGCGCCATTGCAGGGATTCGGTGAATTGGGCGCGGGACTCCTCGAGCGCGCCAGTTTCCATGCTGATTTGGCCGAGAAAGCGCAGCACACCCGCGATCGCGAGGCCGTCAGGCTCGGGGGCGGCGCGCAACAGGGCGAGGGCGGTGTTGAACTGGGCGGCGGCGGCTTCGTAATCGCCGCGCTCCATGGCGGCCTCGCCGGCGCGGCACAGCATTTCGACCGACCCGGGATTGGCGTCACTCATCCGATGTTACTCACCAGATACGGCGATGGGTGGGGTGGCGCTGGGCGCGGGCGGCACGCGGCAAAAGCGCAGCGCCATCCAGGAGGCGGCGCGATCACCGGCGGCGGCGAAATCGGCCAGTAGGCGGCAAATATGTTCGCGGGCGCGGCGGACCAGCACATGGCCGTTACGCCCGCCCATCGCCGCGCCGATTTCGGCGGGCGAAAAATCCTCGCAGAGCAACGCGAGCACCCGCGCCCAATGCGGATCGAGCCGATCCAGCAGACGATCCAATAATTGCCGGGCGGCGAAGGCGTCTTCGACCGGTTGATCCCAATCGATCGGCGGGAGGACGATCTGGGCGCTGGGGCCGTTTTGCGCGAGGGCGGTGTTGAGGGCGAGGGAAATGGCCTCGTGATCGCGCTGGGCGGCGCTGTGGCGATGTTGATCGATCAGCAAATTGCGGATGGTGACGTGCAGCACACGGAGCAGCACCGCGTCCTCGGGGATGTCAGCCGGAAGCGGCGAGGTTCGATAGCGGCGATAGAGGCGCGCGAACGCATCTTGCACCAGGTCTTCAGCGTCGTCGCGATTGGTGCAGCGGGGCGCCCAGACGCGCACCAGGCGGACGAAATGAAGCTGATGCAGCCGGGTCAGGCGGCGCGCGAGCGATGGGCTGTCCGCGTCGTCGCTAAAGGGCGGTGTCATGGGTGCGCTCTCGCGGGTTACCGAGCACCAGATCATAGGTTCCGGGGGGTAAGGCCGCCTCATAGCGCAAGCGCGGGCCGGCTGGATCGGGGATCGTTTCCGCGTCGATCTCCATTGGGGCTTGGGCGGGATCAGTGGGGATGGCGAGCAAGACCGGCGGTGCGGCCTCAGGCGCGAGGGGCAGCATGGTCAGCAGAATCCGCGGTTGCGCGCCGGTATCATCCAGGATCAGGCTGATCCGGCCTTCCGGCGAGCGCGCGCGGGCGACGGCGCTGGCCGCACGGGTGGTGGCGGGCAGTTCGGGGTGCAGAAAGACCCCGTTTGCCGTGCGCGGAAACGGCAGAGTTTGGTCTTCGCCGAGAATGACCGACCGACCGCGCTGATCGCCCAGCTTGATGGCGATGGCAGTGATCACCGCGCTGAGCCAGCCAGCGCGCCGGTCCGCCGGGAGGCGTGCGAGAGCGCGATCACGGCGGGCATGGGCTTCGGTGAGTTCGGCATCGATTTGCACGAAGCGGTCTTGGAGTTCGGCCTGGCGCCGATTGAGGGTGCGTTGATCAAGTGCGGGGATGCGCGCCTCGAGCATCATGCGCACCAGATTGCGCCAAGTATCGGGCCGGTTGGCCGGTTTTGACATCGGGTCCATCGCACGCGCTTGCGGTTGCCGCTTGGGTTTAGCCACTGAACTCCACCTTTTATAGCATGAAAACGGTTCGTCATCGGAAAAATTCACCCGAATTTGCGTGCTGCCGGGTAGGGCAAGGTCGCGGAAAGATCGAGGCGGACGGGTTGGCCGCGCACCAGATGGGCTGGGATGATAGCGTCGCCATTGGTCCAGCGGCCATCTTCTTCGGGGCGGTGCCAGCCTTCGGTCAGCAGCGGATGGTCAAGCGCGATGGTGGCATCGCCGATGTGCAAAGCGCGCAATTTTACGCCGAGGCGGCGATGATCGCGCGGGTCGGCGCTGAGCATGCCGGGGATGGCGCTGCGCGAGGCGATGCGCACGGCACCATCTGCACGGCGGATGACGCGCAGGCGTGGATCATCGAGGGTGGCGATGGCCGCGCGCGCGAGCAGCCGGGCGCGCACCGCCTGCACCACCGGTCCGGATTCGTGGAGCGGGGCGAAGCCTGATCGTTCGCGGCGATTTTGGTCGAACACCGGATGCAGGCTGATCGCCGCGCCGCCGCTGAAGCAGCAACGATTGCCGGTATCGAGATAAGACTCGGTGAGGCATTGTTCGGCATAGATCGCGGCATGCTCGGCGAGTTCGAGATGATGATAGGTGACGAAACGACGGCGCAGGCGGCGGATTGAGCTGCCGTTGAGCAGGGTTTTGGCGGGGATCAGGCAGCCATCGAGAAATAGCGCGTGATCGGGTGAGAGCAGCAGATTGCGGCAGGGCACGCCGGCGGCGATAGCGTCTGCCTGGATCAGCACCGGCCAGACCCGCTCGGGTGCCGCATGGCGGCTGGTATCGATCCGGCGCTTGCCGTGCCAGATGATTGGCACGGCGGCACCGTCATGGCGGATGACCAGGTCGCCGGGAGCGAGAGCCTCGACGATGCGTGGGCCGTGCGGGGTGAGAATCTGGGTGCCACTGACAAAGCAGGGGAGCGGGTTGGCGATGGCGATGGTGGTGTTGCCGGGCGGATCGACCACCGAGAAATCGCTGGTGGTGAAATTGCCGATCAGATCGAGGGTTACGCTGCCCGTGGCGTTGCTCAGCTCCAGACCGACGCCGGTCACATAGCTATCGCTGGTGGCGGCGAAACCATCAAGCACGAGGGTATCGCCGAGGCTGAAGCCGGTAATGGTTTCGCCGGATGCAAGCCCAGCGGCATCGCCGGTTACGGACCATGAGGCACCTTGGGCGAAGCTGAGGCTTGAGAAGCCAATGATGTCTTGGCCTAATCCACTGATGATGCCGGTGGCTGTGCCGGGAGCGGTGCTGGCGGAGGCGGCGGCGAGGATCAGATCGTTGCTGGTTGCGGTATCGGCGCTGACCGAGCCGATAATGGTTGCGCCTGGATCGAGCGTGAGGGATAGGGTGCCGCTGGCATCGATCAGTGCGGTGCCGGCGGAATTGAGGGCGGAGGCGATCACGCCGGAATCGGTGATATTGACGCTGCCGGTGCCGCCGATGGCGATGGCGGTGATGCCACCGATGCCGCCTTCATTGATCAGGCTGCCGGCGGTCAAGCTGATGCCGATACCGTGGCTGCCATCAGCGCCGATCAAGCCGGCATTGGCGATGGTGACGCCGAGAGTACGCGCGATGATCCCGTCATAGCCGGTGACGGTGCCGCCGAGCGTGTTGGCGAAGGCACCTTGATAGAGCGTGATGGCAGCGCCGCTATTGGTTGCGGTTTGGGTGATGGTGCCTTCGTTCAGCATGGCGGAGGCGGCGCTGTAATAACCGATCGCCACCCCTGAGGTCGGCGCTTGGATGACGCCACCGGAACTATTGGTGGCGTAGCCGGCACCGAGAACAACGGCGGAGACATTGGTGATTTGGGGGGTGATAGTGCCGTCATTCACCAACGTGCCATTATGGAGCCTGAAGCCGACTTTGACGCCATCGGTTTGGCCTCCGGCTTGCTCGACGAAGGTGCCATTGGTGACGAAAACGCCGATGCCGGGACCCGAGACGGTGATTTTGCCTGCATTGGTCAGGGTCGCGCCGTCGCCGATCACGGCGCCGTAGCCAAGCACGTTGCCGTTGCCAAAGCCGACGATGGTGCCGAGGCTGCCATTGGTCAGCGGGCCGCCATTGACCAGGGCGCCGACGCCTCTGCCATTCAAGCCGGTGGCCCCGATCACACCCTGATTGAGCACGGTGCTGCCGTAATAATGGCCGTTCACCGCGAGTGTTCGCTCATAGACGCCGTATTGACCGCCGGTAATTAAGCCGGTTTGGCTGTTGTACAGGCCGCTCGCCTGCATCACGATGCCGGTATTGCCTGCCCCTTGATGGCCCTCGACGCTGCCCGCATTGCTCATGGTGCTGAACAGGAGATAAGCACCATCGCCCGACCCGCTGATCAGCGCGCCTTGATTATTGACGGCCTTGCCGTCCTGAATGCTGAGGCCGATGCCATAGAGGAAATAGGATTGCAAACCTCCTGGCACCAGCAAGGTCGTTTCGCTGAGGATCGAGCCGGTATTGATCACGGTTGAGAGCGTGCCGACGATTTCGAGGCCGATCCCTTCATTGTAATTGATCGAGTAAAACGGTCCGGTGCGAACGCGGTCTTGGGTAGCGGAGCCGGCAATCTCGATGGTGCTGGTGTTGGTGATGGTGACGCCCACGCCGATTGGCGCGTACATGGCTGTGCTGATTGTTGGCGTGCCGGAATTGGCAATCAAGCCACCGATGCTGGCACTGACCGGGCTGGCGATGATGGTTGAGCCTGAGCTCAGCGTGACAGTGGCTGCGACGGTATTGCTTGATCCCGACATTTTCGCTCCTTGATCGCCGGTGGCGGTGCACACGGAGAGAAAAAACGGAACTGGCAGCGATTATTGACATGCAGCTTGGTATTTTTGTTGGCGGTGTGTGGGGTGGGCGGTGATGGCATGGATTTTGCTGCTTTGGCTGGGCGCGCAGCTGATCGTGCGGGTCACACGGGAAAATGCACCGGTAAACAGGGTTGCGACAGCAACCAGTTTGGTGCCCCATCACCATGCGCTACGACCGCTGCGCTCAGACATTTATGTCTGCCATCGTCATCGCAGCAATCGTTATCTTTTGGATCAATAAACCGGCGACACCGCAAACGCCCTGCTCGCAGCAATCGGCTACAATTTCCACC
>NZ_BAABMR010000029.1:0-6650 GCF_054767495.1 Acidiphilium sp. MT5
AAAATATCGAAGACCGAAACCGCGCTGGCCGCATGAGCCAGCGACAATCGCGCCGGGCGTCCCAACCCGCCAAACCAAATCCAACCGCTATGAACCTCAATGTCCTGGATCGCTGGCTGCGGCGCATGCAGCCTGAGGGCAAAATCGACAACGTCTCCATGCTCGACGGCTATGTCACCGCCATTGTTGTCGGCCCAGTCTCGATCCCACCCGATGAGTGGTTTACTGACTTGCTCGGCAGCAAGGGTCGTATCGCATCCGCCCACGGTAAAACGCTTGCCGCCATTGAGGCCATCATCCAAAGGCACAACGCAATCAGCGACATTCTCGCCACCGCGCCACAAAACTACGCGCCGATCTTCCAGCGCGGCGATGATGGCACCGTCTTCGCCGAACCTTGGTGCCTCGGCTTCCTCACCGCCATGCATCTGCGCTGGGCCGACTGGAAGCCGCTGCGCGACCCCGTTCGTCCCGAGTTCTGCCTCACCTCACCGATCTTCTTCCACTGCAGCGACCCTGTCGCAGCAACCCTGCATAGCGTTGAGCAAGAAAGCAGCAACGCCGACCCCGACTTGCGTGAAATCTACCACGCCATCCCAATCGTTGTTCCCGCAATCAGAGAATTCTGGATGCTTCACCGCTTCGCTAGTCCGTGATTGAACCAGCAAATACTCAACGTGGGGCCCTCGCATCGGTTACTTTTCACTTCACCCGGCGCTGATCAATTTTGCCATCTCAAGATAGCGGCAGAAGGCGTTCGCCAATTGAATCTGCCGTGGCGTCCGGCATTCCGCTTCGAAGATCTGCAGTGAGCCGACGAGGATCGACGCACACTTGGCGCGAGAGGTGGCGACGTTGAGCCGGTTGAGGCTGTAGAGGAACTCCATCCCGCGCGGTGCGTCCGCGTGACTCGATGTCGCCGTCGAGTAGATGGCGATTGGCGCTTCCTGGCCCTGGAATTTGTCGACGGTGCCTACGCGGGCGCCCGGTAGGCACTGCTGAATCTCGAAGACCTGGGCGTTGTAGGGCGTGATGATGACGATGTCGTGCAGCGTGAGCGGCTTCTCCTGCCCCTCGCGATCGACCCAAGTTGCATTATCAGCGAGGATCGACCGCACGAGATCGCCGATCGCCTGCGCCTCCTCGGGCGAGCAATTCTGGTTCCCGCTGTGCGCAACCGGGAGGAAGTAGAGGCCCGCTCCGCTGATCGGTCCGGCTCCTTTGACGACCTGCTGCTCAAGCCCCTGCTTTGAGTGGAGCTTACGGTCGTAGAAAAGCTCGGAGGTATAGGCGCAGATTTCTGGGTGGAGCCGCCAAGTCTCTTCGAGGAATAGCCCTTTGTCGGCCGGGACCGTTCGTTCCCCTCCAAGAATGTGATCGAACGCCGAGACCTCGGTACCCTCGGGATGGCTCCCCTGCGTAGGCTGATCGAGCTGCTGTGGATCTCCGATCAGCACTACCGCCTTCGCCGCCTGCGACACCGCGAGCACGTTGGCCAGCGACATCTGGGCGGCTTCATCGACAAACAACACGTCCACTGTCTCGAACGCGTCCGGGCGCGACCAAAGCCACGCCGTGCCGCCCCCGACGGCGGCAGAGCCGCTTCTCAACGCGCTGAACAGGTCCTCATTCTTCTTGGCGAAGAAGAGGCGGTGCTGCGGGCCTCCGGCCTCATCCGCCTTTTGGCAGCATTGCAAGGTAATGCCGAGTTCATCGGCGGCCTTGATCGTCGCGTCCACCAGGTTACGGATCACCTTGTGGCTGTTGGCGGTGATCCCGACCTTTTTGCCGCGGCGCACCAGCTCGCAAATCATCCGCGCGCCGGTGAAGGTCTTGCCTGCACCCGGCGGTCCCTGAATCGGCAGAATGCCACCGGCGAAGTGCGCGCAGATCCGAACCGCGGCGTCAACGGTCGTCTCGTCCGCGCGATGCAGCGGCTCGCTTCCGACGCGCGGACGCTCCCGGAGCAGGAGATCGCGCGCCGCTTGGTAAGGCCCGTGGCCTCCCACGCAGTGATCGGCGACGTGGTCGCCGATCCGCACCAGCTCCTCGGCAATGACCTTCGTATCGACATGGCTGTGGGCGAACACGGCCTGCGGATGAAGGTCGGCAGTGTCCTGACGCTTTTTGATATCGACGGTTTCGTCGGCGAATGAGAACGCCTCGACCTTGCCGAGTTTGTCACCACCGAGATTGCGGAGTTCCTCGCCACCGCGAAGCTCGGTCTCTTGCGGCAGGAAGCGATAGCGATGGATCGGCGCCTTGGTGGTGCCGCCGACTACCCCGACAAATTCCAGGCCAGAAAGGCCGGCGCGCTCCTCGCGCAAGTCTTCCGCCGAAAGATCGGCCAAGCGGAAAAACTCCCACCAAACCGCCTTTTCTTCGCGCCGATGCCAATCCAGGATGTTGGCCAAGATCCACCGAGCCTGCTGTTCGTCGCTCCGTTCCGCGGGATCGGCCGGCACATCAGCTATAAGCCTGCCGATCAAGGAATTGATTTTGATCAGCCAGTCGGTGATCTTTTCGTTCGGCGACCCATCGCCCGGCTGCGGGCGGGGCACTTCCGTACCCGCTGCGACCAGCTTGGCCCGCTGCGCTTCGAGCCAGTCGCGCAAGTTCGCCGCGGACCGGCAATCGTCCTCGTTATACGCGCAGACCGTAGTCTTGACGTCGTCTGGAGTCGAAGGCGCGTCGCTAAGTTCCAGATGAGCCTGGAAGTTTGCGAGGGCGGCATTCGCTTCGCTGAGCGGGGTTCCGCGGGTAAAAGCGTAGAAGGGCTCGAGCCGCTTGATCGAATAGCTCTCGACGCTGGCGCGCAGACTGTGCCGCACGATTCGGTAGAGATCGACGAACAGACCGGCGCGGAGCATCCGGTCGATTTCTTCCTGGCGCGTCGCATAGCGGCCCATCAGGCGCTTCAATGCCGCCGGTTCGTATGGGGCGTAATGATAGACGTGTAACCTTGGGAATTTCGCCCATCGCACCATGACGAAATCGACAAACTTCTCGAAGGCGCGCTTTTCATCGACGCGCGTGAGCGCCCAATCGCCCTCATAGGCGAGAGTGCCGTCCGCGCCCTTGAACAGATAACCGAACAGATATTCGAGACCGTGCTCGCCAACAAAAGGATCGCCCTCGAGGTCGAGAAACACATCTCCGTCCGAAGGCTCGGGCAGGCGGGTTAGCCCGAATCCAGTCTCTACCGGGAGCAGCTCGAACTTGCCCGCGCCCGGCGCGCGAGCTTCGACGACGATACGTGCCTGTTCGCGAACGCGGATGAAGGAGTCGGCCGAGCCGCGATCGGGTTTCCAAGCGAGCGACAGTGGCATGCCGGCCAGTGTCTGCACAGTCGCGATGCCATGCGCCTTCAGCTCGTTGATCTGTAATTTGGAGATGCCGGCGACGAGGCAAAGATGGTCATCGTCGCGGCGGCGCTTGTCGCACGTTTCCCGCCAGCGGCAGATGTCGCAATGTTCGATCGGATCGGGATAAGTATCATCGGCGTCTGAGGCGGCCGCAGCGGCAACGAGCGCTCGCTTCACCTTTCGGAAATAGGCCGCGTAATCGGCAAAGCGAAACTGCTGCGGCTGAAACTCTGACCAGGGCGCCACGACATACATGTATTCGGGTGGAAGGCCCTGCATGTCCGAGAGTAGATCGGCATACACGCAGAGTTGGAGAATGGCGCCGGCTTTCGTTTCACGGGCCAGCTTGGTGTCGATCGGTTCATAGGACCAGGCGCCGAGTCCGCTCGGCGCTTCGACGCGACGCAAGATATCGGCCCGCCCATTCCACCCCTGATGCGCCAGGGCCGCCTGGACAATCACCGGAACGCCGCGCCGCATGGCCGAGCGGGTCTCGGCAACGGATGTAGCCGTCACGTCGATGCCGTCGATCCGAACGGGATCGAGCCCCGCGTTTGTCAGATGCTCGACATAGCCCCGCTCATGGTCGGCGCCCCGCTCCGACAGGATTTGCAGAAGAGGATCCCACACCCTCGGCTTCGGTAGCCTGCCTTCAGCCACCAAGCGGTCCAGGACCGTCAGGTGTTTGCAGCTCAGATGCCCGACCAAATCGGTCGCGCTAAATTCGAAGGTAGCCCCGACCTTTTTCATTGGCGCCCAGCCGGAAGACTGTCCTCTGCATCAAGAACGGCGTTGAGGTCGATGATGTGAGTCTTGCTGAAATAGACGGTCAAATCCTGCTCGGCGAGCACCACCTCAAGCTCGTTGTCCGTGAGGGCTTGGAACGCCTCGCGCATGGTTTCCCTGGAGCCGTTGACGAGCCGAAACATCGCGGAGTGGTTCGGGCAAAGGGCTAGATAATTCTGCGGGTGGCGCTTCGTCAGTTCGGGCAAAAACTCGACGACCTCAAAATACTCGCTCCCGTCGATCTTAAAGGGTAGCGGCCCCTTGCAAATTTGGCACGTCACCTCGCCATCGGCGTTGCGGTAATGCTCCCGCAGGTAAGTGTCGGCCTGCGCCTTCACATCCTCGCGGCCGACGGACACCGACCGCTCGCGGATTTCGCTCTGCTTGTCGGGAGCCTGCATCGCCTGCTCGCGTACGTGCTGCGCACGCCGCTCGGGATTGGCGAGCGGCCGATCTGGGATGGCCGATTTTTTGCGGTTTTCGATCTCGGTGAGAATCTTCTCCTGCTCTTCCAAAGACAAATCATTGGCGAAGCGCCGTGCGCGCTCAGCGGCGGCAGCGTCGTCAAACCCGAGGCTCTTAGCAGCAGCGTCCTTCTGCTGCGCCTGGGCCGACTTACGGGCAGCGGTTTCGCCGAACTGAACGGCCTTGAGCCAAGCATAGCCGGGATCGAATGGAAAACCTTTCGGCAAAAGCACACGTAATGCGTCAGCGGGGCGCACGAACTCGCTGTCGCCCTGCGGAACCCACTTTGCAGAACGTAGCCCATGCACAAGGCGGGACCCGGCATATTTCGCGTTATGCGCCGAATTATTCCGATAAACTGCCTGCAAGAATGTAGAGGAAAGCGACGTGAGCGTTTTCCAAATCAGGCGGGAAAGCTCTAGAGACGGCGTTTTGAGCATCTCATCGAGATGAGGAATGAAATAATCGCGGTTGATCCCATACGCCGTCCAAGCTCCACCTGCGGAGCCAAGGGTTGGCCAATCTGGATTACGGTAGCAGGTATCGTGCATGACTTCTAAGCTGACCTTGGCACCTATTTCCTCTGCGAACGCGACAAGATTTTTGTTGGAGATGCCGCATTTTTCATAGCGAGCATGAAGCGCCTTCGGCACGGCATCACCCGTGAGGGCGCCGTAATAGGCGGCCAGGCCGGTATCTAGGTAAGGGTGATCCAGATAGATGCCCTTGGCCGTTTGCCAATCGCCGTCCGCACCCTGAAAAATATAAAATTCACCGAATAGCGATCCGTCGCCCGTTTCTTCGACGAAGGCGACAAAGCGTTTCAAGTCTTGAAGGTAGGTTTTGTCGTCCGGTATTGCAGCTTCGTGCGTGTAGCGGCGCTTGAGGATGAGTTCGATCTGCTCGGCCTCGCCGATCTCACGAACGCCTATTTCCGACAGAAACTTTTTTGCGCCCTCCTTCTCGCTCTTGCCGGTGCCGGAGGCGTAAACCGCCGTGTCCACGACGGGAACGTCCCCGGCCATCGTGCCGGTAGCGAAGAACGCCTGATCGGCCCGGCTTAGATTCCCGTCAGACAGACGCACAATGCGCAAGGTTTTTAGTTGAGACGATACGTTTTGGGCCTCCGCGTGCAGAAGGGCGTAAAGCTCCTGCATCCACGCGGCAGGCTTCTGCTTAAGCCACAACAGAAACTCCGGCTCTGGCTTGATAGGATATAGTCCATTTTCATCGCGCGTACGTTTGCGCAGCGTCTCTATGAACCTGGCCAAGCCCCAATCACGAATTTCCAGTCCTGACAGGAATTGGTCGATCCTATTATTTCGCTGCGTTGCGCCGATGGCCCAAAGCGGCGGCTCGCCATTGTGATCGACCAGAAATGCAATGTCGGCCTCGGACAGCAATTCTTTGAGCGACACCCTGGCCTGAATGAGGCGGCTTGCTGGCGCATGTCCCTTGTCATGCGTCGGTGTGAGGGGCTGCGCTTTCATGGCCGCAATGATCGCGGTGCGGATGCCCTGATAGCGGGGAGGAACCTGATCCTGCGGATTAGGGAGCACGGAAAGGAAGTCGGGGGTCAGAAGCCCGAGTTCCTTGATGCGATGTAGGGACGCGGCGGCGAGCGCCGCAAGCTGCTCAAAAAGCGGTGTGTTGGCCTTCGTCTCCTTGATGCTGGCGCGACTCAACTCCGGCACGAAGGGGCCGTGCAGGTGAAATCTGAGGCCGGAGGCCTCCTTCACTGCCGGGAAGAACACGGCCACGCTGCCCGGCTCGGCGGGGATGATCTTCAACTGGTCCGCCAGGCGCGTAGCGGAATCGAAACTACGAACGCCAGGAAGAATGTCGAGCGGAAAGGCGACAGCGACGCGCTGCTTCTCAAGGCCGGAGACCGCCTTGAGCTGCTGCCGGTTTCGTGGACACCGAGATAAGGTGTTTAACGCGACAGGAGAGCAAAATGGTTCGCAGGCAATATACGCGTGAATTTAAGTTTGAAGCGGTTCGGTTGATCAAGGAACGTGGTGTTTCGGTTGTCCA
>NZ_BAABMR010000030.1:0-5612 GCF_054767495.1 Acidiphilium sp. MT5
TCAAGCCGCCGCATAGTCGCGCTACACGCGTCTTTCAACAAGGTCAGAGAAACGACGCTTACCTGCTGGCCGCTGGTCAAAAGTATTGAGGCTGCAAGATCATCAAGCGGGAGCAATTCGGCCCGAAGGTTGAATTGGTCACGTGCGGGACATCCGTTGTCTAATGCATGCTCAATATGATCCATTAACGTGGGGCCTCATGGCAAAAGGGGAGCGTAACCTTCATTTCCTTCGGCGCAATGATCTCCACCGCATCCCCCCACGTATAAAGATGCCAATCCAACTCTCGCATCCCTCCGCACCGAAACCGCACGATCAGCGAGCCATCGGCCTGGGGTTCAACAATTTGCGACGGATGAAATATCCACTCCGCTGCATCTTCTGCCGCTTCGGGTTTGAACCGGAGCACGACATCCTGCGGTGGTTCCTGAAACACCCCGAATGATTGGGCGGCATAGGAAGCGAGGTCAAACGGGCGCGGGTCGAAGCTTTCTGGCAAAATCTGCAGATCGCTGATCCGATCGATCCGCCAGAGCCGCATTTCTGCACCGCTCGGGCTGTGGGCAATTAGATAGGCGCGGCGGCCATAGAGGATGCCGTAGGGGCAGAGTTTGCGCGTGGTCGCGCGCGTCGCCTCGGCGGGGCGATATTTCAACTGCAGCAATTTCATCCCGAGGATCGCGGTGCGCAAGTCGGCGAGCAAGGTGCGATCGAGCTTCAGGCGCGGGCCGGGCGAGGTTGCGCTGCCTTCCGCTTCCATCAATGCCTCGATATCGGTTTCGGAACGGCGGAGGGCTGCCGGCGCCATCATGGCCCGCAAGCTTGCCGCCGCGTCACGCAGATCGGTTGCACGCGCATCATCGCCGCGCCCTGATAATTCCCGTGCCAAGGTTTCCAGCGTTGTGATCACGCCCGGTTGCGCGGGCAGAACGGGCAAGCTGCCGCGCGGCAGGTGCCAGCGCCGCACCCTGTCATCGCCGTCGGTGTAGTGCATTTGAGGGAATATCTGCTCGAGACGATCGCGTAACCGCTCGACAGTGCGGCGGCCAATCTCAAGCTCGGATGCCATTTCGTCGAGCGATAACCCGCCATGCGAGGCAGCCAAACGCATCGCAAGGCGAACTAATCGGGTGGCAGGTTCATAACGCACAGCCAAAGCATGCCCCGCCCGCTTCGGTCGGGCAAGGCGCATTTGGCTGTGCGTTATGTGGTTCACGGTTTTGTTGTCCCCTCGCGCCAAACCCAATGGGCCGGGCGGTGCCCTCACGTCCGTCCAGTTCGGTGAGGAACAAAGCGAGGAGCGATTCAGGATCGGACGGCAACCCCAGCACGGCGACTTTGCGAGCCACCCGGCTGAAATCTGCCGGGGTCAGTCGATCGAGCCGTGCAAGGCCCGGCGGGGGCTCGGTGCCGAAGGTGCGTCGGAATAAATGCGCTGCCTGGTCCACCCGCATGGGCGCAAAATTCAGCCGCACCAGAAACCGCCGCAAACTCGCCTTGTCCAACCGATCCGGCAGGTTGGTGGTGCAGGCGAAGGGCAGGGGGTGGCTTTCCATCCAGGTGAGCATCTCATTCACCTGGCTAACCTCCCAGGACCGGTGCGCGCCGGATCGGTCGAGGAGTAAACTATCCGCTTCGTCGAAGATCAGGAACGCCCCGGTTGCGCGCGCCTCGGCGAATGCGGCGGCAATCTGCTGCTCCGTTTGACCAACAAAGGGACCGAACAGATCTGAACCCCGCTTTTGCAAGACGGGTAAACCCATTCGATCAGCCAAATGGCGGGCGAACGCACTCTTGCCGGTGCCGGGTGGGCCTGACAGCAGGAGCGAAACATTGCGCGCAGCCCCCGGCCGCGCCAGCCGGTCGGTGATGGCTGCCAGATCACCATCGGCGTGGCTTAGGGCCGGATCGTAGAGTGCTTCGGTCTCGGGCTCAGGGGCCGGCACCGACCCATGCCCAATCGCACGCGCCATGCCGGTGGCAACCAAGGCGGCGGTCTCAGCATCGCCATTGGCCAATCGGGTCGCCCGCAGCGCCGTTCGCGCGACGGATGGGGCCGAGGGGATCAGACGGGCCAGCTTTCGGGCGGTGGGTGTGTCGAGTGGCACGCCTTCGGCCTCGGCGAGTTCTTGCCACAACTCCGCGCGCCGGTTCTGTGGCGGCAAACGCACCTCGATGCAGAGGGTCATGCGTCGCAGCACGGCCGGAGAAAAAGCTTCAAGATCGTTCGCCGCCCAAATCATCGGCACCTTCGCTGTTTCGAGTAGGCGGTGGACGAAAATTTTGGGGTCCGGCTCACGCGCGAAGCCCCTCGACCGAAACAGATCCTCCGCTTCGTCGAATAGATACAGCGCCTTGCCCATCGCGCCGATTTGCTGCGCCAGCAGCAAGTCAGAAAGCCGCTCGCCGCGTGATGGTTCGCGTCCGCTATCGCTCCGTTCACCAATCACATGCAGCGGCAACCCAAGTTCGGCCGCGAGGCTGGCGGCGCATTCGGTTTTGCCCGTGCCCGGCGGCCCATAGAGCAAGACATGCACGCCGTTCTCGTTGCCTGATTCGACCGCCTGGCGCAGGATCCGCCGCGCAATCTCGATTTCGGCGCCCAGATGCCGGAATGCGATCCAAGGCAGCTTCGCGACCATAGGGGCGCCGAGCAGTTCGCGCCGGACATCGGTCTGTCCCAATGCGCAGGCGTGGATCAGGGTCACCAATCGGCTGGCGATCTGGATGTCGCCATCATCGTCCAGCCGGATCGCGCCCGAGGCCACCAGCGGTGCATCCCCCCGAAAGCGCGCATTGATCTGGTTCGGAGAGCCGCCAATCAATAAGGCGAACAGATCAGGATAACGCCGCAGGATTTGGGCACGGCCGCGCGCCGACGCCAATCCATCAAACAGCCGCTCAAACCGGCTATCCAGCTTATACAATATGATTAACCTGAACAGCGCCGCATCAAGCCCCTGCAGCCCAAGCGCGTCGTTGATGGCGGCAAATCCGGCATCGAGCGAATGGCTGCCCATTGGGCTGTTGGCCGACTTAGCCGCAGCAAGCTGCTTTCGCATCGCCTGTCGGAACGCCGCCCAGCGGATTTTGCTGATGGCGCGGTCCTTACCGTGCCGTTCACCCCGTTCGGTATCGCTCGCGGTGAATAATTTTTCGTTCAGACCCAATTTTTGCCGGTTGCGTGCCAGCCAACCGACCAGCACCTGCGCCTCATCCGACGCCGGTTCGACTGCACCCATCACGTTGAGCGCATAGAGCAGCAAACTGCGGGCGTCGGCGTTATTGCCGGTGCCATCATCAATCTCGAACTTATCATCCAATAGGTGCACGCGCGGCCCACCAACAAAGCGTCTGGTCATCGTGCAATCCTCCCGCCGCGCGCGAACGCAATCTTGGTGGCGTTGCGCAGCGCCGCTCCGGTCACCATCCGGGGGATTAGTCCCAGCGGTGCGACGTCAAGCTCAATCACAATCGTGCCGGACGGCATGATCCGCGACGAGGCGGCAAATGTATCGTCGCCGATGCGAACCGGCAGATGGGCAATATCAAAGCCAGCTTGTGCCGCGGCGACGGCGCGAAACACCATCGGCGCGACGGTTGAGATGGATTGGTTGAGCAAGGCGCGGGCCTCCGGGGAAAATTGGATTAAAAAGGGGGCATAGGCTTTGAACATCGAAAACTCCTGCGACCCGGACTGCGGACAGAATGATCCTGTCGCGACCATCAGTCGGGTTCCAAGGAGATCGGGCGGGGGAGAAATTGCTATTTCATGCCAAGATATATGGCATACCATTACGTCAGAATTGGACGTTGTGAAAATATCATCGGACGGAAAGTCATACCGCGCTTCAGGCGCAGTGATATCGGCCAAATCTCCCCTCCGGGTTTTCGCTCCTGGTCGCTCCGGCACGATCGCTGCAGGTCGCAGCGTTGGCATCGGTGCGGACATGTTGCCCTGCCTATATGGCGAGCGAATACCCGACAGATATCTCATTTTCGTTTGCCTCCCCAATAAATCGTCCAGTATGGTGGCGCGAGCATTATTCGATTCCGCCGCGCCGACTGGGAGCCAGATGGATCATTTAATTGATATCAATGCGCGGGCGGACACGCATTACGTGTTCTTGTTCACCGATATTGAAGGCTCCACTCAGCGCTGGGCGCGCTATCCGGAGGCGATGGGGGCGGCGATGGCGCGGCATGATGCGCTGCTGCGCGAGGGGGTGGCGGCAGCGGGTGGTGCGGTGTTCAAGACCACCGGCGATGGTGGCTGCGCGGTGTTTGCGCGGGTGCAGGCGGCGCTGACGGCGGCAGCCTTACTGCAGACGCGCTTGGGCGGAGAAAATTTTGCGGCGGTGGGCGGGTTAAAATTCCGCATTGGCGTGCATACCGGGCCGGCGGAATTTCGGGATGATGATTATTTTGGCCTGACTTTGGGGCGCACCGCGCGGATTATGGCGGCGGGGCATGGCGGGCAAATTCTGGTCTCGGCGGCGGTGGCAGCGTCAGTAACAGCGGGGGCGGGAGCCGGTGGCGTGCCGGAGCCTTATGCGCTGCAGAGCCTGGGGATGCACCGGCTCAAGGATTTGGGCCAGGGTGAAGAAATTTTCCAACTTACTGGGCCGGGATTGGCGACAGGGTTTCCGCCGCTGCGGACGCTGAATGCCAGGCCGCATAATCTGCCCGAGCAGACGAGCACGCTGATTGGCCGGGACGGCGCGCTGGCGGATGTGCGCGGCCTGCTGGCGCGCCACAAGCTGGTGACCGTGCTGGGCCCTGGCGGGATTGGCAAAACCCGGCTCGCGCTGCAGAGCGCTGCCGAGGCGCTGGAGAACTATGCGGACGGGGTATGGCTGGTGGAACTGGCGGGCGTGAGCCAGGGCGAGCAGGTGGCGGCGAGTGCGGCGGCGGCGCTGAATATTGCGCTGAACGGCAGTGGGAATGCGGCGGAGCAATTTGCCTCGGCGCTGCGCGGGGCCTCGATGCTGATTATTCTGGATAATTGCGAGCATTTGATTGAGGCGGCGGCGGCGCTGGCGGATGCGGTTTTGCGGCGCAATCCGGGTGTGACGATCCTGGCCACCAGCCGCAGCCCGCTGGGGGTGCCGGGCGAGAAAAGTTTTGCTCTGCCCACCCTCGCGGTGCCGGAACCGGAAGCGATTGCGGGGATGACGGTTGCGGATGCTGCGACCTATGCCGGTATCGAATTATTCGTGGCGCGCGCCAATTTGGTGCAAGAGGGCTTTGCGCTGGCGGCGGATAATGCGGCGGATATTGCTGCGATTTGCCAGCGGCTGGACGGGATTGCCCTGGCGATTGAGTTGGCGGCGGCGCGCATTCGGCTGATGCGGCCAAAGGATTTGCTGGCGCGGCTGAATGATCGGTTCCGGCTGCTGACGGGTGGGGCGCGCACCCATTTGCCGCGACAGCAGACGTTGCGGGGGCTGATTGATTGGAGTTTTGCGCTGCTGAGCGAGCAGGAGCGAATTGCGTTCCGGCGGCTGGGGGTGTTTGCGGGCAGTTTTGATCTTTCCGCCGTGGAGGCGGTGCTGGCGGGGCGAGACATTGAGGCACTGGAAGTGCTGGATTTGGTGGCGAGCCTGCTGGAT
>NZ_BAABMR010000031.1:0-5155 GCF_054767495.1 Acidiphilium sp. MT5
CGCGGGTTCCGACCGCGGTGGAGAGAGGGCGGCCATGATGTACAGCCTGATCACGACGGCAAAGATGAACAATGTCGATCCGCAGGCTTGGCTCGCCGACATCCTCGCGCGCATCGCCAGCCATCCGGTCCACCGGATCGAGGAACTGATGCCCTGGAACTGGATCGCGCCGCAAAACCACAACCCAGTCGCACACGCCGCCTGATAACCCCACTCCAGAGATCCGTAAACGCCGCGCCGCTATCAGGCTGCGGTCCTCACCGGATGGATACGTAGAGTCCTGGCGAGAGCCACCTAAGGGAGGGGAAGACAGATGGCTAACGATGGGGGAAGAGGGGCTTCGGAGTCTCTTAACAACACGATCACCGAAATCATGAAGCATCTTGCGGACGACGGCCCTCGCCCGGGAAAGGGGCTGAGGCAATTCCTTCGCGAGAAGATAGGTGACCTAGCGGAGACATGGTTCCGGAAAGGTTTCAATCGAGGACATAGAGAGAGCTACGCAGCCAACGAGCAGGGGGAAGGAGTGCCGACAACGTTGGAATATGAATGCACCCGCAAACTTTCGCCTGGCCAAAGGCGAGAACTCGAACTTAGCTCGACCATCAAGACCAAAAAGAAAGCGGTGAAAAAGAACGTGAAGAAGGCGACCACGATACGGGTACGCAAGGGGTGATCAACTTTCTTACCTTTACCGACTTGAAGCCAGTGGTGCTACCGGCGATTATCGTAGCTGCCGGCGATCGTGCTGGCAGTCGATTCCTGGAATTTTTTGCATCAGCCATCCGCAGCCCGCACACGCGGCGAGCCTATGGGCGTGCGGTTACGGATTTTTTGACCTGGTGCGCGGATGCCGGAGTGAAGTCGATTGTTGAGGTGCGGCCGCTGCATGTGGCCGCTTGGGTCGAGCTGCAGGCGCGCGAGCGGGCCGGCCCCACCGCGAAACAGCGCTTGGCGGCGGCGCGGCACCTGTTCGACTGGCTAGTCACCGGCCAGGTGGTGCCGGTGAATCCGGCCGCCTCGGTGCGCGGTCCCAGCCACATTGTGAAATCCGGCCGGACGCCTGTGCTCGAGCCGGAGGAGGCGCGCGCTCTGCTGGACGAGATCGACGTCGCCACGCCGATCGGGCTGCGCGACCGGGCGCTGATCGGGCTGATGGTCTATTCCTTCGTCCGGGTGGGAGCCGCCCTCGGCATGAAGATCGAGGACGTGTTCGTGCAGCACCGGCGGCTCTGGGTGCGTCTGCATGAGAAGGGCGGTAAGCGGCACGAGATGCCCTGCCACCACAATCTTGAGGCTTGGCTGGCCGCCTATCTCGACGGTGCCGGCCTACGCGAGGATCCGAAGGGGCCGCTGTTTCCGACAATCGGCCGCGGCCACCGGGCGGCTCACTGCGACTCCGCTGCCCCAGGCCAATGCCCATGCGATGGTCCGCCGGCGCGCCGCGGCGGCCGGGATCAAAACCAAAGTGGGAAACCACAGCTTTAGGGCGACGGGAATCACGGCATACCTTAAAAATGGCGGCACGCTAGAAAACGCAGCAACCATGGCCAACCATGCGAGCACCCGAACGACGCAGCTCTATGATCGCCGGCGGGATGACATCAGCCTCGACGAAGTCGAGCGAATCAGGGTTTGATCTACAGCGGATTTATGCACCGGAACGTTCCGCTTTAAACCTGGATTTTAGTGCGGTGCGGCATTGGTGAAATACGCACCAGCAAGTCGGCCATGGGTGGAAAGCAAAATGCCCGGTTCTGGATCAGGGCTTTGAATAGCGGACATTCGACTTAAGTGTTCCGCGTAACTAAGTTTCCTTACCCCAAGCAGCTATGGCAGCGCGATCATTGGATCATACGCGTCAACATGAATTTTGCGGTGGAAGTTTGCAACAGTTTGCATAAATTTTGTCGCCTGAGCGCTCTAATTTAGGTAATTTTTGTTGCAAAACATATTGAACAAGCTCACAACACAATTCACGAAATAACGGTGCAACGGATTTATCACGCTGCCTCTGAGTAGTGCGATATTTTCCCTACATCGGCTAATTAGATTTAGTCGCTCACTCAGCTTCGTATTCCGAAATGGCACTCTTTGGCAACTTATATCCGCATCGAACACGCTTGCTTGACGGGCCGCGCGGTTCACCGCACTGATCAATAATCCGACATTGAGGCCTCCATGAACCCGACCAATCCAGCCCATTCCGATCATCCGCAAACGCGCGCGGCGCAAGCCATGGGCACGATCGACCCGATCACCCGGGCGGTGATCGCGCCGATCCATGTTGCCACCACCTTCATTCGCGATGCCGATAATCAATATTCGTCGGGCTTCGTCTATGGCCGACCTGACAACGCGACGGTGCGGGCCGCTGAAGCCGTGCTCGCGATGCTGGAAGACGCACCCGCTGGCGCGTTGCTGTTCGGCTCAGGCATGGCCGCCGCCGTTGCTGCATTCTCTGCGCTCGATCATGGCGATCATGTGCTGGCGCCGACCGTCATGTATTGGGCGCTGCGCCATTGGCTCGCCACCGAATTGCCCCGGCGCGGCATCGCGGTCGATTTCGTGGCGATGGATGATCTCGATGCGGTCAAAGCCGCGATCCGGCCCGGCAAGACGCGCCTGGTTTGGATTGAAACACCCGGCAATCCGCTCTGGACGATCACTGATATCGCCGCCGTGGCCGAGATCGCGCATCAGGCCGGCGCGTTGCTCGCGGTTGATAGCACCGTCGCTTCGCCGTTCCATACCCAGCCCATCGCGCTGGGGGCCGATTTGGTGATGCATGCCGCGACCAAAATCTTAAATGGTCACTCGGATGTGGTGGCCGGCGCGCTCGTTGGCGCCCGTGATGATCACTATTGGCAGCGCATTATCGCTCAGCGCAAATTGGGCGGCGCTATTTTAGGCCCATTCGAGGCATTTTTGTTGATGCGCGGGATGCGCACGCTGTTTTTACGCGCAGCAGCACAAGCGCGTTCCGCTCAAAGCCTCGCCGAACGCCTCGCGGTGCACCCGGCAGTCAGCGCCGTGCTGTATCCGGGGCTGCCTCAGCATCCTGGCCACGCGATTGCGCGACGGCAAATGCAGCGCGGTTTCGGCTCGATGTTGTCGATCCGCGTCGTTGGCGGTGAAGCCGCCGCCATTGCCACAGCGTCAGTAACCCGGCTTTGGCATCGCGCCACCTCGTTGGGCGGCGTGGAAAGCTTGATCGAGCATCGCGCCTCAATAGAAGGGAGCGGAACCCCCTGCCCCACCGATTTGCTTCGGCTGTCGGTTGGCATTGAGCACGAAGAGGATCTGTTCGCCGATTTGGACCAAGCTTTGCGGCGCGCTCACGGATGAAGGTGCAAAATTAACCGCCGCTGATGGCGGTAAGAATAACGATTTCGGCGTTGGGATGGAGCGGCGTGGTGAGGCTCGCGGGTTTGCCGTCGACAAAAATTTTAATATGGCGCCGGGGTGCGGGCCGTTCATCGCAGAGGCGATCGCGCAAACCAGGCCAGCGCGTATTCAAGGCATCAATAGCGGCAGACACCGTGGCCGCCATGAGATTTGTGGTTTTCGGGCAGTTCGGAAAGAGCTGAAGCAAGGCTGCAGGCAAGCAAATATGAACCTCGGGAACCGGCGTAGCGCTCACGCCGACATCACCATAGTTTCGACCGAGGTAATCGTCGGGAGATGTTGAGCAATGCAATGCCAGTGCTCACCTTCATCCGCACTACCATAGAGCGCGCCGGTGTTGGTGCCGAAATAAATTCCGGCGGGGGTCAGTGGGTCGGTGGTCAGAGCTTGGCGCAGCACGCCGAAATAGGCAGGCCCGGCAGGCAGGCCGTTGCGCAGTGCCTGCCAGTGCGCGCCAGCATCAGTCGTGTGCCAAACAGCAGCTTGGCCATTGGGCACATAGCGGCCCAGCGTATCGCCGTTGAGCGGAAATAAATAGAGCGTTGCAGGATCGCGCGGATGTGCTGCGGCAGGAAAACCGAAGCTGGAGGGCAACCCCGCCTCGATACTGTGCCAATGCACCCCGCCATCCTCGCTGCGATACATGCCACAATGGTTTTGTTGGTAGAGGCGCTCAGGCATGTTGCTGGCCATGACCAGCGAATGCACGCATTGGCCGAATTCAGGGTAGCGCTGGTCTTCTGGCATATAATCGGCGCGGGTGCCACGATTGCGGGCGTGCCAGCTTTGGCCACCATCATCGGTGTAAAAGACGCCCGCGGCTGAAATAGCGACCCAGATTTCCTGAGCGTTGGAAGGGTGCGGCACAATGGAGTGCAGGATCAATCCGCCAGCGCCGGGATTCCAGTGCGGGCGCGAAGGATGTGCTTGCAAACCTGAAATTGGCGCAAATGTGTGGCCAGCATTCGCGCTACGAAACAGGCCCGCAGGTTCAACGCCGACATAGAGCCCATCAACGCCTTGGGCCAAACTCCAAACGGCGGTAACCGGGTCATCCCCGGCTTGATTTTGCAGGCCAGCGCTCGAATGGGTCCAGCTCGCGCCGCAATCGGGCGACTGCCAAACAGCGGGGCCGAACCAGGGATTGCCACCGCCCGCGTAAATGATGCCGGTTTTAGCATCGCCAATGACGTGATTGATTGGCCAAGCATCGCAGAACGGACCACGCAATGTCCAGCTCTGCCGGGCAGCGTCGGATTGGGCGATGAAGGCCCCCTTACGGGTTCCAATCAGCAGGCAGAGCAAATGCGGCATGTTGCTGGCCATTCCGAAATAATTTCGCATAGGCATATTGGATTAATCGGCTGATATCAACTTTCATCGGGCCGCGAAAAAGCAAAACGAACGTTCGAATGCCCCGAAATTAGTAGTTGATGTTAAGTGGTTCTGCCTGCTTGCGTGGCGGGCGAAGCATAATCAGGTTCCATCTCCGTCCCAACCTTGGCGAGCCATACAGGCCTTGAACCACGGTCTAATTTTTGGCGGAGTATTCTCGTTCTCGGCCAAGGCGGACGCTGCTCCACCCGCAGCGCCACCAATGACGCTTCCCATAGCGACAGCCGCATGTTGTTGCATCTCCCAGGGGGTGTGCTCCCACTCCCACACGCAGTGATATCGCGCCGACATCTCAGTGTCTGACCGAAAATTAAGGTGAGTGATTTCAGTTGGTTATGATTCTCTATTGGTT
>NZ_BAABMR010000032.1:0-4500 GCF_054767495.1 Acidiphilium sp. MT5
CATTTTGCTCTCCTGTCGCGTTAAACACCTTATCTCGGTGTCCACGAAACCGGCAGCAGCTCATCCAGCGGTTTTGTGCTCCGCAAGGTCTTCTACACCGTGCCCTCCCGGATGATCGGGCAGCGGTTGCGCGTGCGTCTCTATGATGACCGGCTCGAATGCCTTCTCGGCGGCAGTCGCGTGCTCACCCTGGTCCGCGGTCGCGCTGACCAAACCAGCGGCAAGCATCATCATGTCATCGATTATCGTCATGTGATCCAGGCACTGCGCCGCAAGCCGGGTGCCCTGCGCAATCTGATCTATCGCGACCAGTTGTTCCCGCACCCGGCCTATGCCCGCGCCTACCACGCGCTGGCCGAACGCCGATCCGACAAGGCCGCCTGCAAGATCGCCGTCGAACTGCTCGCCCTCGCGCATGATTGCGCCTGCGAAGCCGAACTCGCCCGCGTGCTCGAGACCGAACTCGACACCGGCCGTCTCCCCAGCCTCGATCTCCTGCGCGAACGCTTCCGGCCCGTCTGCGCCAGTGGGCCGACAGTCATGATCGAGCCTGTGTCGCTCGGGCTGTACGACCAATTAGGCACCATTAACCACGGAGATCTCGCATGAACCCCAATCCCACGGCTGACGCCGCACGGCTCGCCTTTCTGCTCGGCGAACTTCGCCTGCCCACCATCAAATACCTCTGGCCCGATATCGCCGTGCAATCAGATAAAAACGGCTGGCCAGCAGCTCGCTTCCTCACCGCTCTGGCCGAGCACGAAGTCGCCGATCGCGAACGGCGTCGTATCGAACGTCATTTGCTTGATGCCCACCTGCCCATTGGCAAATCTCTCGATAATTTCGACTTCAATGCCGTGCCCGTCATCAGCAAAGCCCATATCACCGCTCTCGCAACAGGTAACGCCTGGATCGAAACCGGCGCCAACTGCCTCGTGTTCGGCCCGCCCGGCGTGGGCAAGAGTCATCTCGCGGCGGCCATAGGGCGCGCGCTGATCGAGGCCGGATACCGTGTCCTATTCACCCGCACCACAGATCTCGTCCAACGTCTGCAAATCGCGCGGCAGCAACTTACCCTCGAAGCCGCCATTACCAAACTCGATCGCTACCACCTGATCATCCTTGATGACATCTCCTACGTCACCAAGGACCAAGCCGAGACCTCGGTGTTATTCGAACTGATCAGCCGACGATACGAACATCGCTCAATCCTGATCACCGCCAATCAGGCATTCGGTGAGTGGAACAAGATTTTCCCAGATCAGGCTATGACTTTAGCCGCCGTCGACCGCCTCGTTCACCACGCCACCATCCTCGAAATGAACGTCGAAAGCTACCGGCGCCGCACCGCCATCGAACGAAAAAAAGCCACAGGCGGACCCACCACCCGCCAATCCCCCAAAGCATCTTCCTGATTGCCGCCCCGCGTCAATCAAGTTGATAATCGCCCTTGCAACCAAAACAAAACACGATATCCTGCCCCACATCGCGGTCAGTTTTTTATCACGCTGATTGACGGTTTTTCTCACCCTGTTTGTCGCGCCACACGCAGTGGCAAAACCAACTTTTCTCGCGCTTTGGGTGGACCATCACCAAATGGACACGCTGGATCGACTAGCCGCCACATTCAGTGCAAAACACATTTGCCGCACGGTCAAAACTGCGCAGGAGCAAGACGCCATGGACCAATTCATCGATCCAACCCGCGAGCAATTTGCTGATTTTCAGGCATTGCCACGCAATGGCACGATCCACATGCTCAACCTCGTTCGCTTTCGGGACCGGGCGGTGTATCCGGATGGGCGGCATATATCCGGCGCTGAGGCATATCGGGCCTACGCCCGCGAGAGTGGTCCGATATTCAGTCGGGTTGGTGGTCGGCAGGTTTGGCTCGGTCGGTTCGAGCACACGCTGATTGGGCCGACCACGGAGCGCTGGGATGCAGTGTTCATCGCTGAATATCCCTCGATTGCCGCTTTTGTCGCCATGGTGCGTGACCCCGCCTATCGCGACGCCGTAAAACATCGACAGGCCGCCGTCGAAACATCACGATTGATCCGCCTCGAGCCGCGCTTTGCCGGCGGGAACTTCGGCGAAGCGGGATGAGGTCTCCCGGCGCCGATTGACCTGCGCAAGCTCACGAATATTTTATATTCAATGACCGTAACCTGAGAGTCGCTTGATGCGAACGGTGAAAGGGCGAGAACCATCTCGGCCTCGATCTCAAGGAGAATACGACTTGAAACTTCACACTCTGATCTTCCCCGCAGCGTTGGCATTCGTCGCCATCGGTCCCTCGGCGTTTGCCGCAACGACAGCCCACCCTGCTCCCGCGAAGGTGGCGTCTTGGAAGCTCTATTTCCGGTCACATTCGCTCGGCTTTCCAATGCTGTTCCGCGCCCACCATCCCGGTCCGGGCTGGGTGCTGCGCCGCGCTAAAGTGCTTAATCTGACGCCCGCGCAGATCAAACAGGAAAAGATATTGGCTATGGGCATGGTCGACGCCACCAGATCAGCTGTCGCCCTCCTGCAGGCCAAATACGCCCAATATGAGAAGGACGCCGCGCAACAAAATCCCAGCTTGCAGCAAATCACTGCTGATATTGATGCCGTCGGCAAGGCCCAAACTAATGTTGGAATGGCGATGGTCCCCTATCATTTGAAGGCTTATGCAGCGCTGAATTCAAACCAACAGGCAATCTTCCGCACAATCGTGCCCGCTGCGACCATGCATCATTGATGAATGGCGCGTTGCCCGTCGTGCCGGAGCAGGGCAATCAATGGCTCGCCAGCCTTGATCCTGCGCGTCGGGCACGCGACAAGAATGTTGCTCGTGTCTACCTTGGCATTTGCCTGAGTGGTCATTAGTTGGAATTGGCATCCCAGACCCAACCACGGAACCGGCGTCACGGTTCAATCATTAACCCTGCCGTCCGCCATTCGGGTAGTCCATCTTCCAGGCGGCGAACCTCGAAACCCTGCGCCCGCAGGAGCGCGACGGCTTCAACCGCGAACACGCAATATGGCCCGCGGCAATAGGCCACGATTAACCGATCGCGCGGTAAGCTCACCATCTGAGCTTCGAGCTCGCTAAGTGGGATATTGATGGCGGTGGGGATATGCCCCTTTGCATATTCGTCGTCGGGGCGGACATCGAGGAGCAATACGTCATCCGCTTTGATCCGTGCCAGTAACTCGGCGCGCGTTAGTGGCTCCAGCATATCCCGTTTGCCGAAATAGTTGGCCATGACAAGCTGGATTTCCGCGCTATTGCGCTCACCAATCCGGCCCAACGCGCTCAGTAGAACGATCACATCCGTCTCACCGACCAGATGATAGATCATGCGCTTTCCCGCGCGGCGCGGCTCCGCAAGACGCGCCTTGCGCAGGATTTGCAAATGTCGCGAGGTGTTCGCAATCGACAGGCCGGTTCGCATCGCCAAGTCCTCAACGCTGAGTTCCCCCTGCGCCAGATGCTCGAGAATATCCAGCCGACTTGCATGGCCAATCGCCTGGGCGATGTCGGCAAGGCCCGCAAAAATGCGGTGTTTCGGACTGGGGCTTGACATCACGGTGAGTTCACTCAATCATTCAACGAATAGAGTGATTGAACACGATCAACGCCATGTCAAGATCACCCACGTTGAACATCGTGAGTAGAGGGAGAACGCCCATCACCGCCAGCCTATCAGAATTACGGCGCGGCATCCGGCTGAACAAAGGTCAGTTCGGGTTGCAGGCGTGCCAGGTGTTCTTCGTTGGTCTGATTATCGGCATGGAGCGCGCTGTCTTGCCAACGCTGAGTGCGGATTTCGGCGTAAAGCCCGGTGCGTTCTTGTTCCTTGCCAGCTTCGTGCTCTCGTTCGGTTTGGTGAAGGGGGTGCTCAATCTTGTCGCGGGAACCTTGTCTGACCATTACGGTCGCAAACCCATTCTCATTGCGGGCTGGCTTGCCGGTGTGCCGATCCCGCTGCTGATTTACGCCGCGCCGAACTGGTGGTGGATTATCGCGGCCAATATTTTTCTGGGTATCAACCAGGGTTTTACCTGGACCATGACCGTGACCAGTCAGATCGATTTGGCGGCGAGCCATCAGCGCGGTCTCGCGGTGGGGATTAATGAGGCCGTTGGCTATATCGCTGTCGGGTTGGCAGGGTTTGTTGCCGCTGATCTCTCCCTGGCTTACGGGCCACGAATTGCCCTGCTCTGCTTTGGTTTGGCGACCATTGTGGCGGCATTGGCCTTATCTACCATGCTTCGCGACACGTTGCCCTGGGTTCGGGCGGAGCATGCGCAGAGCGCGCAACCGGCAGAACCCTTGCCCGCTCCAGGCTGGGGTGCGGTCTTTATGCGGGTCTCGTTCCAGGACCAGGCAACACGCGCGCTGTGCCAGGGCGGCGTGGTCAACAAGATCGCCGATACGCTGGTCTGGGTTCTGTTCCCGATATTATTCCAAAGGGCAGGGCTTAAGCTTAGCATGATTGGGCTGATCACCGGACT
>NZ_BAABMR010000033.1:0-2678 GCF_054767495.1 Acidiphilium sp. MT5
CGTATCCATCCGGTCTGGGCCGCCTGCCGCTACGGGAAGAAGCCGCTCATAAGAGCGCTGCTATGAGCTGCTTCTTATTCGGAGGGTGTTGGTTGGATGGAGATCATCACGGGGTCTGAGCGTCGGCGTCGCTGGCGGGATGAGGACAAGCTGCGGATTGTTGCGGAGGCTGAGACACCGGGGGCGGTATTTGCGGATGTTGCGCGGCGGCATGATGTTTCGCGTGGGCAGTTGTGGAAATGGCGTGGTCAGGTTCGGCGCGGTGAGTTAGCGGTGTCTTCGACAGAGCCGGAGTTCATCCCGGTTCGGGTGGTGGCGAGCGCGGCACTGTCGATGCCGCGCGTATCGGGCAAATCAGCGGCGGTGAACGAGTCCTCCGGCGAGCCGGTAGAGCAAAGCCGGGCGGGTCGATCGGCTCCGGGTCGGATTGAGATCGTGCTGCCGGACGGCACCTGTGTTCGGGTTGATGACGGGATTGGGATTGCCGCTTTGCGTCGGGTGATGATGGCGGTGCGGCGATGATCCCGGTTTCGGCAGGTGTGCGGATCTGGCTGGCGTCGGGGCATACGGATATGCGTCGCGGGATGAGGGGGCTCGCGTTGCAGGTGCAGGAAGGTCTCGGCCGGGAGCCATTCTGCGGGGACGTATTTTTCTTCCGGGGACGCAGCGGATCGCTGATTAAGGCGATCTGGCACGATGGCGTTGGTTTATCGCTTTTTGCGAAGCGTTTGGACAAGGGGCGGTTTATCTGGCCACAGACGACGGATGGGGTTGTGTCACTCACGGCGGGTCAGGTTGGTTATCTTCTGGAAGCGATCGACTGGCGAAATCCGCAACAAACTTGGCGACCGCAGTCGGCGGGGTAAGTGCAGAAAATCAGGGTAAAAATCCGCTGTCTTCTGCGGATTTTTGTAGCGAAACTCTCGTATTTTATGATTTAATCCAATTCATGGATATCGATTCGCTGGCTTTGCCGGACGACATAGCCGCCCTAAAAGAGATCGTTCGAGGAGCGATGGAGCGGGCGGATGCAGCCGAAGCCGATTCAGCTGCGGCGCGTGCGCGCCAGTCTGATACCGCTGCCTATATCGCGCATCTGAAGCTGCAGATTGAGAAGCTCAAGCGCGCCCTCTACGGCCCCAAGGCGGAACGCACGGCCCGGCTGCTCGACCAGATGGAGCTGCAACTTGAAGATCTCGAGACCAGTGCGACCGAGGATGAACTGCGCGCCGAGCAGGAGGCTGCGAAAGCCAAAACCACAAATGTTGCTGGCTTCACCCGCAAGCGTCCATCGCGCCAGTCCTTCCCCGAACACCTGCCCCGTGAGCGGATCGTGCTGCCCGGGCCGACCCAATGCTTCTGCTGTGGTGGATCACGCTTGGCCAAGCTCGGCGAGAGTGTGACCGAGACGCTGGAATCCACGCCGCGGACATTCAAGGTGATCCAGCATGTGCGGGAGAAGTTCACCTGCCGCGATTGCGAGAAGATCAGCCAGGAACCGGCACCGTTCCACACCATTCCACGCGCCTTCGCCGGCCCCAGCCTGCTCGCGATGATCGCTTACGACAAATTCGGTCTGCATCAGCCGCTGAACCGCCAATCCGAACGGTTTGCTCTGGAAGGTGTTGCGCTCAGCGTCTCCACCCTGGCGGATCTGATCGGGGCCACCTGTGTTGCGCTGAAGCCGGTGTATGACTTTATCAAGTCGATGGTGTTTACCGGCGAGCGGGTTCATGGGGATGACACTACCGTGCCGGTGCTGGCGCAGGGTCAGACCGATATCGCGCGCGTGTGGGTTTACGTGCGCGATGATCGGCCATTCAGCGGATCGGGTCCGCCCTGCGCGGTGTTCTATTATTCGCGCGATCGCGCCGGCATTCACCCGCAAACCCATCTCGCCGACTACAGCGGCATATTCCAGGCTGATGCGTATGGCGGTTACAACAAGCTCTATGAGCCGAACCGATCTCCGGGGCCGATCATCGAGGCGGCGTGCTGGGCTCATGGGCGACGAAAATTCTTCGAGCTGGCCGATATTGCACGCAACGCCAAACGCAAAGCTCAGGGTAAGACGCCCGCCTTCGTCGCCCCAATGGCGCTGGCTGCGGTGCAGCGGATCGACGCGCTGTTCGAGATTGAGCGGGGCATCAACGGTCGGTCGCCTGCCGAACGCCTGGCGGCACGCCAGCAACTCAGCGCCCCGCTGGTCACCGAGCTGGAGAGTTGGATGCGCGCCGAACGCGCCAAGCTGTCGCGTCACAACGATGTCGCTAAGGCGATGGACTACATGCTGAACCGTTGGCCAGCCTTCGCCCGGTTCCTGACCGACGGGCGGATTTGCCTCACCAATAATGCGGCAGAGCGTGCGCTGCGAACCATGGCTCTGGGCAGAAAATCATGGTTGTTCGCGGGTTCCGACCGCGGTGGAGAGAGGGCGGCCATGATGTACAGCCTGATCACGACGGCAAAGATGAACAATGTCGATCCGCAGGCTTGGCTCGCCGACATCCTCGCGCGCATCGCCAGCCATCCGGTCCACCGGATCGAGGAACTGATGCCCTGGAACTGGATCGCGCCGCAAAACCACAACCCAGTCGCACACGCCGCCTGATAACCCCACTCCAGAGATCCGTAAACGCCGCGCCGCTATCAGGCTGCGGTCCTCACCGGATGGATAC
>NZ_BAABMR010000034.1:0-2480 GCF_054767495.1 Acidiphilium sp. MT5
TTTGCTCTCCTGTCGCGTTAAACACCTTATCTCGGTGTCCACGAAACCGGCAGCAGCTCAATGGTCCTGATCGCCGGATTGAGCTGATCACGGGGCGGATGCGTCGTCGATCTTGGACGGACGCTGAGAAGGCGGCGATTGTTGCTGAGAGCTTGGTGGCTGGAGCGAAGGTAACGGCGGTTGCACGCCGGCATCAGATCACGCGTGGATTGTTGTGGGCATGGCGTCAGCAGATTCTGGGGGGTTGCGAGGCTAAGGCTGGGGCGCATTTTGTGCCACTCTGCCTTTCCACGAACCCTGCTGGATCACGGCCAACGATGATGCCCGATGTGGTTGCGGTTGATCCGGCACCGGGCGCGAGCGCAGGTGATCCTGCGGGATCGATTGAGATTGAGGCGGGGCGGGCGCGGGTGCGGGTGCGGGGTTGCGTGGACTTGCAAGCGTTGCGTCACGTGCTGACCATGCTTGATCGAGCGTTATGATCCTCGGCCTGCCGACGCGACCGGGGTTGCGGATCATGGTAGCGACCCAGCCGGTTGATTTTCGGCGTGGCATGGACGGGCTTGCATCTCTGGTGACACAAACGCTGACGTTTGATCCGTACACGGGAGATATATTCATATTCCGGTCGAAGCGGGCTGATCGGATCAAGATCCTGATGTGGGATGGTTCGGGTCTATGCTTGATAGCCAAGCGGCTCGAAGCGGGTGGTTTTACGTGGCCACCGGTCCGAGACGGCGTGATCAGTCTGAGTGCGACGGAATTACGCCTGCTGTTTACGGGGTTAGATTGGACAGAATTGGCAAGGCGAACTGCGTTCGTTGCGGCGGTGAGCGCGGAAAAAATATAGAAAATTTCTTGTTTTTTCCTGGCGAAACGGGCCGCTGATCTGGTAGTCTGCAGACATGCTGGAGACGCCTATTTCCTCGCATGATCAGACCAGCGCTGCGATGCGGATCGCCGATCTGACGGCGGAAGTGGAGCGGCTGAAGGCTCTGGTCGCCACCCTCTCGCGGGCTTTGTTCGGCGCACGATCCGAGCGCCAACAAGAGATGCCGGATCAACCCAGCCTGCCACTTGACGATCTCAGCGCAACTCCGCCTGAACCGAAACCTTTACCCAAGCCGACAGTGCAAAGCCGCGCGCCGAGCCGACCGGGTCGGCGCAATATCGGCAACCTGCCGGCGCATCTGCCGCGTTATGACGTGACGATCGAACCGGACACCACGACTTGCCCGTGTTGCGCAGGGGTCCTTCACAAGATCGGCGATGATGTCACCGAGCAACTCGACGTGGTGCCGGCTGTTCTTCGGGTTCAGCGGATCCACCGGCCGCGCTATGGCTGCCGGGTATGCGAAACTGCGGTGGTGCAGGCCAAAGCCCGACCGCGCCCGATTGATGGTGGGCTGCCGACCGCGGCACTGCTGGTCCACGTTGCGGCGATGAAGTTTGCCTGGCACCTGCCATTGAACCGTCAGGTCGAGATGCTCGCGGGTCAGGGTATCCACCTCGATCGCTCCACACTGGTGCATTGGATGGCAAAGCTGGCCTGGTGGCTCAAGCCGCTGCATGCGACGCTCGCCGCCACGATCCTGGCCACGCCAAAGTTGTTCTGCGACGACACGCCCCTGCCAGTGCTGGATCGAACCCGACGGCGAACGCGAATTGCGCGTCTC
Source organism: Acidiphilium sp. MT5 (assembly GCF_054767495.1). Taxonomy (NCBI): domain Bacteria; kingdom Pseudomonadati; phylum Pseudomonadota; class Alphaproteobacteria; order Acetobacterales; family Acidocellaceae; genus Acidiphilium; species Acidiphilium sp. MT5. The sequence continues at coordinate 1,677 of NZ_BAABMR010000034.1, forward strand.
TGGGCCTACGCGATGGATGACCGACCATGGCTCGGGCCAGCACCACCGGCGGTGGTTTATCTATTCACTGACAATCGCAAGGGCAGCACTGTCGATGATCATCTCGCGGGCTTCAACGGTGTGCTGCAGGTGGATGCTTATGGCGGTTACAACCGACTGACCCGGCACCACCGTCCCGGAGGGGTGGTCACTCTCGCTTATTGTCTCGCGCATGCGCGGCGGAAATATTTTGAGCTATTCGTGGCCACTGGCTGCCCGATCGCGGCAGAAGCATTGCGCCGTATCGGTGTGATCTACGAAATCGAGGCTCGTATCCGCGGCACCAGTGCCGAGAACCGCGTTGCGGTTCGCCAAGCTGAAACGTTGCCGCTCATTGAGGCGCTCAAGCCCTGGCTGATGGATCGTCTGACCGAAATCTCGGTGAAGTCGCCGTTGGCCAAGGCGATCAAATACACGCTCGGTCTTTGGGAAGGGCTGTGCGTGTTCCTAACTGATGGCCGGGTCGAGGTCGATTCCAATGTGGTCGAACGGACGATCAGACCGGTTGTGATGACCAAAAAGAACGCTCTGTTCGCCGGGTCTTCGGGCGGTGGCGAGACCTGGGCCATATTGGCATCGCTGATCAACACGGCGCGTCTGAATGGTCTCGACCCCTATGCATATCTGGTCGATGTGCTTGAGCGCATTGTCTCCGGCACGACCAAGGCGAATGCCTTGCACGAATTGTTGCCCTGGATCTGGAAAATATCGAAGACCGAAACCGCGCTGGCCGCATGAGCCAGCGACAATCGCGCCGGGCGTCCC
>NZ_BAABMR010000035.1:0-1582 GCF_054767495.1 Acidiphilium sp. MT5
CATTTTGCTCTCCTGTCGCGTTAAACACCTTATCTCGGTGTCCACGAAACCGGCAGCAGCTCACTCGTCGATGTTGAATTTGAGCTCGTGAAGAAACTTAAACTTCTGACCGAAGCGCTCGGCGCTCACCCCGCAGCAGCGAAGCCCGGCCGCGGGTGCCACACCTGCGCGGTGCGAGCGCGGTGCGCGGCGGGTTGGGCCGTCGGTGAGGAGGCGGCTATTGTCGATGGTCGCGGCGACGCCGAGCTCGTGGTGCAGGCGAGGGCCGGTGACCATGGCTTCTTCGCTCGCTCACGCACCGGCGCCGAGATTGCCGTTGTCTATGAGGCGGCCGTCGCGAAGCTCCTTCCCGAACACGTCAAAAGCCAAGTGCTCCGGATCCTCGACGGCGTGTGGATCGAGACGCGCACGCAGCTTGAACTCAAGGCGTGGACGCAAGTCTTCGTTGTCGATCAAGGAGGTGACTGCCCTCCTGCGCTGAGGATAGGCCCGCCCAATGCCGGCAACCCTCGTCACCGCGCAGCGTAGGGCGAACCACCCACGCTCGGGAACGGACATGCGGTCTTACGAACCACCCAGGCTCGGGAACGGTAAGCGCTGCGAATTCCGATTGATGTCGGCCACCTATTCCGACGTTGCGTATTCCGACGAAGCCGGCCATGCATTCCGATTTGAAGTCGGCCACCTATTCCGATTTCATTCCGGCCACCGTTCCGATTTGAAGTCGGTCTGGGTCCAGCTCGCCTCGGCGTAGGTAAAGCTCGACGCGCCCAGCACGCCAACAAAGATCTCCGCCTGCCGAACTTCGCCGCTCGCCCGATCGACAATACCGATCCGCTTGCCAGAATAATCGACGAAGACCTTGTCACCAGCACGATGATCCTGGCGCATCACCGGTGATAACCGGGCCTCAAACTCCCTGAACAGTTCACAAAACCGCGAAATATGTGGTCCACAACATATTTCGCGTTATGTTGCGGCCGCAGTTATGTGGCGAAGAGCACGATCAAGCCGGGGCAATGGGTGGGCTCCCCGGCTTGAGCCGCTGCGTATTCCGACGAAGCCGGCCATGCATTCCGATTTGAAGCCGGCCACCTATTCCGATTTCATTCCGGCCACCGTTCCGATTTGAAGTCGGCCACCTGAGCGTCGTTCGGTTAGGTCATATGTTATACCATGTGTGGACGGCCCGCTGGGTTCAAGTACGTGAAGCGGAATCTGATGTTGGTTCGAATGCGGTCATGTGTCCGGCCTGTTGACGCGGTATTATGACCGCTGGCCCAGATGGGTTCCGCGAGCGACATCCAAACAGCCTGGCGGCATGCGATAGCGTGCCATTGGTATTAACGGATTTTGTCGCTCGTCGGTTCGACCGATTATCATCTTCTGCTGCTCCTTGAACCCCCGGCACCGGCGCGCGGTTCAGGCGGCGGTCGGCTGGCGCCGATACGCTTCGCCGCGCGCCATCATGGCCCAGATAATCCGGGCCATCTTGTTGGCCAGAGCTACTGCCGCGAGTTTGCGCGGCTTGCGCTCCAGCAATTGTAGCAGCCATGGCGAGGCTGATTTACTGCCTGGCTTG
>NZ_BAABMR010000036.1:0-1497 GCF_054767495.1 Acidiphilium sp. MT5
ATGCCGATCAAAATCGGCATCACATCGACTCACGCCAACAAGGTCAGAGAAACAACGCTTACCAGACTACGACGCCCGCATGCGAACACGGCCACCCGGTCCTCGCGCTCATGCCGTCATTAAATTTGACCGAAACGCCGAACGCATCAAGCTTCTTAAACCAGGACAGTCTTTGCGAAATCTACCGGAGGAGCTTTGGCCTGGAAGCTTTCGGAGCAGGGCCTTTCGACGAGTGGCAGATGGCATGCCTTCTGAGAAGCGTGGCGGAGCCCCAGCCGGGATTCGGCGTCTTGATGCCGATCATGCTTCCCTTACCATCACCTCGTTTTCCCCTCGGGAACTAATCCACCCCGGTCTTGATCGACCTCTGTCTCTGCGAGAGTGTGCTAGACTCCAAAGCTTCCCAGACAGCCATGATTTCCAGGGCGGATTCCAGGCTGTCGCCACTCAAATCGGCAATGCGTTTCCGCCTTTGGTAGCTGCTGCGTTGGCAAGGTGGATGCGGACCACACATGAGAGAGTGGGCGCTGACACTGGAGGTGTTGGCAAGAGCGTCCCGCCAGGGCTGATCGGCTACCGCTTGACCGAAGCCCTCGCGATGTCGCCCTCGCTACAAGCTACCGATGCTCGCCTTAAGGCAATAATTCAAACGAACGGACATACTCGCATGCCTTCATCCAAAGTAAGCGTTGTTTCTCTGACCTTGTTGGCGTGAGTCGATGTGATGCCGATTTTGATCGGCATGATGCAGGAAGAATTGAATGAGGTTTTTGACGGGGCACCAATAGCGAGCACTCCTACGAGCGCTCGTAGGAGTGCTCCGATTGAGCGTGTTGAGGTGATCACGCGTGGCGCGCGGCGACGATGGTCGATGGTTGAGAAGCAGGCGATTGTCTCGGAGAGCTTGGAGCCGGGTGTTGTTCGGGCGGAGATTTGTCGGCGTCACGACATCAGCAGCGGTCAATTGAGCACGTGGCGCCAGCAATGCTGCGTTGGTATGCGCGATAATGCTGGTGCTGTTGTGCCGACCTTCGCCCGTGCGATGGTAATGCCGATGGTTCGGGGTTCTGAACGTATGGCCGATGCGGAGGAGCGAACGACAGCGCCGACGCTTGAGCGGCGATCACGGGATCGAGCCCGTTCGGGTGCGCAGATCGAGATTGCGTTGCCCAATGGCGCGATTATCCGGGTTGGCACGGCGGTTGATCAGATGGCGTTGGCCCGGGTTCTGGCGGCGCTGAGGGATCAATGATTGCGCCTGGATCGGGCGTTCGGGTGTATCTGGCTTGTGGCCGGACTGACATGCGCAAAGGGATGGATGGTTTGGCCATGCTGATCCAGCAGCATTTTGCCGGGAATCCGTTCGACGGTGCGGTGTTCGCATTCCGCGGGCGCAAGGCATCTCAGATCAAGTTGATCTGGCATGATGGCGTCGGGTTCTGCCTGCTGACCCGGCGGCTGGAGCGGGGTGGTTTTCCATGGCCACAGAGCGGTGCC
>NZ_BAABMR010000037.1:0-1494 GCF_054767495.1 Acidiphilium sp. MT5
TAGCAGCGCTCTTATGAGCGGCTTCTTCCCGTAGCGGCAGGCGGCCCAGACCGGATGGATACGACTCTACCCTCTTCCAAATATCTGATAAAGGACATTATCATATATATGGCGGCAGGGTGCGGCACAAATCGCAGATGGCACTTGATAGAAAGCGTGAGTTTAGGCCGCTTTAGTGTTCTTCGGAGGCGTCCAACGCCGAACGCGCATTAACCGGGGTTTGTCGCTGTGTGAACCGATGACCCCGACGAACAGCCGTCCAGCCTTAATCATCGCTTCTAGCTCTGGAGTGTGAGCTGCCATGCCATGCCAGTTTCTTCCCGGTTCGAGCACGTACGGAGGTGGCATATCGGTTGTATTTACGATGAATGTCGCCGGTTGGTACTTCTTGAGCAATCGGACCATGAAGCGCGGGCGCTTGGGGAGCCAGACAGCAAGACGGCTGGGATAATTATAGAGAACCATATGCGTAATTGTGGTCGCTGCGTCACCTCGGTTCCTTACGGTTATAGCGATGTATTTTTTCTTATCTTCCAGGCCGCCGCCTACAAATATCGCATCCGACATAACCGACATCGACAGCCTTACGCCTTCGCTAAACCAACGACGAAGCTCTAGGACAAAAGCGGCGAAAGCTACACACAACGACAAAGCCGAGACGCTGAATGCCCATAACGATACACGAGCGGCATAGCGGGCAACTGTGAGTTCGGGGGCGTCCACGTTCATGTCGCCGTGAGTCTCGAAATCGTCGCCGGACTCACATCATAGCTGCGCGCCAGCTCCTTAAGCGTGGCCCCGTTCGCCCGGCGCTGCCGCGCCTCGGCCTGCTGCTGCGGGGTGAGGGCAGGGGGGCGCCCCATGTGTTGCCCGCGCGCGGTCGCTCGGCTCCGACCTTCGGCCGTGCGGGTGCGGATCAGATCACGTTCCACGTCCGCCAGGCCACCCAGCACGGCCAGCATGAGGTGGTCGGTGCTGGTGCCGGTATCGGCCCAAGGTTCAGCCAGCGAACGGAAACGTGCGTCGGCATCGGCGATCTGCTTGACGATGGCAAACAGGTCGAAGGTGGAGCGCGCCAGGCGGTCAATGCGCGTGACCACCACCACTTTGCCGGCCGCCAGGTGCTTGAGCATCTTCAAAAGCTCTTTTCGATCAGCCCGCGCGCCGCTCACCTTCTCCCGGTAAATCCTCGCGCAGCCGGCCGCCTTCAACTGCGCGAGTTGGGCATCGAGGGTCTGGCCATAGGTGCTGACGCGGGCATAGCCAATCAGCTCGGAAGAGGGGGCTTTTTCGGTCACATCTTATGCAAAGCGTAACCCGTTGATGTGCCTTAGGCAAGCGGAGTTTGCATAAGTCTTGATTTTCGCGATTTCCGAACGTTTCTGTCTTTGGAATGTGTCGCGTTTATCCTAAGTTATGCGACATTTAGAATGGCTCTTATAGCGTTGCCTGTTGATATGGTCCGAGACCGATGGCACCGAGGATCAAGGCGTC
>NZ_BAABMR010000038.1:0-1428 GCF_054767495.1 Acidiphilium sp. MT5
GCGCCCAAATTGAGCGCGCCAGCCAGCAGTGAGCGTCCAATTCTCGCCCTTGATGTCGTGCACGATGGCCGAGCCGGGCCAGGTCAACAGCGTCGGCACCACGAGGCCAACCCCCTTACCGGACCGCGTCGGCGCAAAGCACAACACATGCTCAGGGCCATCATGGCGCAGATATTCGCGCCGCCAGCACCCGAGCACCACGCCATCAGGGCTGAGCAGCCCGGCTGCCCCAACCTCGCGCGCATCGGCCCAGCGTGCGGAACCATAGGTAGTGACGCGCTTGGCTTCCCGCGCGCGTAAGACGGACATGGTGATTGCGGCCACCACGGCAGCGATGCCGCCTGAAGCAGCGATAAACCCGCCGGTGACGAAGACCCAATGTGCGTAGGCGTCATAGGCGAGCCACCACCAGAAGAACGCGGGCGGCGGATAAACCGGCCAGCCGAGGAGCAAAAACCAGGGATGACCGAGGCCCGGCTGGAACGCCAAACGCCACGCTACCCATTCCGTCGCGGCCCAAACGAAGGCGAGCACGGCGGTGGTAACAGCAAAAATTTGGCCCCAGAGAATTTTGGTCGCGGACATGGCGGCAGATTATCAGTCGCCAGTCATTAATCGGTGCAAGCCCCTTTGCCTCGCGGTATGAGGGAAGGCTGTTCTGGGTTACAATTCGGCGAGGTAAGGCCCTTATGGATTGTTCGACCCCGGCGGCTTTGCGCCCATCCCGGTCATAGATCGGCAGAATTGCTACACCCGAAGGCCGCCATCACCCGGGGCGGCTGCGCCTGGCTCATCGCCTATAAGAGGGCCAACATTTGCACATGCCGCTGCTGATGATGATCATCATGGTGGCGATGGTGACGGTCGCGATGATGATGGTGATGATGCTTCAGTTTCCTGATTGGGTCTGGAATCCCGGATAGGCGAAAGCGCCCGCGATCAGCGCGCAATCACTTTCGGTGACGCTGACGCTGCGCGCGATCTCATACCAGCGATCCCGTACCGTGCGCGTCATCTCTACGATGATCGCCTCCGCAGCCTCACGGGTCAGCATGAAGCGACTGCATTGAGAGAGCAGGTTTTGCGCGTTGGCGAACCGGCCTTGGTCGCCGATCAGCAAGGCGAGATCGCGATGATCCTGGCTGACAGGTGATGTTGGCGTCAGGTCGTAGGCCGGTGACAAGCGCCAGTCGGTATGTTTGGCAATCATCGCGTGATTGCGAGGATGATCGTCTGCGTTGGAGATCAGAGCGTTGAAGCACATGCGCCTAAAGAGCTCTTGCGCGTCGGCGTCGGGACGCGCGCTGGCGCGGCGCAGCTCTTCGACCAATAGCACATAAGACCAGCGATCGCGATTTCCCGGTGCATTGAGCTGCTGCCGGTTTCGTGGACACCGAGATAAGGTGTTTAACGCGACAGGAGAGCAAA
>NZ_BAABMR010000039.1:0-1336 GCF_054767495.1 Acidiphilium sp. MT5
CCAATGGCGCAGCGTATAGCGCATCGCCTTGGCGAGGTCCGAACCTTTGGAGATGCGCGCCAGTTGCGCATTCAGCCAGTCGTGCAGGGCCTCGATGAGCGGTCGGGATTTTGCCTGCCGCACTGACTGCCGAGTTGTTGCGGGCTGACCACGGATCTCAGCCTCGATCGCATAGAGCTGTGCGATACGGGCGAGAGCCTCGGCTGCAATCGGCGATTGGGTCGAGGCATGGAATTCGTAGAAATATCGTCGTGCGTGGGTCCAGCAGAAAGCGAGCGCAATCTGGTCATCGACGCGCTCTTTGACGACCGCCCCGAAGCCGGCATAACCATCGACCTGCAGAACGCCTCGGAACTTCGCCAGATGCGCAGCCGGATGCTCACCTTTCCGGTCGGTCGCGTAGATGAAGGCGGCGGCTGGTGGTGCTGGTCCGCACCAGGGCCGATCATCGACTGCGTAGCACCATAATCGGCCGGATTTGGTTTTGCCGCGTCCGGGATCGAGCACCGGTAGCACGGTATCGTCAGCGAATGCCTTGGTCTGGGCGAAGACATGGGCAAGAATGGCGTGGTAGACCGGCTTCAGCCACCAGCAGGCGCGCCCGACCCAATCGCCGAGTGTTGAACGGTTGAGCTTGATCCCCTGGCGTTCGAAGATCTGCGCCTGCCGGTAAAGCGGCAAGTGATCGACGAACTTGCCGACCAGCACGTGCGCGACCAGCGCCTCGGTCGCCATGCCGCCATCGATCGGGCGGGGCGGTGCCGGGGCTTGGACGATCGGCGTGTCGCAGGCATCGCAGGCATAGCGAGGTCGGCGGATGACCTTCACCCGGAAGATCGCCGGCACCATGTCGAGCATCCTGGTCACGGTCTCACCGACTTGATGCAGCGTGCCGCCGCAGCAGGAACAGGTTTTGTTATCGAGATCGACGATCACCTCGATCTGCGGCAGGCTTGCAGGCAGATCACCGAGATTGCGCTGGCGACGTTTGCGCGGGGGTTTGTCGGCTCCAGATTGCCCTGCCCCAGATTGCTGTGCCATCGCATCGATCACGGCGTCAGCGGCAGCGTCCCCGGCGCCCTGGGCCTGCTCGAGATCCTCAATGGCGAGCGATAATTGATCGGGATCGAGTTGTTCGGAACGGCGGCCAAACCGGTGACGATTGAGCTTGGCGATCAGCAGGTGCAATTTGTCGATCTCGGCACGCAGGCCGGTAATCTCGATCTCTGAATTGGCAACCAATTCACGGAGGATCGCCGGGTCGTCGGGCAGGGATGCAGGGTCAATTTGCACAAAGCGATTATGGCAAAAATCAAGGCATAAAGCCAATGACTCT
>NZ_BAABMR010000040.1:0-1283 GCF_054767495.1 Acidiphilium sp. MT5
TTTCATTGGATTTGAACAACTCAACTTTGGCACATGATGCCGTTGGGCCGTCCACACCAACAACCTGAGGTTCCGTTGACTCGAATGTGAGTTGGCGCGGCTCGGGCGGGTATGATTCGCTGAGCTTCCCCGGAGGAGGCTTGCGATGACGGTAGCGATAACGCGTTTGGACTTGTCGCCTATGGCGCTGCGTGAGCGGGCGGCTCGCACGACGGATGCGAAAGTTTCGAGGCGACTGCTGGCGATTGCTCTTGTTCTCGAAGGCTGGTCGCGGCGCGATGCGGCTGCGGCCTGTGCCATGGACCGGCAGACGCTGCGCGACTGGGTGCACCGCTACAATGGATTGGGCCCTGAAGGACTGGGCGATGCGCCGCGCCGCACCGGCCCGCCACCCCGATTGTCGGCTTCGCAGCAGGCACAGATCGCGGCATGGGTCAGGCAGGGTCCGGACCTGGAGCGTGACGGCGTGGTACGGTGGCGCTGTGTCGACCTGCAGCGGCGGATCAAGGCCGAGTTTTCGGTTACCCTGCACGAGACCTCGATCAGCCGACTGTTGGCGCGGCTCAAGTTCACGCGGGTCCAGCCGCGTCCGTATCATCCGAAGAAGGACGCTGCGGCGCAGGACATTTTTAAAAAGACTTCGCTGGCCTGGTAGCGGCAGCGATCCCGGCCAGGGCGGCCCGTAAGCCAATCGAGGTGTGGTTCGCCGATGAAGCCCGTGTCGGTCAGAAGGGAACCCTGACCTATGTCTGGGCAGAGCGGGGTTCCCGACCACTGGCTGTGCGCGACAATCGCCATGACTCAGCCTATCTGTTTGGCGCCGTCTGCCCGGAACGCTGTATCGGCGCCGCCATCATCATGCCGGCGGTCAACAGCGAGGCGATGGCCGAGCATCTTCGCGAAATCAGCACGCAGGTCGCACCCGGCGCGCACGCCGTGCTGGTGCTCGATGGCGCCGGCTGGCATCAAGCCGGCGAACGTCTGCCGGTGCCCGACAATATCAGCCTGCTAGCGCTGCCGCCCTATTCCCCAGAGCTCAACCCAGTCGAAAACATCTGGCAATTTCTGCGCAGCAACTTCCTCAGCCATCAGGTCTGGAACAGCTACGACGAAATCCTTACCGCCTGCCGAAACGCCTGGAACAAGTTCATGCAGATGCCAGAACAAATCGCTTCGATCACCCAACGAGACTGGATCAAAGCAGTCATTGGATAGGCAGATTGTTGGTGTGGACGGCCCAACGGCATCATGTGCCAAAGTTGAGTTGTTCAAATCCAATGAAA
>NZ_BAABMR010000041.1:0-1171 GCF_054767495.1 Acidiphilium sp. MT5
GGCTCTTATGGCGTTAGCTGTTGATATTGGCTACGAGGGTCTGGTTTGATGTGAGGAGACGATCCTTGGACGTGGCAGATTTCGAATCCTGGCTCGGGCGGATTGCGTCGCTGACCTTTCCTCAGCGGCGACGGACATGGCAGGCTCTGGCTCTTTTGGAGGCGTCGGACAGCCATGTTGATGAAGCTGACGTATCGCAGGATCTTATGACGGCGCGCATCGACCTGACGAGCGCTGGTGAACGGTCGGTGGCAATGGTGTTGCCTGCCGCGCTGGCATCGAGCCCAATTGCAGGGGAAGCCGTGGCTGAACTCGGGCAGCGGCGCGTGGATAGCGTCGGCTGCCCCCATTGTGACGGCCGCGACGTTGTGCGTTGGGGTCAGTCTGCAGATTTGCCACGCTATCGCTGCAAGACCTGCCGACGCACATTCAACGCCCTGACGAAAACGCCGCTGGCTCGTCTGCGGCACAAGGAAAAATGGGCCACACAAGCTGGGGCCATGATCGACGGTGTCAGCACGGCGAAAGCGGCGAAACGGAGCGGCGTGCATTACACCACTGCCTTTAGGTGGCGACACAGGTTTCTTGAAGAGCTGGCCAAAGACAAACCCCACGCCCTGTCGGGGATCGTCGAAGGCGACGAGACGTTTATCCTGGAGTCATTCAAGGGCAAGCGATCGGCGATGCCGCGTAAGGCCCGCAAGAGAGGCGGCAGGCCCACCAAGCGTGGGATCTCCGCTGAACAGATACCTGTGCTTGTCGCGCGTGACCGGCATGGCGCCACCACCGATGCCGTACTGCCAAAACTGAACCGCTTGTCGATCACAGCGGCACTGGACGGTATTGTAACTCCCGCCAACGAATTCTGTTGCGACGGTGGCACCGCGATTGTTGCCTTCGCGCGCAAGGCGGGCATTCCGACGCACATCCTGCCAATGCCAGGTAAGCCACAACCAAACGCGCCTGATTTTCACATCAACAATGTCAACGCTTATCATGGCCGGCTGAAGGAATGGCTCCGGCGCTTCCACGGCGTCGCCACCAAGAATCTCCCCAATTATCTTGGTTGGCGCAGAACGCTGGAAGCGCTGGGACAGAACGTCACACCCGACGCCTTGATCCTCGGTGCCATCGGTCTCGGACCATATCAACAGGCAACGCTATAAGAGCC
>NZ_BAABMR010000042.1:0-1061 GCF_054767495.1 Acidiphilium sp. MT5
TTCAGTTTTCATTGAAGAGAAGAAGCTCTCCATGGCGGCATTATCCCAGACATTGCCTGACCTGCTCATGGAGCAAACGACGCCATGATCCTTCATGAGCCGCTGGAACGGCTCCGCGGTGTACTGGCTGCCGCGGTCTGAATGATGCAGCAGGGCGTCTTGTTTGCCACGCCGCCAGATCGCCATCACCAATGCATCGGTGACCAGTTGCGCCGTCATCGTGGCGCTCATCGACCAGCCAACCACGCGGCGGGAGAACAGATCGATCACTACCGCTACGTATAACCAGCCTTCGGCAGTCCAAATATAGGTGAAATCGGCAATCCATTTGCGGTTGGGTGCCGAGGCCACAAACTGACGGTCCAGAACATTGCAGGCGGGCTCAGCACTTCGTTCGCCTTTATCGGTCGGCAGCCGCCTGCGCCGGGGACGGGCGCGCAGAGCCTGGGCCCGCATCAGCCGCTCAATGCGGTGCAGCCCACAGGCAATGCCCTCGGCCAGCACGTCATGCCACACGCGCCGGGCGCCGTAGGTGCGGTCGCTGCTCAGGAAACTGGTTCTGACTGAAGCCCCAACCCGTTCATCGCTGCGAGCACGCAGACTGGGTGCGCGTGATGCCCAGGCATAATATCCGCTGCGCGAGACATCGAGCGTCTCGCAAAGCAATCGCACCGGCCAAATTCCTCGATGTTTTGCGATAAAGCCAAACTTCATGTCGACTCCCTCGCAAAGTAGGCCGCGGCTTTTTTTAGAATGTCACGCTCAGCCTTTAGCTTGCTGACCTCGCGCCGAAGCCGTTCAATCTCCATCTGCTCGGGCTTCATCTGCCCTTGCCCAGGAAACGAATGCTGCGGATCACCCGAAACCTCCCTCACCCAGCGTCGTAACAACCCCTCGCCAACATCAAGGTCACGCGCCACCTGGACAACCGAAACACCACGTTCCTTGATCAACCGAACCGCTTCAAACTTAAATTCACGCGTATATTGCCTGCGAACCATTTTGCTCTCCTGTCGCGTTAAACACCTTATCTCGGTGTCCACGAAACCGGCAGCAGCTCA